>CATPBJ010000183.1 GCA_955652395.1 uncultured Terriglobales bacterium | reverse complement strand
TTATCGATTTTGATGCCGACGGACTCCAGCTTCAGCTTGGCTACTCTCTTGTCCAGGTCATCGGGAACTTTGTAGACCCTCTTCTCCAGCGTCTTGTAATTCCGAACCATGTACTCGGCGGACAGGGCCTGATCGGCGAAGCTCATGTCCATCACGGATGGCGGATGGCCCTCGGCGGCAGCCAGGTTGATCAGGCGGCCTTCGCCCAGCAGGTTGATCTTGCGTCCATCTCGCAGCGAATACTCTTCGACGGAACTGCGCGTGGTGCGCTTGGAGGATGACATCTTTTCCAGCGCGGGAATGTCGATCTCCACGTTGAAGTGGCCGGAATTGGAAATGATGGCGCCGTCTTTCATGACCTCGAAATGTTCCTTGGTGAGCACGCTCTTGTTGCCGGTCACGGTGCAGAACACATCGCCTAATTTCGCGGCTTCGTTCATTGACATTACGCGGAAGCCGTCCATGACTGCTTCGAGCGCTTTTGTGGGATCGACCTCGGTGACGATGACCTCGGCCCCGGCGCCGCGAGCGCGACTGGCCAGGCCTCGTCCACACCAGCCGTAGCCGGCGACTACGAACTTTGAGCCGGCCAGCAGGTAGTTGGTGGCACGGATGATGCCGTCGATGGTCGACTGGCCAGTGCCATAGCGGTTGTCGAACAGGTGCTTGGTGTCGGCGTCGTTGACTGCGACGATGGGGAAGCGCAGCACTCCTTCTTTGGCCATGGCGCGCAGGCGAATCACGCCCGTTGTGGTTTCTTCGGTACCGCCGATCACGCCTTCGAGCGCATCCTGGCGCTTGGTGTGCAGCAGGGTAACGAGGTCGGCGCCGTCGTCCATGGTGATGTGGGGTTTGTGGTCGATGGCGGCGAGAATGTGGCCGTAGTACGTGTCGTTGTCCTCGCCCTTGATGGCGAAGACCGGAATGTTGTGATCGCGGACCAGGCTGGCGGCCACGTCATCCTGCGTGGACAGGGGATTGGAGGCGCACAACACCACGTCGGCACCGCCGTCCCGGAGGCAGATGGCCAGGTTCGCGGTTTCGGCGGTCACGTGCAGGCAGGCTGAAACGCGAATGCCCTTCAGGGGCTGGTTCTTGATGAATTCCTTGCGGATGATTTGCAGCACCTTCATGGACTGGTTGGCCCAGTCAATCCGCTTCTTGCCGAGGTCGGCAAAATCCAGGCTCTTCACATCACAGTTCACTTGCGTAGGTGTGGTCGACATACTCTCCTGTGGCGCGTAATCAAAGTTTGATTGCAGTCTTGCAACCCGGTTATCGCGATCCTGAAAGACTTGAACCCTACTTGCGAAGGCCCTGTGCGGCCGGCTCGCGCAAACCAGCATCGCTGGCCAGCTTGGCGGCCTTGTCCGTGGCTTCCCAGGTGAAGTCGGGATCGTTCCGGCCGAAGTGTCCGTAAGCCGCCGTCTTACAGTAGATCGGGCGGCGCAGCTTTAGCGAGTCGATAATGCCTTTCGGAGTCAGGTGGAAATTCGCCCGCACCAGATCGGGAATCGTGTCCGGATCCACTTTGCAGGTGTCGAACGTGTCTACCAGGATGCTCACCGGTTCGGCCACGCCGATGGCATAGGCCAGTTGCACCTCGCAGCGATCCGCCAGGCCGGCAGCCACTATGTTCTTGGCAATGTGCCGCGCCATGTAGGCTGCCGAACGGTCCACCTTGGTCGGGTCCTTGCCGCTGAAAGCACCGCCGCCGTGACGGCCCATGCCGCCATAGGTATCCACGATAATCTTGCGCCCCGTGAGACCGGTATCGCCCATGGGGCCGC
Organism: uncultured Terriglobales bacterium; assembly: GCA_955652395.1. Classification (GTDB taxonomy): domain Bacteria; phylum Acidobacteriota; class Terriglobia; order Terriglobales; family Acidobacteriaceae; genus JAIQFF01. Next base: position 53,323 of record CATPBJ010000183.1, on the reverse strand, counting down.
CGATCACAAAACGTCCCGTAGGATTGATGTGGTACTTGGTGTCTTCGTCGAGCAACTGGGCGGGGATCGTGGCCTGGATGACGTGCTTCAGAATGTCGCTTCGCAGTTCTTCGTTGCCTACCGTCTCCGCGTGCTGAGTGGAAACAACCACTGCGTCCACGCGGAAGGGCTTGTGGTTCTTGTCGTATTCGACCGTGACTTGCGATTTGCCGTCGGGACGCAGGTAAGGAAGGCGTCCATGCTTGCGAACTTCAGAAAGACGCATGGTCAGCTTGTGAGCCAACGAGATCGGGGTGGGCATCAGCTCCGCGTTTTCGTTGCAGGCATACCCAAACATCATTCCCTGGTCACCGGCGCCGCCAGTGTCGACGCCCATGGCGATGTCGCCCGACTGTTTGTTGATGCTGGAAATGACGGCGCAAGTGTTGGAGTCGAAGCCATAGAGCGCGTTGTTGTAGCCGATGGAGGAAATCGTGCCCCGGACCAGCGACTGGAAATCCACATAAGCCTTGGTAGTGATCTCGCCCGCGATGACGACTAGGCCGGTGGCGGTCAAAGTTTCGCAGGCCACGCGGCTGGCCGGGTCTTCGGTCAGGCAGGCGTCGAGGATAGCGTCAGAAATCTGGTCGGCGATCTTATCGGGATGGCCTTCCGTGACTGATTCGGAGGTAAAAAGATAACGGTTCCGGGATGACAATCGGCTTCTCCTTCAAGCGATCTGAACTTTACGACCTGGCGGGAGGGTCAGAACGCAACCAGCCTATAAATGAGCACTTTGCGGCCTTCAACAAATTACCAGAGAAGGGACCGGGAAGCAACGATTTTGGGGTTGTCGGCAGATTATGGCCAGCCATCGGGCAGCATTTGCGCTAGGTGGTAATTGCAGGACGGCGAAGGGCAAAATCCTGCATTTGAAGGGCAGGAAAAACGTAACTGTCAGGCCGAGGGGCTAACGACCGCAGCCTAGGGTCGCAGACCGTTGGGATCGAAAGTGAGCGTCTTTAGTTCGTTGTCGCGGCCTTGAGGTGCCAGCTTCTTTCCATTGAATGAGATATCCAGGGCACCCACGTTTCCGGCTTTGATGACGACCTGGTTGCGGGCTTCGATAGACTTTTCCGCCGGAGCGGCGAGCGTGTCCTCAATGATCTGCTTGCCATCCGCAGTGATGCTGACCCACGAATCCTCGCGCGCTTTGATCAGCACGAGGAAGGTTGCTGCGTTCGCTGCAGGCGCTGCGGTGGGCGTCACGGTTTCCGCGGCACCTGCCGGAGGTGATTGAGAGGCCTGGCTGGTCGTGTCCGTCGAGGCGGTCTGAGTTCCCTCGGGCGCGGCTTTCTGGGCGGCCACGGTCGAAGTCTCGCGCGGGACTGACGGTGGAACGGAGACGCTCGGGCCGGTCGGCTTCTCCCGAGAATGGAAGCCCCAAACGGCGAAGCCGAAAGCCATGACCAAGAGCACAACCGAGAAAAGACCCCATGGGATGCCACCCTCACCACGGCGACTCCTTGTTTCCGGTACCCGAACCGCCATGGCTGCCAGCTCTGGAGCCTCTTGGGGCTGGCTCTCCGGCAGGCTGGGCGCGGTGGCAGCCACAAAATCGGCGATGGCCTGGTTCTCGTCGATGCCCAGATGACGGGCGTAGGCGCGCACAAACCCTTTGTTAAAAACACCGCCGGGAAGCTGGTCGAAGTGTTCCTCCTCGAGGGCGAGGAGGAAGCGGGTAGCAATCTTGGTTGAGACAGAGATGTCGTCCAGCGTGATCTTGCGCTGTTCCCGCTCCCGCTTCAACCGTGCCCCAAAGGATTCCACCTGGCCGTCTTCCCGCTGCCTTCGCCTGCCGCTGGCCGCATCAAAGATTGAGAGTGATGAGGTAAATATATGTTATGCAAGGCCCTTCAGGCCCATGAATTTGCACTGGAAGTGAACCGCATTGTTAAACGAGCTGGCTGGGGCGGGCGCCGTGCCCATGTACTTCGGGACGTGGCTTCAGCGGTTCAGGTTACTAAGGTTGATTGCCCCCCCTTTCCGGGGCCGCATATAATTTCAACACTTCCTGCCCGCATCGAGGACCGCAGTTCATGACCAAGGCCGCCGCCGACCGCAAAGTTCAGGAACTGGGCATCTTTCATGATGTGGCCAAGGCCCTGACTTCATCTCTCGACCTGGACTCCATCCTGCAGACCATCATGGAAAAAATGGCGGAATATTTCCGTCCGGACAATTGGTCTTTGCTGATGGTGGATGAAGAACGGGACGAACTCTATTTCGCCATTGCGGTGGGCAAGGCCTCCGAGGCCCTGAAGAATGTGCGGCTCAAAGTGGGCGAAGGCATCGCGGGATGGGTGGCGAAACATGGCGAGCGTGTGGTGGTGCCTGACGTGTACACCGATCCCCGCTTCGCCAAGCGCATTGACGAGATGACCCAGTGGGAGACGCGTTCCATCATCTGCGTGCCTCTGTGCTCCAAGTTGCGCGTGCTGGGCGTCATTCAACTGGTCAATGTCAGGATGGAAAACTTCACCGATCAGGAGTCCTTCTTCCTGCAATCGATTTGTGATTACGCCGCCATTGCCATCGAAAATGCGCGCGCGGTCGAGAAAATCCAGGAACTCACCATCACCGACGATTGCACCGGCCTCTACAACGCCCGCCACCTTTACAAGACGCTCGAAACCGAAGTCTATCGCTCCGCTCGCTACGGCTATGAGTTCACTGTGCTGTTTATCGATCTCGACCACTTCAAGCAGGTCAACGACACCCACGGGCACCTGGTAGGAAGCAAACTGCTGATGGAGATCGGCTACCTGATCAAAGCACAGCTGCGTTTGATTGACTACGCCTTCCGCTATGGCGGCGACGAGTTTGTTGTGCTGTTGCCGCAAACCGGAAAAGACGCCGCGCTGATTGTGGCGAAGCGCCTACGCGACAGTCTCCGCACCAGCATGTTCTGCCAGGAAGAGGGACTGAATCTGAACGTCCGGGCGTCGATGGGTGTGGCCACCTATCCGCACGACGCCAAGACGCCCCGCGAAATCATTCGCCAGGCCGACGAGATGATGTATCTGGTCAAGAACACTTCACGCGACAATATTGGGATTGCCTCGCGCGGGGTGATGAAGTAGGGAGCTGCTAGCTTCCAGCTCTCAACCGCCGTTTCAATTCCCGATTCTCGTCGCGCAGGCTTAGTTCCCGCCTTTGATCCCAAATCCCACACTCCGAAAAGGTCAGCTTGCAGGGGCGGATACAATGCTGCTCATTGCACAAGGGGATCACGTAAACTACCCCTGAATATTAGCGCAATAGCCTGACCGTTTTCCCCAGGAGCGATTCACGCGAGGAAGAGAATGCCTCGTCACGATGGGCGCAATGCCGCAATAACTGCCTCGCACGCCGAGATCGATACCATCGATCAAGAGGGCGCATGGAATCACTCGAGGCGCGATTTTCTCGCCGCGCTCGCCGCTTTCGGCATGAGCGCAGCCGTACCGGGCGGTTCGTTGGTGGTCCGGGTTACCACCGGATTCGACAAGCCGATGGGTAAGACTCCTAAAACATTCCGAGTCTGGGTGTTCGCCGACGCTCACGTCGGCAGAGACAAGAAATACGGCCCCCGAGAGAGCTTGGCCGAGGCGATTCGACAGTCGGAGTCGGCATCCGGTTTTGATTGGGACATCGCACTTAATTTGGGCGATATTTCAGGTGATGTGGACCTTCCCAAGGACCCCGAAGGCGAGGAGATTGTCCGGCAATTCAGCGCGTTGAAGAAGCATCGTCGCGAACAGATCTACGATCTATCGGGCAACCATGACCGGAGCGGTCTCGACGAGCCGCAAGCCTGGTGGTGGCGCAAATGGGTTGATCCCACCGGCGAACACACCGAGTTCTCGCAGGTTGACGCGGCCAAGCGGCCGTTTCCCATCGACGGCACATGGGAGCGCTACTCGTTTCGAGCCGGCAATCTCCTCTTCCTGATGATGAGCGACATCAACGAGCCCACGCAGAAAGTCGGACGCGGGACACTCGGCGGAAATCCCGGCGGCGTAGTAAGTGGAGATACGTTTCGCTGGTGGAAGCGAATAGTCGAAGAGAATCCCTCGGCGATCATCATCAGCGCGCATCATTACATGCTCAAAAACTCTACAGTCGCCTCAGGCGAGTGGGAGGGCATGCGCCGCGACGAAAAGGGCGGATGGAAGGAGTGGTATCACGGTTACTGGCCCCAGGGCACGCCTCAGGGCGCGTCGTACTTGTACTGGGTGGACAGCAAACAGGATTCTGGCGCGTTCGAGAATTTCTTAGCAACAGTACCCGGACATGTCGATTTATGGCTGGGAGCTCACACCCATACCGCCCCCGATGACACATACGGCGGGAAATCGCACGTCGAGCGGCGATGGGGCACAACGTTTATCAACGTGGCGGAATTGACCAAGTACATGGGCCAGCCGGAAAACTGTGTCCCTAGAAGCTGGCTGCTCACTTTTGCCGATGGCAGTGACGAAGTGAAGGCTCAGTGTTATCTGCACACCAGCGACTACGCGCCCCGAGGCTGGTATCCCAAGGTTGATCGTGTGATTAAGCTGTCAAAGCCATTCAAGATCCCGTCCGGCAGCGGTGCAATTGCGGATCGTCAGGCAGTGCTCTCGAAAAAATCTGACCTGCGGGATCGCGGCATAATAGGACAGGCAATCGCGGTTCGCCAACCCACGCCGCTGAGTTAGTCCGCCGGCATCACTGCTGGCTGGGCCAGGCGTGTGGGTTGGGCTTTCGGGCGGCCGGGCTCGGGTTGTTGTAGCCACTTCCGGATTTCTGGCAACGCGGCGCGGGTCGCCGTCTCTCCGGAACGAATCAACTCGGCTGAGCGTTCGAAGTCGTCGTACTTGTATCCATTAACGTCGGGATCAATGACCAAATCAGCCGCTGCCTTCCAGACTCCGCAATTCATCTCCTGGGCAATGGCGAAACACTGGCCGATCACATCGAACAGATGTCGTGGCCCAGTATCGCTGTTGGTCCAGGTCCCGCGGAGATGCACCGCCAGCACTCGTTGAGCGCCCATCTCTCGCAACGGAACTGTGGGGACGGCGTGGGCCAACATGCCATCCACCAGCAGACGCCCCCGGATTTTTACCGGAAGAAACATTCCCGGGTAAGCGCAACTGGCGCGCACCGGGTCGACCAGCGGCCCAGAGTGGAAGACAACTCCCGCGCCCGTGGAAAAATCCGTGGCGGTCACCGCCAGGGGAATCTGCAGTTCTTCGAAGGTCTTGACTTTCAAAATGCTGCTAAGAAACTTGATCATGCGTTCGTTGCTGGCGAATCCGTAACGCGAAAGGGTCCAACGGGCAAAGTGCTTGAAGCGCACCCGCGTTGCCATTTCTTCCAGCTCAGGGATGGTGACGCCACTGCAGTAGGCTGCGCCGATGAGCGCACCAACGCTGGTGCCCGCCACCAGACTAATGGGAATATTTTCTGCTTCGAGAACTTTGAGAACGCCGATATGGGCGATGCCGCGAGCGAAACCGCCGCCCAGGGCCAATCCGATGCCGGGAGGTTGCGCCTGCACCGGCCCCGGTAGGCCTGACAAGCCACGACCCAAGGCCTGTACGGAACGAATGATCTTGCCTAGACGCTTCACCGGAACCTCATTTCTCCCGGCTGCCGTGTCCTATCCTAGCAACTAAGATGCCAGTTTCCCGACAATAGTTCCAGACACCTCGGTTAGCACCCACGAGTTACCTCCAGACATCGTAGCCCCGATGACTAACTCCCGTAATCCTGTTAACTTGGGGGCCATGGTTCGGGAAGTCTCTGCAGGCGGCGTGGTGGTGAAGAGGGTTGCCGAAGGATGGGAAATGGCGGTCATTGAGCCCCAAACCGAGGCCTCTTCGGCGCGCCCGGCAAGGAGAACTTCACGAAAAGTGGTACTGGCGTTACCCAAGGGGCTGGTGGATACCGGCGAAAAACCAGAACAGACGGCCCTGCGCGAGGTTCGCGAGGAAACCGGATTGATCGCAACGCCGATCACCACGCTGGGTGACATCAAGTACGTTTACGTGCGTTCCTGGGGAGACCAGCAACGGGTATTCAAGATCGTTTCGTTCTTCCTGCTGCGCTACCACTCGGGCGAGATCGATGACGTTTCTCGCGAGATGCGAGTCGAGGTCAGGCGCGCGTTCTGGATTCCTGTGGAAGACGCACCGCGCAAGCTGGCGTATCGGGGTGAACGGGATGTGGTCCGGCGCGCTGAACTCTATTTGAAATCTCATCCGGAGGTTTAACGGTGCCACACGAACATGTCGAGACCCACTTCATGGCCACCAATCTGGTGCGCGACATCGTCATCGGCATGGCCGACGGCCTTACCGTGCCTTTCGCTCTCGCCGCCGGACTTTCAGGCGCGGTGCAGAACACGCGGCTGATTGTGGTGGGCGGGCTGGCTGAAATCGCAGCCGGTTCGATCGCCATGGGCCTGGGCGGATATCTGGCGGCCCGTGGCGATGCCGAACACTACGAGCAGGAGCGAGAGCGGGAATATCGCGAGATCAAGGAAATACCTGAAGAAGAGATGGCCGAGGTGGGACGCGTCTTTCAGTCCTATGGCATGACGCCGGCCGAAAGCACACCGGTAGTCGAAGCGCTGAGCCGCCGTCCCGACGCCTGGGTAGATTTCATGATGCGCTTCGAACTGGGGCTGGAAGAGCCAGACCCGCGTCGCGCGGTCACCAGCGCTGCCACCATCGCCGGCTCCTATATTGCGGGCGGCCTGATTCCGCTTTCGCCTTATATTCTTCTTTCCAATGCCGTGCACGGGCTCACGTATTCAGCGGTCGTGACCCTGGCCGCGCTGGGCATCTTCGGATATCTGAAAGGACGCTACACCGGAACCGGGCCGGCGCGCAGCGCATTACAAACCATGGCGATCGGCGGCGTGGCCGCGGCCGCGGCTTTCGCCTTAGCCAAGCTAATTTCGTAGGATGCCGGGTGGCGCGGGCGCCCTCGCCCGCGCGCCCGTGGGACGGGCGGGGACGCCCGGTCGTCCATTGGTCTTTGATCCCACGAGAGAGGGGAACCTCGGTGGTGTCTTGGAGTAACTTTCGTCTTCCCGCATTATTTGTGAGTGAACTGTGAATTGGTAGCGCCGGTGTCCCGCCGGCTGTCGGGAAGGCATCTCGCCTTCACGCTCTTAATTGTCTCGCTGACGCTGCTACTGTCGGCGTCCGCCATTGCCCGGAACAAACATTCGCCTTTCCGTACTGCCCCAGATCGCGGATATGCTTCAGCCCTAGCCGCGGCCAACCGCTTCCTTCAGGCGTGGCAGAATCAGGACCACGAAACCGGACTACTCATGCTGACTGATGCCGCGAAGCAAAACAGCTCTGAAGGGCGCATGGAGACGTTCTTTTCTTCCGGGTCCGACTCGGCCTACGAAATCGCGCGTGGGAAAAGGCTGACGGACGGCCGTTACGCCTTTCCCGTGACCTTGTTCCCGTATCATCCCGACGCAAACAAGCCGGATCAACCGCAGAAATCGGAGATTGTGCTGGTCCGCGCTGGCAAAGACGAGTGGGCAATCGATAAACTGCCCTAGCCCGCGGATCGTTGTGAGTCCGGCGTCCTCTTTGTCCGGGTGGCGCAGCAAACTCTTCCGGCTGGGTGTACATATAGAATCGTCAATCCGAGCTTTCGTCCACCGCTCTTCCGAGGTTCTCCATGAAGCGCATCCACAAAGTTGCCGTTCTCGGCGCCGGAACCATGGGCGCTCGGATCGCCGCGCACTTCGCCAATGCCGGCGTACCCAGTTACCTGCTCGACATCGTCCCTCCGGATGCCGACGCTCCGGCCCGGAACAAGATCGCCGCCGCGGGGCTGGAGGCGGCGAAGAAATCCAAGCCCGCCGCTTTCTTCGAACCTGGACTCGCACGCCTGGTAACGATCGGGAACTTTGAGGACGATCTCAAGCGCTTGAGCGAAGTGGACTGGATCATCGAAGCCGTGGTCGAAAATCTCGACATCAAGCGGGCGCTACTAAAGAAGGTGGAAGCCATCCTCAAGCCGGGAACGATCGTCACCACGAACACCAGTGGGCTTCCGGTGAGCAAGATCGCCGAGGGCTTTTCGGGCGATTTCCGCAAGTCGTGGTTTGGCACGCATTTTTTTAATCCGCCGCGCTATATGCGGCTGCTGGAGATTATCCCGACGCCGGATACCGACCGCATAGCCGTCGATGCCGTCGCCCACTTCAGCGACGTGAATCTCGGCAAGGGCGTAGTGTTCGCCAAGGACACGCCCAACTTCATTGCCAACCGCATCGGTACGTTTTCCGTGCTCAACGTAATGCGCCTGATGCAGGAGATGGACCTGAGCATCGAAGATGTGGATTCGCTCACTGGAGATGCTGTGGGATGGCCGAAGTCCGCCACTTTCCGCACGATTGATCTGGTTGGGTTGGACATTCTGGGCCACGTCGTCAGCAACATGGAGAAGGCAGGCGGGCAGGAGACACCGCCCCACTCCAGCCCATTGCCTGACTTCTACAAGCAGATGCTGGAGCGCAAGTGGCTGGGCGACAAGACCAAGGGCGGCTTTTACAAAAAAGCAAAGGGCGGACACGGCAAAGACGAAGAACGCCTTGCTCTTGATTGGAAGACGCTCGAATATCGTCCCCGCCAGAAACCGAAGTTCCCTGCTCTCGACATGGCGAAAAACATCGACGATCCGGGCGGGCGGCTCCGAATGTTGCTTGGGCTTGAGGGCAGTTCGCGAAAGGGCGACAAAGCGGGGACATTTTTGTGGTCGGTTCTGTCCGATCTCTGGAACTACTGTGCCAATCGCGTTCCCGAAATTTCAGATTCCATCGTCGAGATCGATCGCGCCATGCGCCTCGGCTTCAACTGGAAGCTAGGCCCCTTCGAACTCTGGGACGCTGCCGGTATTGAGGCCACAGTAGCTCGCATGAAGAAAGAAGACCGTCAGGTAGCGGCGAATGTCGAACAGTTGCTCGCGGGAGGAAAGAAATCCTGGTACCTGGATGATCCCAAGGCCGCCTCGGGCCGGGTGTATTTCGATCTGAGGACCGCGAAGTATGAGGCGATGAAGGTCCCTGGGGGCGTATGGTCGGTTGAGGTGGCGAAAAAATCCAACGGGGTGGTCAAGAAAAATTCAAGCGCATCGCTGGTCGATCTTGGTGATGGAGTCGCCTGCATCGAGTTCCATTCCAAGATGAACTCGCTCGGCGGCGACATTGTCAGTCTTATTAGTCAGACCCTAAAACCCAATGGTCCGGGTGATGCGTTCGACGCCTTCGTCATCACCAACGACGCCGACCACTTCTCGGTCGGGGCCAACGTAATGCTGCTACTCATGTCCGTGCAGGAAGAAGAGTGGGACGAGGTTGACCTCGCCATCCGCCAGTTCCAGGGCATGACGCAGGCCATCAAGTTCTCAGCCAAGCCGGTGGTGGTTGCGCCTTTCGGCCTCACGCTCGGCGGTGGCACTGAGATTTCCCTACACGCCGCCGCCCGCCAACCTCATGCCGAGCTCTATGCGGGACTGGTGGAGGTCGGCGTCGGCCTGCTCCCGGGCGGAGGTGGCTGCAAAGAGATGCTGTTGCGCGCGGTGGATGGCGCGGCTGCAATTCGTCCGGGACGCGGCGAGTCTATCGAACTTATGGAGGCCATGAAAAAAGCTTTCGAGACCATCGCTACCGGCAAAGTTGCAACTTCTGCTCACGAAGCCCGTGGCCTCGGTTTCCTGCACGAGTCCGAGGTCATTACGATGAACCGGGAACGCGTGCTAGCCGATGCCAAGGCCCGCGCCCTGGAGCTGGTTCGCGCAGGATACGAACCTCCGCAACCCCGAACCGACATCCCCGCTCCCGGAGAGAATGTTCTGGCGGCGTTGAGGCTGGGAGTGCACATCATGCGGCAAGGCGAATACATCTCCGACCACGAAGTGAAGATCGCCACCAAAGTTGCGGAAGTGTTGTGCGGCGGAAATGTGACCTCAGGCTCGCCGGTGAGCGAGCAATACATTCTGGATCTGGAGCGCGAGGCATTTAAATCGCTGTGCGGAGAGAGAAAGACGCAGGAGAGGATTCAGTACACGTTGAAGACTGGGAAGACACTACGGAACTGAACTTTACACGTAGGGCAGGTGTCCTCACCAGTCCGGGCGGTGCGAAGCTCCGCGGCAAACTGTCCCCAGGCCTTCCATGTCGAGCAAAAGGCGTGCCTATGCGGTTAGATTCGCATTTTCGCGACCAGACCCCGCCACATGCGGGAAGCGTCGTACCGCAGGCTGCCTACGTCGCCCGGCTCGCCAAAGATCGTATTGAGCCTGCATGTTGATCCAGAGGTCCGGCGGGCAGCCCCCAGGCGGAGAGCCATGTTTGCGGAGATTCCCGCTTTGCCGTTCAGCACTCGCGACATAGTCACTCGCGTGACCTGCAAGTGTGCCGCCGCTGTGGACACCGCTATGTCTCCGAGATACTCGCGGAGGACCAGCCCGGGATGTGGCGGATTGTGCATGCGCATTGACGACTCCTAGTAATAGTCCTGATAGTCGACGAGGACTGCATCCTCGCCTTCAAACCTGAAGGTCAGACGCCAGTTTCCGCTGACCCGGACCGCCCAGTGGTCCTGGAGCTTCCCGGCCAGGGGATGCAGCTTCCATCCCGGAGCGTTCATGTCGCCCGACTGCTTGACGTTGTCGAGAGCAAAGAGTTGCAATCGCAGCTTGGCTGCGTGCTTCGGTTGAATCCCCGCCTTCGATCCGGTACGGAAGAACTTTTCAGTCCCCCGATGCCGGATACAGGAATGACGAACGGTGAGATTCCAATTGGAATGGCACGCATCCAAGTTGTTTGGGTGGGTTCCAGTCTGTGGTCCGGCGCGATCGCTGGGTGCTAGACTTGTCGCACACTGACCACCGAAAATTTTATGAGAGAAGTCGTCATTGCCTCCTCCGTCCGCACACCTGTGGGACGCGCATTTAAGGGCACCCTGCGCGCTACCCGTCCCGATGAACTTGCCGCTACCGCCATCAAGGGCGCACTTGAGCGCGTGCCGCAGGTGGATACAAGAGAGATTGAAGATGTAATCCTCGGCTGCGCCACACCCGAGGCTGAGCAAGGGATGAACGTTGCCCGCATCGCAGCGCTGCGGGCGGGGTTGCCCGTCGAGGTTTCGGCGATCACCATCAATCGCTTCTGCTCTTCCGGGCTGCAGGCGATTGCCATGGCGGCGGAGCGTATCATGAGCGGCGGAGCGGAGATCATTGTGGCGGGCGGAACGGAATCGATGTCCATGATTCCCATGGGCGGCCACAAGATATCGCCCAACCCATGGCTGGTCGACCACTATCCCGACGCGTACCTCACCATGGGCCTCACCGCTGAACGGCTGGGGCAGCGCTTCGGCATCACGCGGCAGGCGGCGGACGAATTTTCGCTCCGCAGCCATCAGAAGGCACTGGCTGCGATCCAAGCTGGGAAATTTACGGATGAAACGGTGCCGGTGAACGTGAGCTTCACCACCCCGAACGGGTCGAAGCCAAAGCGGCAGGAACTTGTGTTCAAAGTGGATGAAGGCCCGCGGGCTGACACTTCGCTTGAGGCTCTGCTCGCTCTCAAGCCTGTCTTTCACGCCAAGGGAACCGTGACCGCGGGGAACTCCTCGCAAACCTCCGACGGAGCGGCGGCTGCGGTGGTAATGTCCGCCGAGCGGGCAAAGGGGCTGGGAATCACGCCGCTGCTCCGCTACGTTTCTTTCGCCACGGCAGGATACAAGCCGGAGGAGATGGGACTTGGCCCGGTATTTGCAATCCCGAAGGCCTTGAAGATGGCGGGGCTCAAACTCGCTGACATCGACGTGATCGAACTGAACGAAGCATTTGCGGTGCAGTCGCTGGCCGTGATCAAAGAGGCCGGCTTGGATCCCGAGCGGGTGAATCCGAATGGGGGAGCGATTGCTCTGGGACATCCGCTGGGATGCACCGGGGCGAAGCTGACGGCCACCATCATTCGCGAGATGAAGCGGCGCAATGTGCGCTACGGCTTGGTGACCATGTGTGTCGGCGGGGGAATGGGTGCTGCCGGTATCTTCGAAAATCTGAATTGACCACCAAGCACGCAGGGGACGCCTAGAATACGGGTATGAAAGACCTAAGATGACCAGAGCTTCGGGCCTATCGTTGGACCCGTGATCGAACTACAATTGATTTTGCGCGACGCTCTCCCGGCGGGCTTCTTCCGCGCACCGAAGTGAGGTAAATAATGGCGACGATTTCCGCGATTCCCAGCACCAAGATTTCGGGCGGCAGCTTTCTGCTCGAAGAACGCAAGGTTGACGAGGTCTTCACACCTGAGGATTTTACCGAACAGCACCAGCTTATCGGGCAGACGGCGGAGGAGTTCGCGGTCAACGAGATCCTGCCCAACGCCGAGAAGATGGAGCACAAGGACTTTTCCATCACTCGCGATTTGCTCAAAAAAGCCGGAGACCTGGGACTGAGCGGAGTCGAAATTCCCGAAGCCTACGGTGGCCTCGAGATGGACAAAATTACCGCCGCCGTGATCGCTGATCACATTGCGAAGTACGCCGGCTTCGCAACCACCTGGGGCGGGCATACCGGCATCGGCACGCTGCCTATCGTTTATTTCGGCACAGAGCAGCAGAAGAAGAAATACCTGCCACGCCTCGCGGCTGGAGAGATCGTCGGGGCCTATGCTCTGTCTGAAGCTTCTTCCGGTTCTGACGCGCTGAACTGTCGCGCTCGCGCCCAACTCTCGCCCGACGGCAAACACTACATCCTCAACGGCGAAAAGATGTGGATCACCAACGCCGGCTTTGCCGACCTGTTCACTGTCTTCGCTAAAGTCGATGGCGAGAAGTTCAGTGCGTTTCTAGTGGAGAAGACTTTTCCGGGATTCTCCATCGGCGCGGAAGAACACAAAATGGGCATCCGCGGATCTTCTACCTGTCCGCTGATTCTCAACGACTGCAAGGTTCCGGTGGAAAATCTGCTGGGGGAAGTCGGCAAGGGTCACGTCATCGCTTTTAACATCCTCAACGTGGGACGTTTCAAGCTGGGCGCGATGTGCGTCGGCGGAGCGCGGCTCTCGCTGGAGAATGCTATTGCTTATGCCAAGCAGCGCAAGGCGTTCAACAAAGTGATCGCCGACTTCGGTCTGGTCCGCGAGAAGCTGGCTAACATGGCGACTTTGATCTACGTCGGCGAGGCACTCGTCTATCGCACCGTGGGCATGATGGATGTGGCGCTCAACGAGGTGGACAAAACCAGCGGCGATGCCGCCAAAGAAACACGCAAGGCGATCGAGGAGTACGCGGTGGAGTGCTCCATTCTCAAGGTGTGGGGCTCGGAGATGATCGATTACGTGGTTGACGAAACCGTCCAGATTTATGGCGGGTACGGTTTTGTCGAGGAATATCCCGCAGAGCGCGCCTACCGCGATGCCCGCATCAATCGCATCTTCGAAGGCACCAATGAGATCAACCGCCTGATCATCACCGGCTTCCTGCTCAAACGAGCCATGTCGGGACAGTTGCCCCTGATGCCTGCCATCAAAAAACTGATGGACGAAGTACTCGCTGGGCCGAGCGTAGGCGAGGAACTGGAAGGCCCCTTGGGGGAAGAACGCAAACTGGTGGCACAGGCCAAGAAGCTGGGCCTGTTTGCAGCCGGCGCCGCGACCCAAAAATATATGCAGGCCATCCAGGACCAGCAGGAAGTGATGGGCGCGATCGCTGAGATGGTGATCGAGACCTATGCCATGGAGTCGGCGGCGCTGCGGACCCAGAAGATGGTCCAACAGAATGGCAAAGCGGCAGCGGCGCCAGCGATCGCCATGACTCGCGTCTATCTCTCGCAAGCCATGGACAAGATCGAAGCCGCGGCAAAGAAGATCATCGCGGCGGTGGCCGAGGGTGACATGCTGCGCACCCAGTTGGCAATCTTGCGCCGCCTGGTGAAGCACGAACCGTTCAACACGATTGAACTGCGGCAGCAGATCGCGCAAAAGATAATTGAGCGGGGAAAGTACACGCTGGCGTAAACCGGGATTAACCACGGAGGACACAGAGCAGCACCGAGCAAAACTCGAACTGGCCGGTGGCTTGCATTTTTTAAGATTTCTTTTTCAACTCTTCCATCACGCTCTGAATCAGTTCTTTCGCGTCGGTGAGGCCCTTCATCACCAACTGGATGTCGAGGACTGGCTTGCCCGGCCAGCGCTGGCTTTGGCAGTAGACGCCGTGCTGGCCGACCAGCGCCATGGCGTCGGTGATCATATCCATGGTCACGGCCAGCCGTCCCCGCGGGACGCCCATCATGGTTTCGTAATGCTCCAGTTCTTCCTGCTTCTCGTCGAATACTGCCATGGCTTGATTGTATCGGGTGGGTTGCGTGGGGCATAATTGCGAACGTTCGCTGTCCAAGTTTTCGAAGTTACGTCAAAGCACTTAGCAATTGACAATTGGCCCTTGGCAGCCGGGTCATCACTGGCGCCAAGGCTTGATGCTAATTGCTAATTGTCAATCGCTGAGAGTTCCCAAGGAGAGATCCATGAAGATACGTATCGCAATCGTCGTTCTCTTGCTGCCGGTGTTTACCCTTCTGGCCTGTGCCCAGGATGCGAGCAAGCGTCCCAGCCCGGCGGCCCAGGCGCAGTGCAAGTTCGCGGACGGCAAGACCATCAAGAGTGACTACTCCAGTCCGCGGATGAAAGGTCGCAAGATTTTTGGCGGACTGGTGCCTTACGGTGAGGTATGGCGAACCGGAGCCAATGATGCCACCACGCTGGTCACGGACACGAACCTGAACATCGGAGGCAAGGATGTTCCTGCGGGAAGCTACACGCTCTTTACCGTCCCTAACGCCGACAAGTGGGTCCTGATCATCAGCAAGAAGACTGGGGAGTGGGGTATTCCTTATCCGGGCGAGGGAGAAGATCTTGTCCGCGCGGACATGAGGGTGTCGCAAGTGCCTTCGCCGGTGGAGAATTTCACGATCGGCTTCGATCAGACGGGGTCGACCTGCGCAATGCACCTGGACTGGGAGAAGACGCGCGCTTCGGTGGACATCAGCGAAAAGAAGTAGGAATTAATTAACGTGCGGTGGGGTCAGCGCGGCTTTCCGGACAGCGCATCCACCGCATGCTGGGCTTCTGGCATTTCGGGGGAGAGCTTCAAGGCAGTCTGGTAGGCTGCCAGCGCTTCCGGGCGACGGCCGGCGCTCTCGAGAGCATGACCTAGAAGCAGAAATCCCATATCGGTCGGGCGCAGTTCGACCGATTTTGAATAATTGTGGATGGCGTCATCCAGTCGGTCTTGTTTTTCCAGCAACTGACCCAGGCCCAGATAAGCATTGGACTGATTGGGATTCAGCCGCAAAGCATGGTCGTAACTGTCGCGTGCTTTGTCGTCTTCGCCGAGCTGGCGACAGGCGGCGCCAAGGTTGGCGTAGGTTGCCGACAGCAAGCCGGCGTCAGAAGTGAGGCTGATGGTGCGCTCGTACTGCTCCATCGCCTCTGACAGTTTTCCACGTTGCTGCAGGTAGGCGCCCATGTTGGAGTGGCTCATGGGATCGTTTGGATTAATCTCGGCCGCAGCCTGGAAATGTGTATAGGCTTCGTCTGGTTTGCCGAGCAGCAGGAGTGCGCCGCCCAGATTGTTCTGCGCCACGAAATTTCTATCGGTCACGGCGAGCGCGTGCGTCCAGAGATCGTAGTTGCTCGACCAATAGCCGAGTTGCCGATTCGTGGCGAAAGACAGAACGAGCAGAACGCATGCCGCGGGAATCATGCGTGCTCTAAGACCAATCTGATACGAATCGGTCAGGTCCGCGGCCGTCCACGCGATCATCACAAAAATTCCAATGAGCGGGATATAGGCATAACGGTCTGCCATACCCTGGTCGCCGACTTGCACCAGGCCAATGACTGGCACCAAGGTCCCCAGGAACCACAGCCACCCAGTCATCAGATATCGCCTGGAGCCGAACCTCAGCACCACGCCAGTCACCGCCAGCAGCACCAGCGCGGATGTCGCCACCTGCCACACGGCCAGCGAATCTCCCGGATGAGGATAGACTGGGGCCAGATGAGACGGCCAGATCATCTTCCACAAGTAAGTGGCGTATGCCACAACCGCATTTTGCAGACGAACACTGAGGGAAAATTGCGCGATAGAGCGCATGGCGCCACCCGCCCGCTGGGCCTGCATTGTGATCACGGCGCTGGTGGCGGAAAGAGCGAGCAGGGGCAGTTTCTCGACGAGCAGTTTGGACAGCGGCGCTTGCGTAATCGGCAGCGCACCCACTGGACCTCCCTGAATCCTGTTCACGGGCCAATAGTCCAGCAACAAGAGCACAAACGGAAGAGTGATGACCATCGGCTTTGACATCAGCCCCAAGGCAAACAGGGCGGCAAAGGCTAGGTATCGCCGCCAGTCGGGTTTCCGCACATACCAGCAGTAGGCAGCGAGCGCTGCGAAGAAGAAGAAGGTGCTGAGGACGTTCTTGCGCTCCGCCACCCAGGCTACCGATTCAACATTCATGGGATGAAGCGCGAACAGCGCCGCAACGAACAAGCTCGGTCCGAAGCGGGCGGTGGCATAGATCAGCAACAAGAATAAAAGAACGGCGTTCGCGGCGTGGATCAGGAGGCTGGCGAAGTGGTGTCCGGTAGGATTCTGGTGGAACAGTTGATAGTCGAGCGAGTGAGACAGCCAGGTGATCGGGTGCCAGTTTCCCTGCTCCTTGGCGGTGAAGGCCCAGGCGATGGTGTCCCAGTTCAGGCCGTTGTGGACGTGAGGGTTCTCGGTGACGTAGCGGTCGTCGTCGTAGTTGACGAAAGGGTGGCGGTTGACCGGGTTGTAGAGCGCGAGTGTAGCGACGACAAGGAGGAGGCACAAAATTACGTTGCGCTTTTCGGGCGAGGAGAAAGGACCCGCTGGCTCTGCAGGAATTGGCAACAAGAGAATTTAACCACAGAGGACACCGAGGACCAGAGCCGTTTCGTTGTGATGCACCTCCTTAATCATGTGACGAACGTCACAGACTACCCCCGGCACTTCTAGTGAAACCACGGAGGTGACGGAGGACACAGAGTCGATGCACTTTAATGAAATCAGCGGCACCGTCGTGGATCTGCGATGAAAGTCCATACGGCGCTCGGGCCGGGATTCCTGGAGAGTGTGTACGAGGCTTGTCTGGTCCACGAATGGAGAAAACGCGGACTTCGAACCGCCGCGCATCTTCCCCTGCCAGTGAACTATGACGGTGAGCGGATCGATCTGGGATTCAGACTGGACATTCTCGTGGAAAATACCCTAGTCGTCGAAATCAAGGCGGTGGACGCAACTATGCCGGTCCATCAAGCACCGCTAATTACTTTTCTAAAGTTGAGCGGGAAGTATGTTGGATTGCTGAGCAATTTCAACGTGGTTCACCTGCGCGGTGGGATTCGCCGAATGGTGCAAGGCGAACCACCCTCCGTCTCCTCTGTGTCCTCCGTGTTTAAGACCCTGGTTTCCACCTGAGCACGGGCTTGCGCGCAGCGGCGGTTTCGTCCAACCGGGAAACACGCGTGGAGTGGGGCGCGTCCAGCACAGTCTGCGGATCTTCCTCAACTTCCTCGGCGATGGACTTCATGGCCTCGATGAAGAGGTCCAGCTCTTCCTTAGGCTCGCTCTCCGTCGGTTCGATCATCAGTGCGCCGGGCACGATCAGCGGAAAGGCAGTCGTGTAAGGGTGGAAACCGTAGTCGATCAGGCGTTTGGCGATGTCCATCGTCTTCACGCCCTTCCTGGCTTGCAGCTTATCGCTGAAAACCACTTCGTGCATGCTGGGAGTCGAATAGGGCAGATCGTACACGCCTTCGAGGCCTTTGCGAATGTAGTTGGCGTTGAGCACAGCGTCTTCGGTGGTCTGGCGCAGGCCGTCGGGACCGTTGGCGAGAATATAAGCCAGGGCACGGACGAACATTCCGAAATTGCCATGAAAGGCGCGTACCCGGCCGACCGATTGCGGCCGACTATATTCGAAGCCCAAAGTACCATCGGGCTTGGTAATGGGGACGGGCGTGGGCAGGAACTGTTCAAGTTTCTGCTTCACGGCCACGGGACCGGAGCCTGGACCGCCGCCGCCGTGAGGAGTGGAGAAAGTCTTATGCAGGTTCAGGTGCATCACGTCGACGCCGAAGTCGCCGGGACGGACTTTCCCCACGAGGGCGTTCATGTTGGCGCCGTCCATGTAGAGCAGGCCGCCCTTGGCATGCATGATCTCTGCGATTTTGTGGATTTCCTGCTCGAAGACTCCTAGCGTGTTGGGGTTGGTGAGCATGAGCGCAGCGACGTCTTCATTCATTTGCGCGGTGAGTGCGGCCACATCCACCATGCCCTCTGCATTGGACTTCAAATTTTCTACTTTATAGCCGACCATGGCCGCGGTGGCTGGATTGGTGCCATGCGCGGAATCAGGGATCAGAATCTTCTTGCGGGGATCGCCGTTCGACTCATGATAGGCACGGACCATGAGAAGTCCCGTCAGCTCGCCATGCGCTCCGGCGGCGGGTTGCAGGGTGATGGCATCCATGCCGGTGATTTCGGTGAGGCATTCGCTCAAGGTCTTGATGATGCGGAGAGCCCCCTGCGAAATTGGCTCGGGCTGGTAAGGATGTCCGTTGGCCAGGCCGTCGAGGCGGACCACCAGTTCATTCACGCGGGGGTTGTACTTCATGGTGCATGAACCCAGCGGATACATGCCCAGATCGATGGCATAGTTCCAGGTTGACAGCCGGGTGAAGTGGCGAATGATTTCGATTTCGCTGATTTCGGGCATGTTGCCCAGGTCTTTCCTCTCCGATGGGCCGAGCAGCGCTGCAGTATCCACCGCTGGTACATCGAGTGGGGGCAGTTTCCAGGCGGCCTTTCCTGACGACGACTTCTCGAAAATCAAACCTTCATTCTGATTGACATTCCGGGTGGCCTTGCGCGTCACATGCTTCAACGTGCCACCTCCTGCGCGTCGACCTCTTCTTTAGCGGCTCCTACCGAGCGTTCACTTTCGGCGACCAGGCCGCCTGCGGTGTCGATCGCACTGCGCGTAGTCAACTCGGTGCAGCACCACAGCGCGGCATTACCTAACTCCGGATAAAACTTCTTCAAAGGAAGCCCGCCCACAATTTTGTGTCCCAAAATACGGCTGTTGATGGCGTACGGGTCTTCGCTGGTCTGCACCACGAATTCGTTGAAACGCGGCGAACCGGAGAAGAGGACCTTGGCATGCTTTCCGAATTGAGCGGCGGCGTAAGCGGTCTTGGCCAAATTCTGTTTGGCGAGTTCCTTCAGCCCGACTTTGCCGTAGATGGTCATGAAGATATTCACCATCAGCGCCACCAGGGCCTGGTTGGTGCAAATATTCGACGTCGCTTTTTCCCGGCGTATGTGCTGCTCGCGCGTGGCCAGAGTCAGAACGAAACCGCGTTTGCCGTTACGATCGGTGGTCTGGCCGGCAAGCCGTCCGGGCATCTGGCGAACGAATTGTTCGCGGGTGGCAATCACGCCGCAGTAGGGACCACCGAAGCCGAGAGGCACGCCAAAAGACTGCGCTTCCATTGCTATTACGTCAGCCTGGCGCGGAGGTTCGACGATGCCGAGGGAAACGGCTTCGGCGATCGATACCACCAGCATCGCGCCCTTCTGGTGCGCGATCTCGGCAATGGCGGAGACGTCCTCAATGGTTCCGAAGAAATTTGGCGATTGGATCAAGACGCAGGCTGTATCCGCCGTGATGGATTCGTCCAACCCGTCCAGATCCAGCCGCCCGTCGTCTTTAAACGGGGATGTAGAGAGAGGCAGGTTCTGATGATGCGCGTACGTGGTCAGCACCTCGCGATATTCCGGATGCACACTTCGCGCAATGACTACCGAGCGCCGGCCGGTAAGACGCACGGCCATCATCACAGCCTCAGCCGCGGCAGTCGAACCGTCGTACATGGAAGCATTGGCAACTTCCATACCGGTGAGTTCGCAAATCATGGTCTGAAACTCAAAGATCGCCTGCAACGTGCCCTGCGAAATCTCCGCTTGATACGGAGTATAGGCGGTCAGGAATTCGCCGCGCGAGATCAACGAATCGATGATGACCGGTCGGTAGTGCGAGTAGGCACCGGCGCCGAGAAAGCTGGCATAGCTGTCGCCGTTTTCGCGGGAGCGCTCGCGAAACCAGTCCACGATCTCGGACTCAGCCATCTGGCGCGGCACTTTGAGGTCCCGCTCCAGGCGGTATTCGGCGGGGATGGGTGAGAACAAATCATCAATCGAGCTCGCCCCCATGGCCTGCAGCATGGCTTTGCGGTCGGCGGGAGATTTAGGCAGATAACGCATAGAACTTTCTTAGATGTCGCTTAGGGCGAGGTCGATTGCTGAATTGGCGCGACGGTGGGTTGCCGCGATAAATCAGCGCCCGCCCTCCTCAGCGACGAACTTCTCATAGTCAGAAGCCGAAAGAAGCGAATTCAGCTCAGTTGGGTCCTTCATCGTGATCTTGACCATCCAGGCGCTATGCGCATCTTTATTGATCTTTTCTGGTGCCGTCGCCAGTTCGCCGTTCACTTCGGTCACAGTGCCGGAAACGGGGGCGTAAAGGTCCGAGACAGCCTTCACCGATTCCACCGACCCAAACGTCTTGCCGGAAGTGATCTCGGCGCCCGGTTTGGGCAAATCGACGAAAACAAGGTCGCCCAGCGATTCCTGAGCGTAACTGGTGATGCCAATCGTGGCGTTTTTGCCGTCGGCTTTAATCCACTCGTGCTCCTTGGTGTACTTGTAGTCGGTGGGAAAGGGCATGATCGCTTCTGGCTCCTGGCTGTTCAAGTTTCGGGGTCCTGGGTGTTTCTCCGTGTCCTCGGTCGTTAAGTCTTTTTCGGTTTCTTGTAAAACGGTGTTGGCACCACCCGTGCTTTCACTCCCTGCCCACGAATCTCGACTTTCAGATCAGTGTCCAAGGCAGCGAATTCGGGGGGCACGTACGCCAGGGCGATGTTCTTCTTCAGAAATGGCGCAGGGGAGCCGCTGGTGACGTAGCCGATCTCGCGGCCAGCCGGGTCGAGCACTTTGTAGAAGTCGCGGGCGATGCCGCGGTCTGTCATTTCCAGTCCCACCAACGTCCGTTTTGTCCCTTCAGCTCTCGCTTTTTCGAGGGGCGCCCGGCCGATGAAGTCCGGCTTCTCCATCTTGCAGAAACGATCGAGGCCGGCTTCCCACACGTTGATTGTGTCGGAAATCTCGTGGCCGTACAGCGGCAGTTTGGCTTCGAGACGCAGAGTGTTGCGGGCGCCGAGACCGCAGGGAAGCACCCCGAATTCTTTACCCGCCTGCAGGATTTCGTTCCACACCCGGGCACTGGTCGGTTCATCACTGGGAATGTAGATCTCGAATCCGTCTTCACCGGTGTAGCCGGTGCGAGCGATCAGAGTATTTTTCAATCCGCAGACCGTGCCGCGAGTCACCCAATAGAACTTCACCGCCGAAAGGTCCGCGTCGGTCAGTTTCTGCAGCAGATTCACGGCCTTCGAACCTTGAATCGCGATCTGGGCAAACTCATCGGAGAGATTCTCCACCTCGCAGTTGAACTGGCGGGTATGTTCGCTGACCCAGCTGAAATCTTTTTCACGGGTGCCGGCATTAATCACCAGTAAATATTCCTCTTCGCCAAGGCGATGGACGACCACATCGTCCACGAAAGTCCCCTCGGGGTAAAGCAGCGCCGAATACTGCGCCTGGCCGATAGCGAGCCGCGAGGCATCGTTCATCGAAAAATGTTGGACGGCGGCCAGCGCTTGCGGGCCTGCCAACCGGATATCGCCCATGTGGCTGACGTCGAAGATACCGACGCCAGTTCGCACCGCGTTATGCTCGGCCACAATGCCGCCTGCGGAAGGGTACTCGACGGGCATTTCCCAACCGTTGAATTCCACCATTTTCGCACCCATCTGGCGATGCACAGGGTGGAGCGCGGTCTTGCGGATGGCTGGCGTGGTCGCCTCGACTGCGGGCAATGAAACCTCGATCAAGAGCAGTGGCTGGGCTGCTGAATTGGTGAGACTTATTACCCTAACATGCGCTTGCCGCTAGCTTCAACTTGATGGCCTTGGGCCGTGCGCCAGCGTGCCAGGGGCAGTTACCAACGGAACCTTCCACCTCCCCTCGCCCCGCGCTAGAGTTCGCCTATGGCTACCACGACCAAGAACAAGTATGACTGCATGCAGTGCGACATGACTGAGGACAAGTGCGATTGTGAGAAATATTGCTGCTCCTGCCAAGGTCAAATCGACATTCGTCTGTGCAGCGACGGCCTCTACTATTGCCCTCCCTGCCGGCAGGCGTGCGGCTACAGGGTCTCGGACTAGGGTCAGTTCTTGCCTTAACCCACGGGAGCGTTCGTGGGATCCCAGAGTTAGCGGTTTTGTGTGCCAAGGCTGGCGGGGTGGCACGACTTCAGTCGCGCCGCAACAACTTTTCAGAGACCGGGGCTTTCGCCCCTGCGAACTACTTAACGTTTACAGCCATCCCGTTAGATGACGACTGCCTCTTTATATTCTCCAAAGACCTTTCTCATTGTGTCCGAGATCTCGCCCACGGTGGCATTGGCTTCGACTGCAGCCACGATTCGCGGCATGAGATTTTCTCCCGAGCGGGCAGCGTCTTCGATTTGCTGGAGCGCCGCCTGCCAGGGGAGCGGATCGCGACTTGCGCGAAGGGTGCGCAAACGTTCGACCTGCTTGCCTTCCAGGGATTCGTCGATCCGTTGGGTAGGGATGGGTTCTTCCTCGTCCACGGCGAAGCGGTTTACCCCGACGACCACCGCTTCCTCGCGATCGACCTGCTGCTGGTACTCGTAAGCGGCGTTCTGGATTTCCTGCTGGATATAACCACGCTCCAGAGCTTTGATCATTCCCCCCAGCGCTTCGATCTTGCCCAGGTACGCCGTCGCGCGGGATTCGATTTCGTTGGTCAGGGCTTCGATGTAGTACGAACCAGCCAGTGGGTCAACAGTTTGTGGAACCCCGGATTCATAGGCAACGATTTGCTGGGTGCGCAGCGCAATTCGTGCGGCCTGCTCGGTGGGCAGGGCGAGAGCCTCATCGTAGGAGTTGGTATGCAGCGACTGGGTGCCGCCGAGAACCGCGGCCAGCGCCTGCAATGCGGTGCGGACGATGTTGTTCTCCGGTTGCTGCGCGGTCAGCGTGGAGCCAGCGGTTTGAGTGTGGAAGCGCAGCATCCACGAGCGGGGGTTCTTTGCCCGGAATTGGTCCCGCATGATCCGCGCCCACATGCGGCGGGCGGCGCGATACTTGGCAACTTCTTCCAGAAAATTGTTGTGGGCGTTAAAGAAGAAGGAGATTCGCGGAGCAAATTTGTCGACATCAAGGCCAGCGTCGATGGCGCCCTGCACGTACGCGATGCCATTCGCCAGTGTGAACGCGACTTCCTGAACCGCCGTCGATCCGGCCTCGCGCATGTGGTAGCCGGAGATCGAAATGGCGTTCCACGCGGGAACATTCTGGTTGGTCCAGGCAAACAGGTCAGTGATGATACGCATGGCCTGCGCCGGCGGAAAGATATATGTGCCGCGGGCTATGTATTCCTTGAGCACATCGTTTTGCACCGTGCCCGAGAGCTGGCGAATGTCTGCACCCTCGCGGCGGGCTACGGCGACATAAAGTGCCAACAGAATCGATGCCGTCGCGTTGATGGTCATCGAGGTGGAAATCCTGGTCAGGTCGATACCGTCGAAAAGGCGCTGCATGTCTTCGATTGAATCGATGGCCACGCCGACCTTTCCGACTTCACCGACGGCCAGCGGGTGGTCGGAATCCAGTCCGATTTGAGTGGGCAGATCGAATGCCACAGAAAGACCGGTGGTGCCGTTGGCCAGCAGGTACTTGTAGCGTTTGTTCGACTCCTCGGCGTCGCCCATGCCGGCATACTGGCGCATGGTCCAGAGCCGGCCGCGATACATCGTGGCTTGCACGCCGCGAGTAAAGGGGTAGTCGCCGGGATACCCTACGTCGCGTTCCTGGTCTCGATCGTTCAGGTCCGCGGGCGTGTACAGCGGGCGGATTGGGATGTGGGAGGAGGTTTCAGGATCGGCGTCCAGACGACTTTCGGCTTTGAGCTTATCGGTCATGAAGGAAAGGAAAGGAATAACCACCAAGGTCAGCCTTCTAGCCTTTTTTCCAGACTCTCCAGAATGAGCTGGCCCCGAACCAGGTAAACGTCAGTGTGAAAATAATTGCGACCGCGACCCGGGCGGAAGTGGTTTGGCCGGCCTGGTAGCGAGCATACTCGCGAAAAAAGGCGCCCGCGCCGATGAATGCTAAAGCCAGGAAAACAAAGCCTGTGACCTCCAGCCAAAGCTGATGCAGGACGCGTCCAAAGTGAACTGCTGTGGTTCGGGCACCATTCAGGATCGCGCCCACGGTCCGGGTGCGCCGGGCGTGCTGGGCCGCGATGCGAGCCATGATGCTCAATTTACGGACGGTCGAGACGTTTACCATCGGCGTCGATTTTAACAGTGTTCGGGGTTACAATGACTGACACGACGGCGGCGGCGCAAAGCCGGGGAACGCAATCCGGCATCTTAGTAACTGATTACTGCCGTTTACAGGGGGCCACGTGGATCAGCAGCTCAAGCAGTTGATGAAAGAACTGGGCGAGGCGATCAATGAATCGCTGGCAGACAGCGAGCAGATTGCTGAAGTGGTTTCCAAGATCAAAGACAGCGGATATGACATTTTTCTGGTACTGGAAGCGACCATCGGAGTGAGCAAGCCAGGGGAGAAATCCGATGACAAGACGTCTCTGGTGACGACGCTGACCACCAATCCCGAGTTCAAGATCAGCGATCAGGATCTCAAGTTCCTGAAATCCCTGCGGATTAAGATCGAAAACGACGCGGCGTGAAAGGGCGTCAGACGTCAGACGTCAGACGTAAGACCTCGGCAATCTAATTCTTTAATCGTCCGCCCATTCAGGTGCTGAACTAAGCGCCCCACTGCTCCCACAGCCTCATCCCGCGCGCTCTCATTCGAATTGGCCGAGGGCTGATAGCTGACAGCGGTTCTCTGTGATACAACCACGTCTTGCCCGGCAGCGAACAATCCGGCCTGGTGCGCGCCATTGGGCGATGGAGCCTGGCGGCCCTGGTCATCAACTCGATCATTGGCAGTGGAATTTTTGGTTTGCCTTCCGATGTGGCCAGGCTCATTGGCCGGGCGAGCCCGTGGGCAGTCCTGTTGGCGGGGGGCGCAGCGGGGATCATCATGGCCTGTTTTGCCGAGGTGGCTTCGCAATTCACCAAGGCCGGAGGTCCCTATCTCTATGTTCGCGCAGCCTTCGGTCGGTTGCTTGGAATCGAAATGGGCTGGATGCTCTGGCTGGTGCGATTGGCCGCACCCGCGGCGACCGCCGACCTGTTCGTGATTTATTGTGGCGAGTTCTGGCCACAGGCCAAAGAACCACTCTCGCGATTCTTAATTTTGACGCTTCTGTATGGCGCGTTGACGCTGATCAACTATCGCGGCGTGCGCGCCAGCACCCAGGTCAGCAATGTGTTCACGGTAGCCAAGCTGGTGCCGCTATTTCTGGTGGCGATTGCAGGGACGTTCTATCTGGTCGCGGGCCACAAAGCAGCCACCCCTTTGCCGAGCGGTGCAGGAACGGGCGCCTGGCTGAAAGCCTGCCTGCTTCTCGTCTTCGCGTACGGCGGCTTCGAAACTGCGCTCACTCCCCTGAGTGAGGCCAGGAATCCCCGGCGGGATACCGCTTTTGCCCTGTTCAGCGGGCTGATCACCTGCGCCTTGTTGTACTCGGCGATCCAGTGGGTGGTGGTGGGAATTCTGCACGATCCGGCCCACAGCGAGCGTCCTCTGGCGGATGTGGCGCGGCTTGTTTTCGGCAACGGCGGCGCTGCTTTTGTTTCTGTGGGCGCGCTGATTTCCGTGGTCGGCTATCTTAGCGCCAATATGCTGGGGGTGCCGCGCGTTACTTTCGCGCTGGCCGAGAACGGGGACTTCCCTTCCATCTTTGCGGCGATCCATCCCCGCTTCCGGACGCCCTATGTTTCGATTCTTGCCTTTGCCCTGCTCAGTTGGCTGCTGTCCCTGCTGGGTAGCTTCACCTGGAATGCGACGCTTTCTGCGGTGGCGCGGCTTCTCTACTACGGCCTGGTTTGCGCAGCCCTGCCTGTATTTCGCCACAAGCAGCCGGGAGCCGCGATGTTCCGCCTCCCCGGAGGAACATGGCTCGCGGTGTTGGGCGCCGGGATTTGCGCCGTGTTGATTACCGGTGTGAACCTGAGTGGATCGTTGATCCTGCTCGCCACAGCACTGGTGGCCTTGATCAACTGGCTGTTGGTACGTAAACGGCGCGCAGGCGAACCTCTCGTCCCGTGATTCTTGTGTTGGACGGCGTCAAGCTGCTAGGCTACGCCGTTCGCTGAAATCGAAAAAATTCCTTGTTTCGCCGAACATTCAACGATAGTGCATCCACGATAATGCGCCCGAAGATGCGGAGACTCGGAGGAATCCTTGCCCCAGCGAAACCGGATTAGCCTGCTGCTCCTGCTGGCGGTCGCCCGGCCGGTCGTTTCGGTGCCGGTCTGGGCCCAGCGCGAGCCCGTTCTCAAGCAGATCGATGTGCCGCATCCGTACTACTTCCGCGAAATGTATCTGCCGCAACTCACGACTGGACCCAGCGCGGTGGCGTGGGCTGCGGATTCCCGCAGCGTGGTTTACTCCAGGGCAGGATCGCTGTGGCGTCAGAAGATCGACTCCGTGGTAGCGGAGCAATTGACTGCCGGGTCCGGCTATGACTACCAGCCCGATTGCTCGTCCGATGGACACTGGGTTGTGTACGCCTCCTATGCCAAAGATGCGGTTGAACTCTGGGCCCTGAACCTGGAGACAAAATCCACGCGGCAGCTCACGACGGGCGGGGCCGTCAACCTTGAGCCGCGTTTCTCGCCCGATGGCAAGCGGATCGCCTTCGTTTCCACTTCATTCAAGGGGCGCTTTCACATCTTCGTGGGACAGTTCAGCGATGGCGATCTGAAAGACGTCCAACGCATGACCGGAGAAAACCGCAGCACTCTCCGCCGCTATTACTACAGCCAATTCGATCACGAGATCAGCCCGGCCTGGTCGCCGGACGGAAAAGAGATTCTCTTCGTTTCAAATCGGGGTCACATTTACGGCACCGGCGGTTTCTGGCGCATGAAAGCGGACCCTGGCGCCGTCGCGCGCGAAATTCACTACGAAGAAACAGCTTGGAAGGCGCGTCCAGATTTCTCACCCGACGGCAACCGTATCGTCTATGCCTCCTATCTGGGACAGCAATGGCACCAACTCTGGGTGCTGCCATCCCAGGGCGGCGACCCCTTCCCGCTTTCCTATGGCGATTTCGATAACGTTGCGCCCCGCTGGTCGCGGGATGGAAAGCGGATCGCTTTCATTTCCAATCGCAGCGGCAACACTTCTTTGTGGACGCAGGAGGTTCCCGGCGGCGCGCAGACCCAGGTCGTCCCGAAAGAGAAGCACTACCTGAAACCGGTAGGCCAACTGAGCCTTGCGGTGCTGGACCAGGCGGGACATCCAACGCCAGCACGGATCTTCGTGGTGGGAGAAGATGGCCGCGCTTACGCCCCCGACGACGCATTGATGAATGCCGATGACAATTTCGTGCGCTCGGAGCGCCCTTTCGAGGCGCACTACTTTCACACTCCAGGCAACGCCGAACTGACTCTCCCGACAGGCCGCGCGGCAGTCGAGGTCATGAAGGGCTTCGAATACCGTTTCGAGCGACAAACGGTAACCATCTCGTCCGGACAGAAATCGAGCGTGACGGTTCATCCGCAGCCGATCAGTCTTCCCAAGGAGGCGCACTCGCAGTGGGTCAGCGGCGATGTCCATGTGCATATGAATTACGGAGGCGCGTATCGCAACACGCCCAAACATCTGGTAACCCAGGCGGCAGCCGAGAACCTGCAGATTGTCGAAGACCTCATCGTCAACAAAGAGCAGCGCATTCCTGACATTGCATATTTCAGCACCCGGCCCGACCCAGCTTCGACTGCCTCCAATCTCCTGATGCATGGCCAGGAATTTCACACCAGCTATTGGGGACACCTGGGCCTGCTCAACCTCACACAGAATTTTCTTCTGCCGGGCTATGCCGCCTATCCCAATACCGCCGCCGCCAGCCTGTTCCCTGCCAATGCGATGGTTGCTGACATGGCGCATGAACGGCACGCACTGGTGGGATACGTTCATCCCTACGATTCAGTTCCCGATCCTGCAAAAGACACGTCGGTGACACATGAGCTGCCGGTGGACCTGGCGCTGGGGAAGGTGGACTACATCGAAGTGCTCGGATTCGCAGAGCATAAATCGACAGCCAGCGTGTGGTACCGGCTTCTGAACTGCGGGTTCCGCTTGCCAACCGCCGCAGGCACTGATGCAATGGCCAACTTCGCCTCCCTGCGCGGGCCGGTGGGCTTGAATCGGGTTTACGTCAAAGTTCCTCCGGGTCCGCTCAACATTGGGGTCTGGCTGGATTCGCTGAAGCATGGCCGCACCTTTGCGACCAACGGGCCTCTACTCGGATTCTCGCTTGGGGGCAAGCAACTCGGCGACGAACTCTCGTTGCCCGCCGGCGAGAATGAAGTGAAGTTCACGGCGTGGGTGCGATCGATCGTGCCAATCGATCACCTTCAGGTGATCTGCAATGGCGAAGTGGTGCGCGACTTGAAGCTGAACAGCGATCGGAAGAAAGCTGACGTGGAAGACACAATTCCGGTTTCACGCAGCGGATGGTGTCTGCTCCGGGCCTGGAGCGAAAAAGCCGAGCATCCGGTGCTGGATATGTATCCCTACGCGACCACCAGTCCGATCTACATCAGGGTCGCGGGTTCGCACCCTAAGCCTGTCGAAGACGCTGCTTACTTCATCGCCTGGATTGATCGCATGATCGATGCTGCGAAGTCGAACCAAGATTGGAACACGGAGGCGGAGAAGAAGGCTGTACTGGATATGCTGACCTCGGCGCGCGGAGTTTATCAGCATATGCAGCAGTGAAGACTGGAGCCAATTCCAGACCTTTAGGTTCTTTGCTCCAGGCCTTTTTCAACCACGGAGGGCAGGGAGGAAACTGAGGAACACATTAAGTTCGCGTCGCTGCCTCCGCGCGCTCCAGCTGCAACAAGGCTTCCTTGCGTTCTACTCCCCATCGATAGCCTCCCATGTCGCCGCCCTTCCGTACCACGCGATGACAGGGAATGGCCACT
Source organism: uncultured Terriglobales bacterium (assembly GCA_955652395.1). Taxonomy (GTDB): domain Bacteria; phylum Acidobacteriota; class Terriglobia; order Terriglobales; family Acidobacteriaceae; genus JAIQFF01. The sequence continues at coordinate 23,959 of CATPBJ010000183.1, read as the reverse complement.
GCTACGGGGTTGGTGGCGCAGGCGCGGGCTACGGCCCTGGTAGCGGTTGGTTGTCCAATGGCTTTGGCAACCTGGCCGTAGGAGCGGGTGGTGCCGAAGGGAATGGACTGCAACTGTGCCCACACTCGCCGCTGAAACGCGGTCGCCTGAATGTCGAGTGGAAGCGAGGAACGCAGCTTGTGACCATGCATCTGGCGAAGCAGGTTATCTTTCCAGGTCTGCAAGGCAGTGTCATCGCGCCGCCGGACCGCGAAGGGAAATTCATGCCGGAGGCCGTGTTCGAGTTCGTCGTCAGAGTCCGCGAATTGGATAGTGCAGATACCCTTTTCGGTGGCGGCGATCAGCATGCGCCCCAGCGGAGAATCGGTGCAGGTATAACGAATCGGCGCTGCGATAGCGCCACGACGATATTTGTCCGGGGTCATGCCCAGCTGCGAAGCCGTACGCTCGTATAAACGACTGCTCGAGCTGTAGCCCGCGTCGTACATCGCCCGCGTGACCGAGTGTCCGGCCTGTAGATTGCGTTTGAGCTGGTTCATGCGGCAAGAGTCGGCATAGGCCCGCGGCGAAATGCCGAGTACGGCTTTAAACGAGCGCTGAAGATGGAACGGGCTCTGACGGAATTCTGCTCCCAGACGGCTCAGCGTGACCGGCTCATCCAGGTGCCGCTCGATGTACCGACAGACAGCTTTCACCATTTCCGCCTGCTTGTTGCCGCCAATGGCTTTGGGACGGCAGCGCAGGCAGGCGCGGTAGCCGGCCCTCTCGGCTTCATCAGGCTTGCGGAAGAACATAACGTTTTCCCTGCGCGGACGCCGCGAGGGGCAGGACGGACGGCAATAAATTCCGGTTGAGGAGACGGCGAAGACGAAACTGCCGTCCTGATTGGCATCACGCGCGAGAACTGCCTGCCACAGGTTGTCCATGGGGAGATTGCCGATGCTGCGACAATCATTGCTGCGCGGCATGTGGCTTGCTTCCATCAGATTGAGTATCGCATTAGCTGTCATAATGCCCCAAGCCTAACCCTGGGCGGCGGCGTGGACTATCCGGATCTTGCGGTCAAACTAATTTCTCTGGTGATGCATATGCGCGCGATGAAACATATACTGACTTTTAAGGCTGCCATCTTGCTTTCCTCCGTCGCTATGATGAGCCAGACTACGCCGCTGTCCAAGTGCGCTACGACCTCTTCCGAGATTGTCGCCTCCTATGTTGCCGGTGAAATCAGTCTCGACGCTAGGCGTCCAGCGACCGAGTGGCAGAGTGCCCAGTCAATCGTCTTTTGTTCCGACTGGCAGGGGAAGAATCCCGATGAGCAGCGGGAAACTAAGGTGCGAGTCCTGTGGTCCTCACAAACCTTGTATTTGAAATTTGAATGCCGCTACCGCGAGCTGTTTCTTTTCGAGGACTCCGACAGCAACGGACGCCGGGACCACCTGTGGGACCGCGATGTGGTGGAAGCATTTCTACAGCCCGACCCCGCGCGGGGACACTACTACCGGGAATTTGAAGTAAGCCCCAACGGGATGTGGATCGATCTGGATATTTTTCCCGGGGGACTTGTGGATCTTAAGAGCGGCATGAAGAGATCGGTGTTTCTCGACGATAAAGGGCGCTGGGCAGCCGAGCTGTCCATTCCCATGAGTGCTCTGACTCGAACTTTTGATCCGACGGCGGTTTGGCGAGTCAATTTTTATCGGGTCGAGGGGAAGAAAGAGCCGCGAGCCTACCTGGCCTGGCAGCCAACCGATACGCCGGAGCCAAATTTCCACGTGCCGGCTGCCTTTGGGAGGCTGCGGTTTGCGGCAGCGGGCGAACACAGACCGTAATTTATGATCCGTTGGCCGTTCCGGGTTGTCAGTTCCCAGTTCGCATTTCCTACGGAGGGATGCTTCATGAAGCGAGGCTTGGGTTTGGCGGTCGTGATATTTTTCTGCTTGGTGCTTTCGGCCCAGCAGCCGAAGGCCGCGGTGCTCAGCGCCGACGAGATCAGAAAAGTGGTTCCTGCGACTTATTTTTTCCGTGGGCAGTCGGCCCCGGTGCAGCTGCGCAACTCGGCGGGATTCAGCGGGCCGGATGGGAAGCTGGTTCTGGCCGGACTGGTGGATGCATCCGGCTACGCGTCCGATGTGCAGGCGAAGTATCAGGGATTCCTCATCACGGAGGTGAAACTTAACATCGAGGGAACGGAACTGCTCCCGGGTGAGTACGGTTTTGGCTTTTCCCGGGATGGAAAGTTTCTGGTAATGGACGTGGGGGCCAATGATCTGTTCACCGTCTCCGGCAAGATCGACGAAAAACTGGCGCGTCCCGTGCCGCTGAAGATCGTAGAAGATGGAGGCACATACCGGCTATATGCCGGCAGAAAATGGGTCGCCCTGAAGGCTGAATAGCGATCGCCTTAGTGAGGCAGCGGTTGAAACGGCCCCAATACGACCGCGATGCCGGCGCGCTTGCGCAATTCAGTAAGCACGGCGCGGGCCGCGTTCTGATAAGTCTTGCTCGGATCAGAAGGATCAGCCCAGACCGCCTCGTAGACCACCCTTGTGGCTTCTATCAAGTCCATGTGCAAGGACGCCTCCAGCAGGTCTACCCGCTTCTGCAGGCGGACATAGCAGTTCCGACATACGGTGGCCGGTTCAAATGCGCCCTGATGGTTTTCTTCCACTCTGCAACCCAAACCTTTCTCTGATTCAATCTGGGCTGGGTCAATTTGTACATGGGAAGCGTAGACCTGAGATTTGAACTCCCGCAAGAAACGCTCGCGTTCTTCCTCCAGCGTGGCGTCGTCAGGTACGGGCAGGACAGATTCCGGAAGGCTCGGGCTTGAATTGCCCAATGCATCCACCACCGGCGAAACCCGTTCTTCACTTTTGCACACCGGGCACATCGACAGATCCGCGGCGTAATAGGTCTTGCACTTCGCGCACGGCAGGCCGTATCCAATCCGCCGGGGGCCGAGCTCGGCTGGAAGACTCTCCATCGCAGTCGTAGCGCGCTGAAAACCGGTGTCACTGGGAAGAATGGCCGACGGAATCGAACGAGTGTCGACAGGCTGTAACGGTGTCGCGGAGTTCATCAGATGCTCCCGGAGCGAAATGTTTCGCGCGTCCTGAATCCAAAGATATTTTAGGTCTGCTTGGCCGGTTCGCCGATACACGACAGTTCATGTGGTCTATTGCCCTATTGTGCATAACCCATGTGGAACCAGGCCCTAACGAAACAATACGAACTGTGTTTTGATAGATTTCAATTCCCGTTCTGGTACTTCAAGTCCAACTGGTTAGCGCGCGCTCGAGGCCTGCATAAGCTTTAAGAGCTCCCGTTTGCGGGCGCGATAGAGAACCTGTGCGGGTTCGAGTCGAGCCGCCGTATCTAGCTCGGCGAGAGCTGCGTCATAGCGCCGCATGCTCATCAGACAAGCGGCGAGGTAGTAATGGTTGTTAGCCGTAGGTTGCAGACGCAAGGCTGCGCGAAACTCGGTTTCAGCCGCCTGGAAATCCTCGCCGCTGAAGAGCGCGGCGCCTAGATAGTGATGGGCCAGAGGAGAATCCGGATCTAGCTGGACTGCCAGCCGTAACTCGCGCACTGCCTCCGGTTGCCGGTGGACCAGAAGAAGTGTTTGTCCGAGGTAGCGGTGCTCGTCAGGACTTGTGGGATTCTGCAAGATAGCGGCCCGGAGCTCTACGATCGCGGATTCGTAGTCGCGCTTGGACAAGAGCGCCCGAGCCAGGCAGCTGTGCCCACTCTGCCAACCGGAATCCATGCGGAAGAGTTCGCGGAACTCAGTGATGGCGGCGTCGTATTCGCCCTTGTCGCAATACGTGTTGCCCAGATTGTTGCGAACCACGGACTCATCCGGCGCCAGGCGCTTGGCTTCGCGGTATTCGGCGATGGCCCCATCGAAGCTTTTCAGGTCGTGCAACAGCATTCCCAGGTTGTTGTGCGCCTCCCAAAGCTGCGGGTTCAACGCAATCGCTTTGCGGTAAGCCGCTGCGGCCGCGTCAATGTCGCCTTTATCGCGGAGCGTGATTCCCAGGTCGTAGTACACGTCAGCACTATTGGGCTGGCGGGCAAGGGATTCGTGGAACGCGTGGACCGCCGCGGAATATTGGGCGTCGGCGTACAAACCGAGCCCGAGAAAACGATAGGCCTCGGCATTCCGGGGATCGATGCTGAGAGCGGTGCGAGCTTCTGCAACGGTACTGTCGGCGTCGTCGGCGCGATAGAGCAGGTAGGCCAATCGGCTGTGAACGTCCGAAAGGCCCGGCATCAGCTGTTGTGAACTCTGATAGGAATCAAAGGCTTCGTCCCAGTCTTCTTGCTGCTGGTGAACATAGCCCACGACAAAATGCAGGGCGGCGTTGTCGGGATCGGCTGCGACTAACTTCTGCAATATGGATTGAGCTTCCTGATACTTTTTTCGACGAATCAACTCGCCTGCCTGGGCCAGCGAGGCCGGACAAGCGCCGGCATCTGGTTTGCCTAGATCCGCATGAATTGAGCGCAAGTCGATTGTGTGTAGATTCTCGACCAGGGCCGGTTCCGCACCCGCAGTCAACATGGACTGGACTGTAGGCGCATCCAAAGCGAATGCGATTCCTCGCTGCTGAACAAGCCGGGTGAGCCGCTGGCTCGACATTCCCCCGGCCGTCCATGCCATGAACTGAGTGCAACTTATCGCCGTAGGACCGTTCGATTGGGCAAAAGCAGACGCTACAAAGACGGTAAACAGCAGAAATAAAGGGATCTGACGGTGCACTTCGTCTCCTTGGCCAGGGAACAAACCTCCCTCGCTGGCAGTTGGCAACATAGAACCCGAGGGTGCACCCGGGTAGATCACGGAGGTAACTGGCCTTAGGCCGGGTTCGACCTGACCTGCGGGAAAGTTGACGTAGCTGGCCTCTTTCGATACTGTTGGGCTTGCTGCCAGCGGTAGGCGGCGGAGGAGTTTTATGCTTGAAGGCCTGTTTCAACCGATGCATCTGTTAGTGATCTTCTTTATCGCGCTACTGGTATTCGGCCCCAAGAAGCTGCCTGAATTGGGCAAAGGTATCGGCGAGGGCATTCGCGCTTTGAAAGATGGCATGAAGGACAGCTCCGCGGAGCATACGGCGAGCGCCGGCACCGAAGTCAAGAGCGCGACGCCGGCAGATGTTTCCAACCGGCCCAGCTGATTCTTAGCGTCACCGCTTCGGCCACGGGGAATGCCGGATAGCCCCTGTTGTGCTTCCCCGAATTCGCACCCGCCACATTTTGCTCTTGCCGCTCACGTCTCATATAATCCCTTCGTCTTCGCAACCTACGCGCAGGACTGCAAGTAAGAATGAGCGACTCACGCATTTTCGGAGGAAACACGTGTCGAAACTGCAAGTGCTGGCGCTCATTTTCGCTTTTTGGTGTCCCGCACCGCTGTTCGCCGACCAGATTGTGCTGAAGAACGGCGACCGCTTAAGCGGGAGCATTGAGAAGTCCGACGACAAAGTGTTGGTGATCAAGACAGAGTTCGCCGGGGAGGTCACGGTGCCGTGGCCTGCGGTCCAGGAGATCAACTCCACGCAGCCTCTGTACGTCAGCCTGAGCGACGGTAAGACGGTGATAGGAACGGTGACAACTTCGGATGGCAACTTGGCCATCGTCACTGCCAGTGCGGGTACGGTCAACGAGCCCAGCGTTTTTGGCGGCGGCCTGGGTCTACACGTGATCCAGAACAATCGGACGACGCTGGACCTGCTGGGTGGCATCAACTACGCCCGCGAAAAATATTCTTTGCTTCGGTTGGAGAGGAACTCAGTCACAAACTGGGGATGAATACTCTGCTCACCGAAAAGCTGTACTTTTTCCCCGACTTGAATGACACGAGTGAGTACCGTGCAACCTTCAATTTCGGCACCGTGACCAAGATCAGCAAATGGTTGGGATGGCAGAACGCGTTCGGAGATATCTACGTGACCAATCCGCCCGCGGGAGCCAAGCAGAACGATATTCTGCTGACCACCGGCCTGAACTTCTCGTTCACCGACTTAACTGGAGTTGGAGTAGCACGAGTTCCGACCGTCCGTCTTTGAAGGAGGCTCAGACGGAGTGCCCATAGTTGCAGTGACTGGGAAAACGAACTCCGTTGTCGCAAACCATTATGAAGAAGATCATCCTGTCGCTGGGGTTAGGCCTTGTCGTGCTGCCCATGCTCGTGTGGCGTTCGCGCGCACAGGAGGCCTCGTACGATCAGCCCTGGCGGCCGCAATATCACTTCACGCCGCCCAAGAAGTTCATGAATGACCCGAACGGGACGGTCTTTTACAAGGGCGAGTATCACCTCTTCTACCAGTACAACCCGGAAGGCAATGTGTGGGGACACATGAGCTGGGGGCATGCCGTCAGCACCGACCTGGTGCACTGGCAGAATCTGCCCATAGCATTGCACGAGGATCCCGGCCAGTACATGGTGTATTCCGGAAGCGCGGTGGTCGACTGGGACAACACTAGTGGACTGTGCAAGAATCCTGATCCGCAAGATCATTCATGCCTGGTCGCCGTCTACACCGGGGCTTATAAGGAGCGGCAGAAACAGCACATTGCCTTCAGTAACGACCGCGGCCGAACCTGGACGAATTACTCCGGCAATCCGGTGGCTGACCTCGACGCCCCAGACTTCCGCGATCCCAATGTCTTCTGGTACGCACGGCAACACAAATGGGTGATGGTTACGGTGCTGGCCGATGAAAGAACCCTCGTAATCCTCGACTCGCCCGATCTCAAACACTGGACCAAACGCTCTACGTTCGGACCGGCAGGAGACGTTGCGGGACAGTGGGAGTGCCCTGACCTGATCGAACTGCCCGTCGAAGGCACAAACGAAAAGAAATGGGTGCTGATCATCAATCGCAATCCGGGAGCGCCGGCAGGCGGCACCGGAGTTCGCTACGTAATCGGCAAGTTCGATGGGGCGAACTTCGCCAGCGAAGTTCCAGACGTCCCGGTACTCTGGGCCGACTGGGGCAAGGACTTCTATGCCACCAACACCTGGAACGATATGCCGCCGATCGACGGGCGGGTAGTGTGGATCGGGTGGTTCAGCAACTGGCAGTATGCGAATACCGAGCCGACCGTGCTCTGGCGCGGAGCGCAATCCATTCCACGCACGTTGATGCTGCGCAGGTACGCCGATGGGCTGCGCCTTGTCCAGCGACCGGTCAACGAACTGGAGAGCCTGCGGCATGAAAAGCTCCACATCATGAATGCCAGCATTGCGAAGGTAAACCAGAAACTCCGTGACGCAGGAGCGAAGGGAGAGGTTTACGAGTTCGAGGCCGAGTTTCGCCCCGGGCAAGCCGAAGATATTGGTTTTCGCCTGCGTAAGGGTAAGGAGGTGGAGACCCTGGTGGGTTTCGATGCCGTCCACAGCGAGGTCTACGTTGATCGGACGCGCTCGGGTGAGGTTTCGTTCAGCAAAGACTTTCCCGGACGTCACGCTACCAGGGTCGAGCAGAACGCGAGGGTTACGTTGCACGTCTTTCTCGATCGCTCGAGTGTCGAGGTATTTGTGAACGACGGTGAACGCGTTCTCTCCGAGCGCATCTACCCTCCACCGGGTAGTGATGTAATAGAGCTTTATGCGAACGGGCCCGCCGCGAAAGTGGTCTCACTGACAGTGTGGGAATTGGCTTCTACGTGGAAGTAGCGGGAACGCTTCTGGCAACAATCGGGTCACATCTTTGAGACGAGTTCCGGCCTGTCTGTTTCCTCATTCCTCTCAGCTGAACCTCGAAAGGCGAGACCATTCGAACCTACAAGCGTCTATTCCCGTGATGGATACGGTTTTTACGAAACTTTACGGTTGTTGACTGAGTTTTTACCCACTGGGTGGGTTCGGCGGTGTTCAATGTATGAATGGCTCCAGCAATTCGTTCCATTCGTTGGAATAGCCGGACATGAACTCCGGCGCCGAACCCGCATTGAATGTCCCCACGTCTTCCCATGTCAAGACATGGGTGTTTTGCCTGCGGCATATCTTGATGCTTCTATTCGTCGCAACCTGCTCACTGGCGCAGGACACGACTGCGGCTCCAACCTTCTCGATCACCGGCATCGTGAAATCGGGCAATACCCCCATTCCGGGAGCCACTGTTACCGCAACCAACACTTCCACCCAGGAAAAAACAGAAATCTCCACGGACACGAATGGCACCTATTCCCTTCGTGTGGCCGCGCCGGGGAAATATCAACTGCGCGTCGAGATGCCTGCGTTCGCGCCCAACACGAGGGAAATTGTTCTGGGGGACCCAAGCACCCGTGCCGACCTTGAATTGACCTTGCTCTCGCGGACGCAACAAGCCGCACACACTCAGCCGCGGCCGGCAACTGCGCGGACCGGTCGAGGATTTCAAAGCCTGGCGGTGATGCAAGGACTGGCCGCTGCGGAAGCCGGCAACGGCAGCGGGAACGACCAGAGCGTGCCTTCCGGAATGCCAGTACCAGGCATTGCTCCCGACGGCGCTACGGAATCGGTTTCATTTTCCGGCAACACCTCGGGCGTAGGCATGTTCGGCATGAGCACGGACGAGCTGGACCAGCGGATGCGGGAGGGTGGGGAACAGGGCGGTGGCTTCGGAGGTAGAGGAGGCCCTGGCGGAGGTGGGCCTGGTGGCGCTGGCTTCGGTGGCGCTGGCTTCGGTGGCGCTGGCTTCGGTGGCGGTAGCTACGGTGGCGGTAGCTTCGGTGCCGGCGGTCCAGTTCGCGGCCCGGGCGGAGGAGGCCCCGGCGGCGGGTTTGGCGGCTTCGGGGGTGGAGGGGGACCGGGCGGCCCCATGGTTCTGGTCGGCGGCAGAGGCAGATTTGACATCAATCGGCCGCACGGTTCGGTCTATTACTCGGTCGCGGACTCTGCTCTGGATGCCGCGCCTTACGCTCTCACCGATAGTCCGGTAGACAAAGCGAGCTACATCAGGCAGCTCTTCGGCGTCGCGCTGGGAGGACCGCTGAACATTCCCCACATCTATAAGGGCGGAAGCAAGACTTTTTTCTTTCTGAACTACAACGGCTCCCGCGGTAGTTCGCCCTATGATGCTTTTTCTTTTGTGCCCACCGCTGCCGAGCGAATCGGCGACTTTTCCGGCGTGGCGGGGATTCAACTGGTCAATCCTAACAACGGACAACCGATCCCGGGCAATAATTTTCAAAATGCCGGACTGGCCATCGAACCGATTGCGCAAGGGCTTTTGCGGTACATCCCGCTGCCCAACATCCCCGGAGCCGTTCCCAACGCGCCGAATTTTCATTTTGTTACATCGACGCTCAACGACCGCGACGACCTGAACATCCGTCTGAACCAGGCCCTGGGTGCGGCCAGCAGCGGGCGCGGTCAACCGGGACAGCGTGGACCACGAAATAATTTGAGTTTCGGCTTCCATTACCGCTCGACCAGTGCGAACCTGACCAATCCCTTTCCCAGCGTTGGAGGCAATACCCATACTCGCAGCTTTGAGGTGCCGGTCGGATACGTGCGAACTTTTGGCAAGGTCATCAACAACGCGCGCCTCGACTTCAATCGCTCCCGGACCAGCGCGCAAAACCTTTATGCCTTTAACCAGGACATCACGGGAACCCTCGGCATCACGGGTGTTTCAACGAACCCGTTTGACTGGGGACTGCCCAACCTGTCGTTCACTCATTTCGGCAGCCTCAATGACACCAACCCGCAATTGCTGCGTAACCAGACCTGGACGTTTTCCGACAACCTGATCTACCGGCGCGGAAAGCACACCTGGCGCTGGGGCGGAGATTTTCGGCGGATTCAGATCAATACCCAGACCGACAGCAACGCCCGCGGGACGTTCACCTTTACTGGCTTGAATACCGGCTACGACCTTTCCGATTTCCTGCTGGGACTTCCCCAACTGACTTCGGTGCAGTTTGGCAATAGCAACTACCATTTTCGCGGCAACTCATGGGACCTGTTCGTACAGGATGAATGGCGTCTGCGTGGCAACCTGACATTCAATCTGGGTGTGCGCTACGAATACTTCTCGCCGTTTTCCGAACTGAATGATCGTATTGTGAATCTGGACTTGCCGGTGGGCTTTACTTCTCCGCCGGTCCCGGTGCAGGTGGGCCAGACGGGCCTGTACAACGGCCAGTTCCCTGTGACGCTGGTGCGTCCGGACCGCAATAATTTCGCTCCGCGTCTGGGCTTGGCCTGGAAACCAATGCGCAACACTGTAGTGCGCACCGGATATGGCATCAACTACAACACCAGCGCGTATCAAAACATCGTGCAGAACATGGCGTTCCAGCCGCCGTTCTCGATCACGGCGACGAATACCCAATCGCCGACCACCGTGCTCACGTTGCAAAACGGATTTCCGTCGGTTCCGCCCGGTTCCATCACCAACAATTTCGGCGTCGATCCCAATTACCGTTTGGGCTATGTGCAGATCTGGAATGTTGACGTTCAACAGCAAATTCGGCCCACGCTGATCATGAACCTTGACTACACCGGCACGAAAGGCACACGTCTCGATATTCTGGAAGCACCCAACCGCACCGCGACCGGAGTCCTTTTCCCCGGTGTGCAGCCGTTTTACTGGGAAGACTCCGTTGGAGATTCGACCGCTAACGCTGGATCAGTACGTGTCCGCAAGCGATTGCAGGCGAGTTTTTCAATTGGCGGCCGCTACACGTTTTCGAAGTCGCTGGATAACGCCTCCACCATCGGAAGCGGCGAGCCTCTGGTCGCCCAGGGCGCCGGACGCGCCGGAGTTTCCGGTACTACGAACGTCGCCCAGAATGCGTTCGACCTTGCGGCCGAGCGCGGCTTGTCCAGCTTCGATCAGCGCCACAGTTTCACCGCTGACTATTTGTGGGAACTTCCCTTCGGCCATGAGCGGCGGTGGCTCTCGGGCAAAAACCCGTTGCGGGCTGTCCTCGGAGACTGGAACTGGAGCGGTGACTGGACCATTGCTTCGGGATTGCCATTTACCCCCCGCATCCTCGGCAACGTGTTGGATGTGAGCCACGGCACCAACGGCACGGTGCGGGCGGACGTGGTGCCGGGACAGTCTGTCAGCGTGCCGGATCCGTCAATCGCGGAGTGGTTTAACACCGCCGCCTTCGTGGCGCCGTCGGGTCCGTTCGGTGACGCGCGCCGCAACAGTATCGAAGGACCGGGCAGACGGCTGTTCGATATGTCATTCACCAAGATGTTCCCTGTCAGTGAATCGCGTTTTCTGGAGTTCCGGGCGCAGTTCACGAACGTCTTTAACACCCCGCAATACGTGGGAATTGACACGGTCGTAAACTCGCCCACCTATGGCCGGGTGATTTCGGTGGGAGCGATGCGTTCCCTGCAGCTGACCGCGAGGTTCAGATTCTGATGCGCCCTGCCATCGATTGCGGACGAAGGGTCAACCCGAGGACGGGCGAGGACGCCCGTCGCTCCATCGTCGCCTGTGTGCTCATGATCGTGACGGTGTGTTCCGGCGTTTTCTCGCAGGAATCATCCAATGAGTACACGTTCCGCGCCAAGACAGAGTTGGTGCTGGTCAACGTGACGGTGCGCGACAAGAACGGCAACCCGGTGCGCGACCTCAAGCTCGAGGACTTTACTGTTCTTGAAGACAACAAGCCGCAGCAGGTGGTTTCTTTTGATCTGGAAAATACCGACGCCGTCCTCTCCACCGCCGCGACTGAAGCCCCATTGCTTCGTCCGGCTCGACCCGCGGGCACTGGCTCAGCACCCGTGCTGGCGACTCGGCCGTTAAAAGACCGGCGGCTTATCATCCTGTTTTTCGATCTCAGCTCCATGCAGCCGGATGAAATCGACCAGGTGACGACCGCGGCGCAGAACTATGTGGATAAGCAGATGGTGCCAGCCGACCTGGTCGCCGTGGTCTCTCTGGGAAGCTCGTTGAGTGTGAACCAGGACTTCACTTCCGATCGAGCGCAGCTGAAGAAGGCACTGCAGGCTTTTAGCGTCGGCGAAGGTGTGGGATTCGAAGAAGGCAGCACCGGCACCACCGAGGGGACATCCGAGACCGGTGGATCTTTCACCGTGGATGACACCGAGTACAACGTTTTCAACACCGATCGACGCTTGCAGGCCCTGCGCTCCATCGCTGACAAGCTGGTCTCGATCGATGAGAAAAAGTCTCTGATCTATTTCTCGAGCGGGATGGATCGGACGGGCATCGAAAACCAGTCGCAGCTGCGTTCCGCGACCAACGCCGCGGTGCGGGCCAATATGGCCATTTACACACTGGATATTCGCGGCCTGCAGGCCCTGGTGCCAGGCGGCGAAGCCCAGAATGCCAGTTTGCGTGGAACTTCTCCTTACTCAGGAAAGTCCGTGGCGGGCCAGTTCGACTCCAACAGCACCACCCAGGAAACCCTCATCACTCTGGCCGGCGACACGGGTGGGCGTGCGTTTCTTGATTCGAACGATTTTGGCCGGGTCTTCACCGGCGTACAGCAGGACACCTCGCTTTACTATCTGCTCGGGTATCACAGCGCGAATGCAGCGCGGGACGGCCGTTTTCGGCGCATCACAGTGCGAGTCGACCGGCCGAGCGTCAAAATCGACTTCCGTCGCGGCTACTACTCTCCGGCCGATTTCCAGCATTCCACGCGTGACGATCGCGAACGCCAGCTCGACGAGGAACTGGCCTCAGACCTTGCGACCACAGATCTGCCTGTGTATTTGTCCGCAGCCTACTTCCGCATTGCTGACCGCAAATTTTATGTGCCGGTCTCGGTGGTCGTGCCCGGTTCCCAGATTCCCTTCACCCAGAACAAGGATCAGGAGCGCGCCACCCTGGATGTTCTGGGCATTGTCACCGATCCGCAAAAGCGGCCGGTGGGACAGATACGGGACACGGTAAAGCTGGCGCTGAATGTATCGCAGCTGGTGCAGCGCAAGAACGTGCAATACAACAGCGGCTTCGTTTTGCCGCCCGGCACATATCATCTCAAGGTCGTGGTGCGCGAAAACCAAAGCGGACGCCTGGGCTCGTTCGAAACTGATTTCACCGTTCCGGACCTCAAATCTGTCCCCGTAAAGATGAGTTCGATCGTGCTCGCCAACCAGTTACAGCCAGCTAGCAAGCGCAAGACTGAAAACCCGCTGGTACGCGATGGATCAGAGGTCATTCCCAGCGTCACCCACGTGTTCTCCGCCGGGCAGCACCTGTACTTCTACTACGAGGTGTATGACCCGGCGCACGCGGCGACCACCGCAAGCACACAAGGGAATGACCGCAGCAGCCCGGCCATCCACCTGTTGACCAATGTCGCCTTCTTTCGCGGAAACACTAAAGCTTACGAGACTCCTCTGGTCGAGAGCGAGCAACTGAATGCGCCCGACCGGAAGGCTGCGGTTTTCCAGCTCGACGTACCGCTCACCCATCTGAAACCTGGCTTCTACACCTGCCAGGTCAATGTGATTGACGACACTGCCGGGCAATTCCGTTTCCCTCGTCTGGCGTTACTCGTTCGCCCATAGTCCTTTGCTCGTATTCCCGGCCAAGACCCAGCTACGCTATAATTTGAAAGTCAGTTGCAATAAGGACGGATTCCATGCCATTACCCGAAACCGAGATTCCTGGACGTCTGCAGGCGGAATTGATGTCGCGCGGACTGCGCATGACTCGGCAGCGCCGCACCATTCTCAGCGTGGTGGAAACTGCCAAACAGCACCTCGACGCCAGCCAGTTACTGCGGCGCGCACGGCGGCTTGACCCGCAGATCGACCGGGTGACCGTCTATCGCACTCTCGGGCTGCTCAAGCGGCACGGATTGATTGACGAACTCGACCTGATGCACATGCAGGGTGAGAAACATTTCTACGAGCGCCGGCCGCAGCGGGACCACATCCACATGGCATGTCTGCGCTGCGGCAAAATTACGGAGTTTGAGAGTGACCTCTTCGATCGATTGAAGGGTCAGATTCAGAGAGATTGCCGCTTCCACATCGTGGTTACCCGACTTGAAATCGGCGGATACTGTGCGCAGTGCCGTTCCACAGATCAAGCCCAAGATTAAGACTTTCTTGTTATTGCCACTCTGAAACCCGACCGGAACGATCCTGATCGGTACTGCTTTGACAACGTTGCATTTAGTTGCAACCTGGATGCAACAGAAAATCTCGCGATCGTTGACCCTGGGACCCAAAACCGTTACAGTCAATGAAGTCCGCATTAGTTGCAACTCGGTTGCAACTAATGAAAACGATCAACCTCTATGAAACCAGCCGTCGTTCTGTGCCTTCTGGTCGGTTTTTTGGCTAGCATCGGTCAGGCCCAGGAGCGCCCGTACTTCGTCACTTATTCTCACGAAATGGAAGAACCGGGGAATCTCGAGATCGAATTCTTCAACGCGGTGGGAAAGCCGCCAGCGGGAAACCGATTCATCGGCAGCAATATTGAGTTCGAATATGGCGCCACGTCCTGGTGGACCATGGAATTCTATCTGGATGGCCAGGTGACGCAGCACGACAGCACCATCTTCACCGGCTACCGCTGGGAAAACCGCTTTCGTCCTTTGTTGCGTGAACACTGGATCAATCCAGTCATTTACATCGAATTTGAAAATATCAACGGCGGCGACAAGGCTCTGCGCGAAGTTGTGGGACACGACGGCAAGCAGGATGTCTCGGGACCCAACGCTGAGGTTCGACAGGAAAAGAAACGGGAGATGGAATTGAAGCTCATCCTAGGCCGTAACTACCGGGGGTGGAATATCAGCGAAAACATCATCGCGGAGAAAAATCTCGCCAACCAACCCTGGGAGTTTGGATATGCCGTAGGGGCCAGCCGTCCGTTAAGTCTGGCAGCCAGCGCTCACAACTGCACGTTCTGCGGCGAGAAGTTTCAAGCTGGAGTTGAAATGTACGGCGGGTTGGGCGACCGTTACAGCTTTGGGACTAATCAGACCTCGCACTATCTTGGTCCCTTGATCAACTGGACGGCGCCCAATGGCATTACCTTCTCGTTCTCTCCCCAGTTTGGATTGAATGACTACAGCATTCCGCGTCTATACCGCTTTGGAGTTTCGTACGAAATCGATCAACTGTTCAGCCGATTTCACCGTGGCGCCCGATGACCTTGCGGCTTTCGCTCACGCTTCTGTTGATCCTGCTTCCTGCCGGGATCGTATTCGGCGCAGCCGATGGCAGTTGGTTAGAGAACGTCCCCACCCACGATCACGAAAAGACAAATCCCTATCATGACCAGGCAGACGCGATCGCCGCCGGGCGCAGGATTTTCGTGGATCGTTGTTCGCACTGTCACGGTGAGAATGCCGAAGGAACGAAGAAGCGTCCGCCGTTGAAAAGCGAACGCATGCAGCATGGGGCGAGCGAAGGCGATCTGCATTGGCTGCTGGTCAACGGGAATATGCGAAAAGGCATGCCTTCGTGGGCAAGGTTACCGGATCAGCAACTGTGGCAGGTCATCACGTACTTGAAGTCTCTGCACGACTGAGTCTAGCGCGCCTTCTACAGCACGCTCCAACCGCGACGCCTGCGTCGACGCAGGCCGCCACCACCACCTACAGTGTTCCACGTATTGACGACAATCGATAGCGATATAGGATATTTTGGGGTGTTGTTCTCTCCCGGCAGCACTGGAAAAGCAGCAAATTGGGTCAATCCGATCCGGATGGACAATCTGGGTCAATGCGATCCGGATCAATCAAAGACCGTCTGATCTGGACCTACCAGTTCAGACCCCCAAAACCAGGCCTCCGAGCACGAATCGACCAGATTCGCCCGTCGTGTGCCAGCGCCTGAAACGGGATTCACCGAGAAATGTAAAGTCTTGTAAAAGCGGAAGATAAGTCGCAACCGAGATATAATTTCTGGCGTCAATTGAGAACGGTTTGCGGCGCAAGATGGAAGGCAGCATTCGGGGGAGCGACTGAGTGAGCATACGGACCGAGGAGCACTGGCTCGAGCCAGATGCGGGGCGACCCCGCCAACAACAAATCTGCAGATCATCAGGCCAACAGCTTTTGGCCACCCTCACTCTAGCTGTGGTCGTCGCCTCCCTCATCGGCTGCAGCGCAGGCTCCAAAACCAATACAGCGCGGGCCTCAACCCAGACGGTGGTGCCTGTAGCGGTCGCGACCGCCGAGCGTCGTGACGTGCCCGTATATCTGAAAGGCCTGGGCAGCGTGACCGCTTCCAACACGGTCAGCGTGAAGAGCCGGGTGGACGGACAACTGGCGCAGATCAATTTCAAGGAAGGCCAGCACGTGAATGAAGGAGACCTGCTGGCAGTCATCGATCCCCGGCCGTTCCAGGTGGCGCTCGATCAAGCACTGGCCAACCTGTTCCGCGACCAGGCTCAACTGAAAGACGCGCAACGAAACTACGAGCGCTTCAAGAGTTTGTTCGATGATTCGGGAGCCATTTCGCAACAACAGGTGGATACCCAGAAGGCCGCCGCAGACCAGCTGGAGGGAGCGGTCCGCGCCGATCAGTCGCAAATCGACAATGCGAAGTTGAACCTCGTCTACACCCACATCACCGCTCCGATCGGCGGCCGCATCGGACTGAGACTGGTGGATGTGGGCAACATGGTGCACGCCGCCGACACCAACCCATTGTCAGTCATCACTCAGCTGCAGCCGATTGCTGTGCTCTTCACATTGCCGGAAGACAATCTGCAAACCGTCTCCGCGCACATGCACCAGAGCACGCTCCCGGTCGAGGCCTACAGCCGGGACGATCTCACCAAGTTAGCCACCGGCACGTTGCTGACGATTGACAATCAGATTGACCAGACCACCGGCACGGGGCGTTTGAAAGCAATGTTCGACAACCCGGACGATGCTCTCTGGCCCAACCAGTTCGTCAATGTCCGCCTGCTGCTGGAGACGCATAAGGGCAGCATCGTGATCCCTTCGGTCGCGGTTCAGACCGGTCCCCAGGGAAGCTACGTCTTTACGGTCAAAACCGACAAGACGGTGGCGATCAACCCGGTCACGGTTTCTTTCACCCAGAATAATGTGGCATCGATGGCCAGCGGAGTCGCCCCGGGGGATGTAGTGGTGGTAGACGGGCAGGACAAGCTGCAAGCCGGGATCAAAGTAGATCCTCACCCGAGCGGTGGAGGAGCAAACCGGAACGCCCAGTCGTCGCCTGCGCAGTCTGCCCCCACGGGAGCGCCATGAATCCGTCGCGACTTTTTATTCTTCGTCCGGTCGCGACAACTCTGTTGATGGTCGGACTTCTGCTGGTCGGCGGCGTCGCCTACACCCAGCTTCCAGTTTCCGCACTGCCCGAAGTTGACTATCCCACCATCCAGGTCGTGACCTTCTATCCCGGGGCGGACCCTGACGTCATGGCATCTTCAGTGACAGCGCCGCTGGAGCGCCAGTTTGGCCAGGTTCCGGGCCTGAGCCAGATGACTTCCACCAGTTCCCTGGGCAGCTCCATCATCACGCTGCAATTCAATCTCAACGAGAACATCGACGTTGAGGAACAACAAGTTCAGGCCGCGATCAACGCCGCAACCACTTATCTGCCGCGCGACCTGCCGAATCCGCCGATCTACAGCAAGGTGAATCCCGCTGATTCCCCCATTCTCACGCTGGCCCTGACTTCGGACACCTTGCCGCTTTCGAAAGTGGAAGATGTTGCGGACACCGCTTTGGCTCAGAAAATCTCCCAGCTTCCCGGCGTCGGTCTGGTTTCGATCAGCGGCGGACAGAAACCGGCAGTGCGGATCCAGGCCAATCCCACGGCGCTGGCTTCGTACGGATTGAGCCTGGAGGATATTCGGACCGCGCTGGCGGCTGCCAACGTCAATCAGGCCAAAGGAGTGCTGGATGGCCCACGCCAGTCTTTCACCATCGGCGCCAATGACCAGCTCAGCACGAGTTTGCAATACAACAACATCGTTGTGGCTTACAAAGACGGCGCGCCGGTGCGTCTTTCCGATATCGCCACCGCCGTTGACAGCGCCGAAAATGTGAAACAGGCCGCCTGGATGAACACCACGCCGGCGGTGATCGTGAACATTCAGCGCCAGCCCGGCAGCAACATCATCAGCGTCGCGGACCGGGTAAAGCTTCTTTTGAAACAACTGCAATCGTCCCTGCCCGCCGCGGTCAAAGTACAGGTCTTGACCGATCGCACCGAAACCATTCGGGCGTCGGTGAAAGATGTTCAGTTTGAACTGATGCTCACCGTCGGGCTGGTGGTGATGGTGATCTTCCTGTTCCTGCGGAACCTGTCGGCGACCGTGATTCCCAGCATTGCCGTCCCGCTTTCGCTGGTGGGCACGTTCGGGGTCATGTACCTGCTCGGCTACAGCCTGAACAACCTGACCCTGATGGCGTTGACCATCTCTACCGGGTTTGTGGTCGATGACGCGATCGTGATGATCGAAAACATCGAACGCTATTTGGAGGAAGGCGAATCGCCGCTTGATGCCGCTTTGAAGGGGGCAGGGCAGATCGGCTTCACCATCGTGTCGCTGACGGTTTCGCTGATTGCGGTGCTGATCCCCTTGCTGTTCATGGGCGACATCGTGGGACGTCTGTTTCGAGAATTTGCCGTGACTTTGGCTGTCACCATTCTCGTTTCCGCCATGGTATCCCTGACCCTGACGCCGATGATGTGCGCCAAGCTCCTGAAGCGGCACGATCCCCGCCATCAAACCCGTTTTTACAAATCCACGGAAAATTTCTACCACCGTGTCATCGAGTTTTACGGCCGCACTCTGAAATTCGTTTTGAAACACCAGATCACCACTTTGCTGGTCACCGCGGGCACGCTGGTCCTGACCCTGTTTCTGTACATTGTGGTGCCCAAGGGTTTTTTCCCGGTGCAGGATACAGGCGTGATTCTTGGCATTTCCGAAGGGCCGCAGAATGTTTCATTCACCGCGCTGGCGAAAAGCCAGCTGGCGCTGGGACAGGTCATTCTGACAGATCCGGACGTGCAGAGCCTTTCGTCCTTTATCGGAATTGACGGCACCAACTCCACTCCGAACAGCGGCCGCATTCAGATCAACCTGAAGCCGCGTGATCAGCGCAAGTCGACCGCGACGGAGATTATCCGCAGGCTGCAGCCGGAACTGGCCAAGGTGAACGACATCACGTTGTATATGCAGCCGGTACAGGACTTGACGGTTGAGGACCGCGTCAGCCGTACCCAGTATCAATACTCGATGGAAGATGCAGACTCTCAGGAGCTCTCGGTTTGGGCCCCTCGGCTGGTGGGGGAACTGCGTAAACTGCCCTCCATGCGCGATGTGGCCACCGATCAGCAGAATGGTGGACTTAAGGCCGAGCTTGTGATTGATCGCGATACGGCGTCGCGGTTGGGCATATTGCCCCAGGCCATCGACGATACTCTTTACGACGCCTTCGGGCAGCGCCAGGTCTCCACCATATTTACCCAGTTGAATCAGTATCACGTCGTGCTGGAAGTGGATCCGCAGTTTTCGCAGAATCCGGATTCGCTCAAAAATATTTACGTGCATGCCAACAGCGGGAGCCAGGTTCCGCTCGCCTCCTTCAGCCACTTCCAGACTTCCAACACCGCGCTCGCGGTCAATCACCAGGGACAGTTCCCCGTAGTCACGCTTTCATTCAACCTGGCGTCAGGAGTTTCTCTGGGAGAGGCGACGCAGGCGATCCAGCGGGCCGAGCAGGACATTCACCTTCCGCCCAGTATTCACAGCAGCTTCCAGGGCACGGCCGCGGCGTTTCAAAATTCACTCTCTTCCGAGCCCTACCTGATTCTGGCTGCGATTGTCACCGTGTACATCGTGCTGGGTGTGCTCTACGAAAGCTATATTCATCCTCTGACCATTCTCTCCACGCTGCCTTCGGCGGGCGTGGGCGCCATCCTCGCCCTGCTCTTGACGCGTAACGACCTTGGCGTGGTGGCGCTGATCGGCATCATCCTTCTCATCGGCATCGTAAAAAAGAATGCCATCATGATGATCGACTTCGCCCTGGAAGCGGAACGGGTCGAGCACAAACCGCCGGAAGAAGCGATTTTCCAGGCTTGCCTGCTGCGCTTCCGCCCCATCATGATGACCACCATGGCGGCGCTGCTGGGCGGACTGCCTCTGGCGCTCGGAACCGGCACCGGATCGGAATTGCGCCATCCGCTGGGCATCACTATCGTCGGCGGACTGCTGGTAAGCCAACTGCTTACGCTCTACACCACACCGGTTGTGTACCTCTGGTTCGACCGCCTGGCGCAGCGCTTCTCTCACCTACGTATTGGCAATCCTATCGAGGAGCCCAGTGGGTCCTCTGCAGACTGAGCCATGAATATTTCCGCGCCATTTATCAAGCGTCCCATCGGCACCTCGTTGCTGGCCGCGGCGCTGCTGATGGCGGGCGCGCTAGCCTTCAATTACCTTCCGGTAGCGCCTTTGCCGCAGGTGGAGTTCCCGGTCATCTCGGTCGGGGCCGGGCTGCCGGGTGCTAGTCCTGAGACCATGGCTTCGGCGGTAGCCACCCCCCTGGAGCGGCAGTTCGGACGCATCGCCGGCGTCAACCAGATGACCTCGACCAGCCAGTTGGGGTCGACCAACATCACCCTGCAGTTCGACCTCAATCGCAATATCGATGCCGCATCGCGTGATGTGCAAGCCGCCATCAATGCCGCCCGCAGCCAACTTCCAGCCAATTTGCCGGGCAATCCCACTTACCGAAAAGTAAACCCGGCGGACGCGCCCATTCTCATTCTGGCTCTCACCTCAGACATCATCACCCTGCCGCGCATGTACGACGCCGCCGATTCGATCTTGTCGCAGAAACTGGCGCAAGTGGGAGGAGTCGGCCAGGTGTTCGTGGGGGGCGGCGCCAAGCCCGCGGTGCGGGCCGAATTGAATCCCACTCTGTTGAACAAACTAGGGGTGGGACTGGACACGGTCCGTGCGGCGCTGAGCAGTGCCAATGCCAACCGTCCTAAAGGCGAGATCAACGGTCCGGTTAACGCCTGGACTCTGGACGACAATGATCAGATTTTTACTGCCGACCAGTATCGGCGGTTGATCGTTTCCTACAACAACGGCGCGCCGGTGCGCCTGGGTGATGTGGGCAGTGTCAAGGATTCGGTCGAAGACATCCGCAATATGGGGCTATCCAGCGGCAAACCCGCAGTCCTGGTCATCATCTCCCGCCAGCCGGGCGCGAACATTATTGCAACCGTGGATCGCGTCCGCGCCACGCTCCCCTTGTTGAAATCTTCCATCTCCCCCGCGATTGATCTCAACGTCGTGCTGGACCGCACCACAACCGTTCGCGCTTCGGTTTCGGACATAGAGTTCACCCTGCTGATCTCAGTCATCCTGGTCATTCTGGTTGTGTTCGCGTTTCTGCGTACCTTCCGGGCCACGATTATCCCCAGCGTGGCGGTTCCTTTGTCGCTGGTGGGAACTTTCGGCGTTATGTATCTGCTGGGCTATAGCCTGGACAATCTTTCCCTGATGGCGCTCGCCATTTCGACCGGCTTCGTGGTGGACGACGCCATCGTCGTGCTGGAAAACATCACCCGCCACATCGAGGAAGGCGTGCCTCCGGTGGCCGCCGCGTTCCGGGGCGCCCGCGAAATTGGCTTTACCGTGCTCTCCATGAGCACGTCGCTGGTCGCGGTCTTCATTCCAATTCTGTTGATGGGCGGCATCGTTGGCCGTCTGTTCCGGGAGTTTGCGGTCACCCTGAGCGTGGCCATCGCAGTTTCACTGCTGCTGTCTCTCAGCCTGACTCCGATGATGTGTGCGAAATTCCTGCGCTCCGCGGACAAGGAGAAACACGGCCGCATCTACCGCTTCAGCGAAAGGGTCTTCGACAGTGCCCTTGGACTGTACAGCCGCGGCCTGAAGCTGGTTCTCCGCCACCAGCCTTTGACCCTGCTGATCACGATCGGGACGGCTGTGCTCAGCGTTTATCTCTACATCATCGTTCCGAAAGGGTTTTTTCCGCAGCAGGACACAGGACGCGTGATGGGTTCAGTGCAAGCAGCTCAGGATATTTCGTTTGCCGCCATGCAGGAAAAGATGAAGCAGTTTGTCGCCATCGTGATGAAAGATCCCGCCGTTGGAACCGTGGTGGGCTTCTCCGGCGGCAACACGTCAGCCAACAGCGGCCGTGCGTTCATCACTCTGACGCCGCTGTCCGAACGCAAGATCAGCGCTGACCAGGTAATCGGCAGGCTGCGTCGAAAACTGGCGGCAGTACCGGGCGCGACTCTCTTCCTGCAATCGGCCCAGGACCTCAACATCGGCGGGCGGATGAGCCAGGCGCAATTTCAGTACACGCTGCAAGGAGAACATTTGAGCGACCTGAACTATTGGTCACCCCTTCTGCTACAAAAGTTGCGCTCGCTGCCCGAGCTGCGGGACGTCAACACCGATCAACAGGACAAGGGCCTGGAAGCAACTGTCATCATCGACCGGGATACGGCCGCGCGGCTGGGCGTGGCCACGGCAAACATTGACAATGCACTCTACGATGCCTTCGGCCAGCGCCAGGTCTCGATCATGTACAAGGCGTTGAACCAATATCACGTGGTTATGGAAGTGGCTCCGGAGTTTTCGAACAGTACCGACGCGCTGCAGAATATTTATGTTCGCGCCGCCAACGGCACTCCGGTTCCGCTGGCATCCTTTGCTCACTTTGGCCCGTCCAACACGCCTCTGGCGGTGAGCCACCAGGGCCAATATCCGGCTGTGACGTTGTCGTTCAATCTCGCCCCCAATGTTTCGTTGGGCCAGGCGACGGACGCGATCAACAACGCGCAACGTGCCATCAACTTCCCTCCCACCATCGATGCCAGCTTTCAAGGCACGGCCGCGGCCTTTCAATCTTCCCTGGCCAGCGAACCGTTGCTGATTCTGGCCGCGCTGGTCACGGTGTATCTCGTACTGGGGATGCTCTACGAAAGTTACATTCATCCCATCACCATTCTTTCCACTCTGCCTTCCGCCGGTGTGGGCGCGATCCTCGCTCTCTTGTTGACCAACAGCGAGCTCAATGTGATGGGACTGATCGGCATTATTCTTCTGATCGGCATCGTCAAGAAGAACGCGATCATGATGATTGATTTCGCACTGGAGACGGAACGGACAGGCAAGAGTCCGGCAGAATCGATCTATGAAGCGTGTATTCGGCGCTTCCGTCCCATCATGATGACCACCATGGCTGCGCTCCTAGGCGGATTGCCCCTGGCCCTGGGCACCGGCACCGGCTCCGAACTGAGGCGTCCACTGGGCATCACGATTGTCGGCGGACTAATCATGAGCCAGGCACTCACGCTGTTCACCACGCCGGTCGTCTATCTCTATCTCGATCGCTTCCGACTGATGCTCGGAAGCAAGCGCCACGTGGATCCGAACCAGTTGGCCCCACTCTCTCCGCGTCCCAGCAGCGCCGGCGATTGACAGAACCTGGTAGGCTGCGGCCAACAAGTTAGTCTGGATGGGCTTCGGGAAGGGCATGAGTTCGCTCGTGCCGCAATACTTGAATGTGGCGCCGGCTTAACCCGCTGAGGTGTGCTTGTGACCTCGACTAGGGCCGGAAATCCCGGTCGAATTGGCCCGGAGATCCGGATTTGCTGGCGCTTCCGCACGGCCGAACCGGCTGCGAAAAAATGCCCCACCCGGTGCCAGCAACCCACTTCAGGCGCTAAAGCCCGACCAGGTTTTTCAGCGACTTAGTTAGCGGCACGAGGCTCGTGCCCTTCCCGTATCGTCGCGAGCGGTAGTTTTACGCAACCGGCTCTAGGCTAGAGAACCCGTCAACCCCCACTTTTTGCTCAGTGTCCATGACCGTGGCGGTGAGGATGAGAGTGAACCTCGCGCGAGGCGTGCGCGTGACGATGGGCGTGGATGAGATTCATGTTGCGAAGTAGCGCGTGGTCGTTCAAGATCTCCGAAGGCGCTCCTGCTGCGACAATGCGCCCGCGCTGGAACACATGGCAGGTATCGGCTATATC
>CATPBJ010000182.1 GCA_955652395.1 uncultured Terriglobales bacterium | reverse complement strand
GTGGGGCACCCGCCACAACGGGAATTTCTTTGGTCATGGCAGGCCGAGCGACGCGGCAATGGTCTTCTTGTACTGGCGTGCCTTCGCTATAACTTCTTCTTTGTTCACTGTCAGTAGCTTTCGGTTGCGCATTACGATATGCCCGCCGATCACCACCGTCTCCACATCGCTGCCCTTGAGCGCATAGGCCAGTTGCGCGTAGATATCATACATTGGCACCGCATTCGGTTCATCCAGGCTGATGAGGATTAGATCGGCTTTCTTTCCTGCTTCGAGTGAACCGATTTCTTTCTCCATGTGAAGGACTCGAGCGCCGTCGATAGTGGCCATTTCGACCACTGCTTTCGCGTTCAGCGCCAGCGGATCCATCTTCGTGATTTTCGCAAGTTTGGCCGCGAGATCGATTTCTTCCATCAGGTCCAGATCGTTATTGCTGCCGGCCGGGCCGTCGGTGCCCAGGCCAACAGCAACTCCGGCTGCGCGCATCTCGGCGACGGGGGAAACCCCGCTGGCAATCATCATGTTGCTGGACGGGTTGTGGACGCAGCCTACCTGCTTTTGCGCCAGTGTCTTCTCGTCGGCCGCGTCGACGAAGATGCAGTGGGCGGAGACAACGTCCGGACCGAGCACGCCGATCTTGTCCAGATATTGCACTGGCGACATTCCGTTTTGCTTCTGGCTGTCTTCCCACTCCTTTTTCATCTCCGCGGTGTGAATCAGTATGGGCGCGTGATATTTCCGCGCCAGGGCCGCGGCATTCTGCAACGTTCTCTGCGAGCAGGTATAGATCGAATGCGGCGCTGCGGCGGCGTGAATCAGCGGATCGTTTTGCCACTTCTTCAAAAACTTCTCGGTGTAGGCGAGCATCTCGGCTTCGCTTTTGTTGTCGGGCGCGGGGAAGTCGATGAATGTTTCGCCCAGAACACCGCGCATGCCGGCGGCTTTCGTTTCTTCAGCTACGGCATCTTCGAAGTAGTACATGTCGGCGAACGTCGTGACGCCCCCGCGAATCTGTTCCGCCGCTGCGAGGCGCGTGCCCCAGCGGACAAATTCCTCGTTCACGTTCTTCGCTTCGGCGGGGAAAATGTATTTGTAAAGCCAGTCGTTGAGCGTAACGTCATCGTGCAGGCCGCGAAATAGCGTCATCGGCACATGGGTGTGGCCATTGATGAATCCAGGCAGGACCAGCTTGCCTTTGGCGTCGATGGTCTGCGTGGCGGCGTATTTTGCTTCGAGTTCGGCGCTTGGACCAACGGCGACGATCGTGTCGCTTTTCACGACTATGGCGCCGTCTTCGAGGATGGCGCGGGAGGCGTCCATGGTGACGACCGTGCCGCCGGCGATGAGCAAGTCAGCTTTCTGTTGGGTTGTTTGAGCCGAGAGAAGAGCGGCAA
The DNA here is from genome assembly GCA_955652395.1 of uncultured Terriglobales bacterium. Taxonomy (GTDB): domain Bacteria; phylum Acidobacteriota; class Terriglobia; order Terriglobales; family Acidobacteriaceae; genus JAIQFF01. The sequence continues at coordinate 38,898 of CATPBJ010000182.1, read as the reverse complement.
CAAGAAATTGAATACTGAAAACTAGCAACTGAGTTTGCCACATAATCATTCTTTTTCCCCTGAAGTCGAGCCGCAAATGAATATTGTTGACGAACGCAAATTCAGATTCTGGTGCGAGCTTACCCGCTGTGCTCGAAGCGACGGCAAAGGCCGCTGAACCGGCAATGAACTCGCGCCTGGTGATCATTCGTCCTCTGATTGAACAGTTTCGGCTACCTTAAGCCGTCCTCACCCTTTATCTCGGTCTTGGTCAAACCTCCCACTCGCGCCAGCGGTCGCCCGCTATCTGTGACCGCAATCGCCACCATGATTTCGTTCGCGCGCGGAGCGTCATTGATTCTTACTTCCATGCCATCGAAATGGCTGCGGACGAAAGCCGCGTCTTTGTGACCGAGGGGGATATCGAGCGCCACGCCCAACCCTCCGCGTTTCTTCGACGAGGGAATGAGCGCTGCGCCTTTGCCAAGGACTTTTCTTACTGACGCACCGAGCTTGGGGTGAAGAATTGCCGCGGCGTGCTCGATCTCGCCGTTTTCACCGACCGCTGCCGCCTTGCCATAGCTCTCGACGGTGGTTGCGGGAATGCCCAGCGCCGTCACGGCACGCTGAGTGAGGAGTTCGCCCAGTTGTTCGCCGATCGCAATCAGTTCAGACAAGTCTTCGACGTACTTTCCGGCGTAGGGATTCTCAATCACGGCGACGGCGGCCGCGCGCCGGGTCGGGGGATCGACGGCCCGTCCCATCTCGGCGCACGTCTCTTCGACAAAGGTCGCAATCTTGCGGATGTTGGCTTTCATCGCAACCCGTCCTCTCCCTTGATCTCCGAGGCCTTGAGGCCGCCGACGCGGGCGTGAATGCGTGGCCCCGTAGTCATCACCAGCGCGAGCAGAATTTCGTCGGCCCGAGGAGAATCGGCCAGGCTGACTTCCATGGCATCGAAATGACTTCTTACATAGGAAGCGTTGATGTGCGTGATGGGCACATCGAGCCGGGTGCCAGGGCCGCCAACCTTCTTGGTTGAGGACACGATGGCTTTCGCATCGCCCAGAATCGCGCGCATGGCGTAGCCTCCGGGCACATGCCACAAGGCGCCGTGCTCGAGTTCGCCGGCCGAGCCGATGATGGCGCCCTTGCCGTATCCCTCTACAACTTTGGGATCTCCGCCCAGCGCGGCGACCAGGGATCGCGCCATCTCGAGGCCCAGCGGCTTGAGGTCATCCATGAAGCCTGAGATTTCTTTGACGTGTGCGCTTGCGAACGGATTTCGGATGACTGCTAGCGCAGCCGCCCGGCGCAGCGGCACGGACGCAACAGGACCGCCTTCGTGGAAGATTTCCTCCACCGCCGTAAATTTCTTGCGAACCTGAACCTCAGGCATGAACGAAACTCCTGTTATCTGTGAGTGCAATGAACGCCGATCCTGAACCGACGACGCGAGTATCTTCCCGCATACGCAGTGCCACAGAGCGGATAAGCCCGTCGGCAAGAAGCGAGTGGGTGGTGGCAACACCAGCATCGAGTGCAGCCGCGGTCTCGGCGGAGGTCAGCTCGCCAACTCCCTGGGTGACAAGCCGGTCGCCAAGGTCGCTATCGGGGACGAGAGTGCGCGCGGGCACGCGGACAATACTTGGATGGCCCGGCAAGTCGACCGCGTTGGCGATGACAGTTGCAGCGGCGTCAGCCGTCGCCGCGCGGTCAGCGAGCACCGTTACCGCGTCGGCGATCCCAAGCGAGAAGCTAGGACCGCGCCAACCGCTGGTTGCTATGCCGCGCACCGGCTGCGCTGAGTCCAGCGTTGCCGTTCCGAAAAGTGAAGGACGATCTGGCCGCTCGACCATGCCTGCGACAAAATGTTCGCCGGGGGCGAGATACAGCGCGATGTCTCCGCCATTATTTACATAAGCCCGTGAAAGCATGGCCGCCGCTGTCATGGTTCCCAGAACTTCCTCAGCGACTGCGCCCGCTACAGCCGCCATCGGCGTGATGAAAGTCCGCTCACAGTATGGTGTAACTGCCGTCACCATGCGTCTTGCAACAACGCCCGATGGCAGCGGGCCGTTGGTTCGCGCGGGCTGTCGCAGGAGTACAAGTTCACGGCATAGTTCATCGAGCACCTGGACGAAGCGCCCCGTCGCTGCCCGATAGGCAGCATCGATCTCGCGGGTTTTCCCGAAGGCTTCGATGATCAGGTCGATGGGGCCATCATGGAGATGGAGTCGACGGCCATCTTCCAACCATCGTATTTGCGCCCGTGTTGTCATTGATCCGACCTCGGACCGGACCCCGGCGATTTGCCCGGCGCCAGCGGCCAGGGGTTATCCGGGTTGGCGGAAAGCCGGCGGCGCCTTTTTCCGTCCATGATGGAATCGAGGGAACGAACCTGATCCATGTAGCCGCCCAAGTCGGCGTAGTCCTTAACCTTCAAGGTGAACTCTATGGGCGCAACCAGCGCTGGCGTAGGCACATAGCCAAACGCATGTTCTGGCATCCGGCTGACGTCAACCATGAATGTGATGCCCCCGCCGGGCCAGACGTAAACCGGCGCGCCACCACACGTGACTCGGGTCAGCGCGTCGCGCACGGAGTGGGTAAGCCTTACGGGATTTTCCGTGACACCCGCCCGCAGCGACCCTCCAGCGCCTCCCATGAAGAGGACGGTGCAGAGCGCGGGTTCGCAATTCTCCTTGATGCGGGCGACAGATTCGCTGAGCACGGCTGGCAATTCCTTTTCCACCGGACGCAGAGTTTCATCCAGCTCGAAATAAGCGTGGTGTTCGCCCGTGGTGCTTACCATGAGCAATCGCAATTTAGGCCACGCAATCTTGGGATTGAAATTCAGGAGAATTGAAAGAGGATCGTCGATATTTGTGCCGCCCCAGGCTGTACCCGGCTCCGCCACCCGAAAGTAGCGGCCTGGAGTCGAGCGGTGCCCCTTCATCTTCATGCCTGTTTCCCGGATGCCCAACAACTTTCCCGCCTGATGCTCGGAGAGGACGCCGGTGATGTGGTCATCGACGACGACAACCTCATCAACCTTACCGAACCATTGCTTGGCGAACATGCCGATGGTGGCTGAGCCGCAACCCACACGCATGCGTTCTTCCTGTGTGCCATCAACCACGGGAGGCTTGCCGGCCTGCACAATCACTTTGGCGCCATCATCGATGTTGAGTTCGACTGGCTTGCGGTCGCATAGGTTCAGCAGCGTCTCGCAGGTTACCGTCCCTTCTTTTCGGCTGCCGCCGGTCAGGTGGCGGACACCGCCGAGCGAGAGCATCTGCGAACCGTATTCGCTGGTGGTCACGTGTCCGACCGGCTCTCCCTGGGCTCGCACCAGATTCGTTTCCGGGCCGAGATGGCGATCGGTGTCGATCTTCACTTTGACTCCGCAGTAGCTGAAGATCCCTTCGGTGACCACGGTGACCATATCGACGCCCTGCACGGCGGAGGAGATGATGAAGGGAGCCGGCTTGTAGTCAGGGTAAGTAGTGCCAGCACCGATGGCAGTGACGAAATTCTCCGGGCCGGTCACGATCCTGCCATCCCATTCGCGGTCGCGATCGAGGAAGGGAACCACCGAATCGCCGCGCGACACGGCGCGATTGAGCACTACGTGAGGATCGATGCGGACCAATTGTCCGTTGTCGTTGGCATAGCGATCGCACGCACCCGTCCTCCCCGGATTGATGTAGCAAAGCACCGGGCAGGCATCGCATCGGATGGCGTTCGGCTTATCGGTGATTTCCATGCTCTAAGGAGTCGAATCGCTTCGAAGGACCTATTCTGCATTCGAACTGCAGAGCTTGCTTGATGTAATACTTGAGCGCTGCTTTTGGCGCCTCTCTCACGCTTTTGATTTTGACGTGCTTTGAGACCTTGCCCACACCCTGCAGCAAGTCGAATTTGTCCTCAAATTTTGCGCCACGCGAAAACGCGAACGTAATATCTTTTTTGGTCGGGCTGACTACCGCCAGAGCCCGTTTCTGCTTCCACATCAGTATGCCGTAACTTATTTCTTCTCTCGCCCCGGGTGCGTGCTGGCGCATCATGGTTCGCAACAGAGCGACAATGGGCCTGTGTTCCGGCAAAACCCTGTACTTCAGGAAATCGTCGAGCGTGGTTATTTTCATACCTGCTCCAGACAGTGGTCTTCACGCACGTTCCGGTTCCGTTCGCGCGCCGGCACTTGCCACGCCGGCGTCCGGCCGGCTGTCCCGCGCACATCCTACCCGCTCATCGGGCCGCCGGGACGACGGCGCTACAAGGTCCAGGATGGCGGCACGTACGCGGTCGGGGGTTGCGGGCAAGCGGCGAATGCGTACACCAATCGCATCGTGAATCGCGTTGAGGATTGCGGGAGCAGTCGGGATCACAGCCTGCTCACCGATCCCTTTAGCACCGAACGGGCCAATGGGTGAAGCATCTTCGATGAGAATCGACTCGACCGGCGGCATGTCGCCGGCAGTCGGAATGAGGTAGTCATGAAGATTTTCGCCTTTGCCGGGGAAAAATTCCTCCATCAACGCCATCCCTAAACCTTGGGCCGCGCCACCTTCGATTTGCCCCTCAATGAGCGTTGGATTGATGGCCCTGCCGACGTCGTGCGAGGCGGTGATCTTCAGCACGCGCACCGTGCCCAGTTCAGTATCGACGGCAATCTCCGCCAGGTGGGCGCCGAACCCAAAGACAGCATAGGGCGTGCCTTGGCCGTTTTCGTCCAGCGGGCTTGTGGGAGGATCAAAAGTGGCCTCGCCGGTCAGCACGTAGCCGTTTTTGTCCAGAAGCAGGTCGCCCAGGCTGATAGTGCGCTGTTTACCGTCTTCTTTAACCGTGACGGCTTTAACCGTGACGGCGCCATTTTCGAAGGTGATGACCGCGCATTCACAGGCATCAGCAATGTGCAGGATGGCCCGGCGCAATTCGATTCCAGCCATAAACGCGGCTTTGCCCGTGACAAAAGTCTGGCGAGATGCTGAAGTCTTGCCGCAGTCGGGCGTGATTGACGTATCGCCGGAAACAAGGTCGAAGCGATCGATGGGAGCGCCGAGGGCGTCTGCGCAAATTTGCGTAACGATGGTGTTGGAGCCCTGTCCGATGTCCACCGCGCCCTGGTGCAGCGCAATGCGGCCGTCTGCTTTCAATCCGACGCGAATGGTCGAAGGGTTGGGCAGGGAAGTGTTGCCGCATCCATACCACATGCCGGCGACACCCGCGCCCCTCCGAACTGGGCCGCTGGTTTTCGTGTTGAAAGCTGCAGCTTCAGCGCGAGCAGCTATCCACCTGGGTTGCAGCGCTTCGAAGCAGGCGCGGATGCCCACTCCTTCGCTGAGAACCTGGCCCGTGACGGTGGGAGTTTCATTGTCCAGCGCGTTCATGATGCGGAATTCCAGTCGGTCGATGGACAGTTTGTCGGCGAGGTCATCGTAAAGCTGCTCCTGCGCGATGGCCGTTTGCGGTACGCCAAAACCGCGGAATGCTCCCGCCGGCACCAGATGCGTGTGCACCGCCCTGGTGAGCGCGCGATAGTTCGGCACGTGGTAGGGCCCGGAAGCGTGGACAGGAACACGCGCCGCAACCGTCGGCCCCCAGGAGGAGTAGGCTCCGGTGTTGAAGTCGGCGGTGAAGTCCATTGCCGTCAACTTGCCGTCGCGAGTCGCGCCCGCGCGAACTCGGATGTGCGAAGGGTGGCGCTTGGTGGTCGAGACGATCGATTCGGAACGGGAATAAACCATTCGCACGGGCTGGCGCACATGCCAGGCGGCCAGCGCAACGAAAGGCTGAACGGAAAGGTCAAGCTTGGCGCCAAAGCCGCCGCCAACCGCCGTCGGGATAATGCGCACTGCCTCGGGAGCGATCCCGAGAATCTGTGCGATATCGGCGCGATCCATATAGGGGGCCTGGGTGCAGGCCTGAATCTCGATCTGATCGTTTACCCGCCGGGCAAAGCCGGCTTCCGGCTCGATGTAGGCGTGCTCGATAAAGCCCGTCTCGTATTCGTCTCCGACAACCACATCAGATTCCGCCAGGGCTTTTTCCACGTCACCCCGGACCACCCGGCCTCGGACCAGCACATTATTCTCGCGGTGCGGATGGATGCGTTCGGCACCAGGCGCCAGCGCGGCCGCAATCGTGGTAAGCGCGGGCAACTCCTCCCACGCGACCGGAAAAGTTGCATAGTCCAGTGCTTCGATGGCTTCTGCCTCGCCCACCACGGCGGCGACAGCTTCACCTCGGAATCGGGTTTCAACTTCAGCAAAGACCGGTTGGTCGGCAAAACGCGGAATTACACCGTAACGATTCTCTCCGGGGATGTCCTTCGCCGTCAGAACGCGGTGGATTCCCGGGTGCGTCCCAACGAAAGAGTCAAGCTCGCCAAAATGGAAGCGCGCGCGCTGGTAAGGGCTGCGGATGGCACGGACTACCAACGCTCCGGCAGGAATTTCGTCTGCTCCGAAAATCTCCGTGCCGTCCACCTTGCTCTGTCCGTCGAGACGCACGAGGCGGGAGCCCACTGCGTTGCCCGCCAAGGGCGATGGTTCGGCGATCTTGCCGGAGCGAGCCTCGAGTACAGCGGTAATGATCTTGCGATAGCCGGTGCAGCGGCAGAGCACGCCGCCAATCGCGTCCATGACGTCGACTTCGCTGGGTGCGGCGCAGCGCTCCAGAAGAGCGGTGGCTGATACCAGCATGCCCGGCGTGCATGCGCCACATTGCGCGGCCCCGAGGCGAAGGAAGGATTTCTGCAACTGGTCGAAGATAGGCGCGCGGGTGGCGAGTCCTTCCACTGTGGTGATTTCATGTCCCTTGATCTGACCGGTTGCGACCAGGCAGGAGCAGACGGGTTCACCATCAAGGAGGACAGTGCAGGCCCCGCAGTCTCCGGCGTCGCAGCCGACCTTGGTTCCTGTCAGCCCGAGCCGTTCACGAAGCACTTTGGAGAGCCGCTCCGCGGGCGAGACTGCGGTAGTTACATTCTTTCCGTTTACTGAAAACGCGATCGAAGTCTGAGGACCAGGAAGGGGAGAAGTCGTCGTGCCCATATCAGCAACTCCCCACGCACGCCTCGAGGGCGCGCCCAACCAGAGTCAGGGCAGCATCGCTCCGGTAATTCGCGGTTGCGCGCACGTCATCTATGGGTGAGAGCTGTGCCAGATGTTCCGGCAAGACACCTTCGCCCAGTCCGGTGCGTGCCGGGACACCGACCAAAGCGTGTTCGAGAGCCGTGAGCCGTCGCGCAGCAGCAGAGCACGAGCCAACAGCGACCCTGGTCTCGGCCACCCGGCCAGCCTCGTCCATCTTCACTACCGCCGCCACCATAGCGATCGAAATCACCAGATAGCGCCGGGCGCCGAGCTTTAAGAATGCAGATGTGGCGTCGTCCAGTCTACGGGGAACGATTACGTTGGCCAGGATCTCATCGGGGCGCCGAACCGTCTTCCGATTTCCCACTATGAAGTCAGCCAGGCGCACGCGTCGGGTTCCCGCCCCAGAGACAAGTTCCACTTCTGCGTCGAGCGCTAACAAAGGAGGCACGCCGTCAGCGGCAGGGGACGCGTTACAGAGATTGCCGGCTACTGTGCCACGATTCTGTATCTGTATCCCGCCGATCTCTCGGGCCGCACTCTTTAGGCCGTCGAAGCATCGGGGTAAAGGAGTGGCGATCAGTTGACTCCAGGTCGTAAGTCCGCCGATGCGAATATGGTCAGGTTCAACTCTGATGCCTATGATTTCGGTGAGGCCGGAGATGTCAATAACCCGATCAGGGGCGGGCCGATCACCGAGCGCAGGGAAGAAGTCTGTGCCGCCCGACAGAATTTGCCCACCATCTTGAGCCAGTACATGAACTGCTCCGTCGAGCGTCTTGGGCCTGGAATACAAGTTGGCTCCCACCGCAATTCGAATTTCTATACGAACGGTGTGGCTTTGTACAGCGGCACGGAGGTGCTTCCCCCTGGCGGCGGGCCAGGTCTGCGTGCCCTGGCCGCGCCCCGACAGTTTACGGCAGGCGCACAAACTTCGCGATGGTGGCGAGAGAAAGAGGAATAGTTCACGCGGCCCGGGGGAGTCGCGATCAGTACATGATCGTTCTGGTCAAATGATGCGGCCACCAGGTGGTGTGGTAGTGGGTCCACAGGCGGGCGTCGATCTGGGGAATGATGATCTGCTGTTCCCGCGGACGAATGTTGTTGACCTCCTCGCAGAGCAGGGCCGTGGCGTAGATGCAGTGGGCCCGGATTTCAACCTCCTGCCGGCTGTCGCGCGGAATCATCTGGTAGGTGTTGATCACCTGCTCAAGCTCGGCCGAGTAACTCACGATTCCCAGAAGCCGCAATGCGACAGGAACGATGTAGTCGGCGAAGGCCGTCATCTGGCCAACGTCTTCGAGAGGGAACTGATTGCCCTTTCTTAACGCCGAGTAAACAAACCAGGTTCCCAGTTGAGGCAGCTTGTAGAACTTGATGGTGGCGCCATCGTACTGGCTGACGTCGTTAAAGCGGGGAAACTCTTTCACCATGCGATCGATGATTCCGGCGCCGTTGTCATACAGGCGAGGCGGACAGGATTTCACAAAATTGTGAAAGCGGCCGTTGTATTTTTCGGCCAACACCGTGCCCACCTGGCGCCAGACGTGCAGCTTTTCATCGAGCATGGGCAGTTCGATGTTGCCGGCGAAAATGCGTTTGAGTTCGGGCCGGGTCGCCTGGGCAAGGAACTTGCCGTCGAGAATCGGAGTTCCGTTGTCCAGCGCCCGTTTCATGCAGGCGAAGAGAGCATCGGAATCCGACCAGTGTCGCCCGGCGTAATCCAGCTGGAATTTCACGTGGGTGGAAAAATCGGTGAAGGCTGTGTCCACGCAATCGGCGGTGAGTATGAAGTCAATTACGTCATCAGCGCTGCCTTGCCCCACATCGAACGGCATCTGATAGTCCGGCATGGGGAGCTCTTCATAGGCCATCCAGTTAGCGACTTCCACGATCTTGTCCACATGTGTGCGGACGTCGCGCGAGTGCTCAATTACAGGATGTAGGCTGTCCAACACCGGACTGCCCGTGAGCTTCGGCCAGCGCACCGGGGAAGACTTTGAGGCTGCGCCGATAGTTCCAGATAGCGTGGTCATCGCTCCGGCAGTTGCAATCGCTTCGAGAAATTGGCGTCGATCCGGGGTTCGCAAGGGTATCCTTCAAGAACTGAGCGTTGCTCGGAATTTATCCGTTCGCATGCGCCACCAGCAGAATCGCCAGGGCATAAAAAACGAACATGCAAGCGAGAAATATTTTAGCCCGGCTGCCCGAACCCTGGAATTCCTTCCAGGCCAGGACACCCCATAGCGCCGCCACCATCGGCGCCGATTGGCCGATGGCGTACGAAATCGCCACTCCCGTAAAACTCGCGGCGACCAGGTTGAACACCATGCCCAGGCCCCAGATAAATCCGCCGAGCAAACCAAGAACGTGTCCGGACGGAGGTCCGCTGAAGTAGCCGCTGAAGCTGACAGGCTCGCCGACCAGCGGTTTCTTCATGAAGTAAACGTTCCAGATCAGGCACGAGAACAGTGCGCCCAGGGTGAGAAACACGGCCACGCTATAAGGGCCCAGCGGATTGCCGTGAGTCATGGCCCGGGTCACGAAAGGCGCCCAGAGGCCCATAAGAACTCCGGAGACAATGCAGGTAATGATGCTCTTCCTGGAGACATAACGCCCCGCGCTGGCCAGACTTCCGTAAGCCTTACCGTCCAGGATGACCGCGACCACGGCGCACGCCACGCCCGCCCCCAGCAGACCGAGGTTGCCCCTGGGCTGTAGCGCATAGCTGGAGACCACTCCGACCACCAAAGCAATCCCGATGGAGACCGGGAAGGCCACCGCGAGTCCGGCCATGTCAATTCCTGCGACCAGCAGCAGGTTGGCGAGATTGAAGATGGCGCCGGCGATCAGCATATAGACAATGTTAGAGCCATCGGCGGAATGAACATTATTCAGAAAGCTTGCCGGATCGCTCGCCGAGGTGTTTCCCATGGTGAACGCGAGGATGAGCGAGACCAGAAATATTCCCAGCGCGTAGTCCCAATAGAAGAGCTCAAAGCGGTAATTCTTCACGCCCTTGAAAGTATTGGCCCAGGAACCCCAGCAGATGGCACTCGTGATCATCATCAACAGCGCAATTCCCAGACTATGTGGGGTGTACATGGGTTCTCCTTCGGCTTTGTCCTGCTTACTTACCTTTAATTCTGGAAACAAAAAGCTGCAGGAAACGATCAGCCTCGACATCGACACAGACCTTGGCGTTGGGCGTGACTTTGTCGATGCCCTCAATCACATAATGATCGCCGCGGAGCACGTTTCGCTCCACCGTGCCATGACGATTGGCGACGGTTTCCCCCCGGGTAAACTCGCCGCGGGTCTCGACGTCCACGTGCATCTCCGGGGACTTGACCAGCGTGGCATCAATCGCCACACCGACCGCGAGAGGATCATACATTGGGCTGCCCGGCAATCCGAACTGCGCGGAAAGATCGATCAGATATTTTCCAACAGCATAGGTAAAGTCATTGACTGGACCATGGGTCTGGCCTAACTGGTCGAGATATTTTTTGGAAAAAAGCGTCTTGTCGCCCACGTCCAGTCCAACCATGGTCAAGGGCCAGCCCACCCGGAAAACGATCTGGGCAGCTTCAGGATCGTTGTAGATGTTGGCCTCAGCCGATGCATTCACATTGCCGCCTGAGATCGACCCTCCCATAATGATGACCTCTTTGACCAAGGGAGCGATCGAGGGATCCTTGAGGAGCGCCAGCGCGATGTTGGTCAACGGCCCCACGGGAACCAAAGTGATCTCATGCGGCGCCGCGTGCACCATCTGGAGTATGAGGTCGGGGCCGAATCGCGAATCCATTTTGCACTTGCTGCGAGGCAGCTCGATATTCGCCAGACCGTTCTTGCCATGCCAGAACTCAGCCGTGATGAGTTTCTGAAAAAGGGGATGCTGCGCTCCGGCCGCGATCGGAATATCGCATCGGTTGGCCAGCGAAACCATTCGCAACGCATTCTCCAGACCCTGACTGGCCGTCACGTTTCCCGGGACTACAGTGATGGCGCGCACGTCCAGCTCTGGTGAATTCAGCGCCAGCATCAGTGCCAGAGCATCGTCGGTTCCGGGGTCGGTGTCGAAAATGATCTTCTTTACAGCAGCCGAGGTGGGAGTTGCACTGGCCAGCCAAAGTACGAGCAACGCTACAACAGGTGCGACCCGGAAAATTGAAAGTTTCAAAGGTTTCGGAATTTGGTTTCTCCGCGCACGAAGCAGCGTCGTAGCCTAGCTTTCAAACAGAAATAATGTCAAGGTCAAAGTGCGACCGAAGGCGACCGAAGCGCAGCCTGGAGCGGACCTTCGCGAGCGGGGAAGCCCAGATTGACCGCGCCTGACCGTTCCGGCTCAGTGTACTCTTTCGATCGCAACTGCCGTACAATTACAGTCGCCGACGGCAATGCAGGACTTGGTTTGTACACAAAGCTTCGATGTCGGTCGAGAACAAAACGCGCCACGGGGGCAGCAAACGACATGACTGATCACGCCGGCGTGGACACTTTCGCCGCCGACTCGCACGGGCCCATCGCCACGCTCGGCGGACGTCCGCTGATATCGAACTGTGGCATCCCTCTCAACCTCGACTGGGTACAGCAGGTTCGGGTCAACACGAGCGCGGTCGAACGCCGGGCGCAAAGCCACGTGGCCCGACGCACGGTAAAAAAAGAATGGCAGGCGGCATGGCTGTTGCGCGCCGTCTCCTGTATGGATCTCACTACGCTGTCGGGGGATGATACGGAGGAGCGAGTGCGCCGCCTGTGTGCCAAGGCGCGGCATCCGATTCAGGATGATCTGGTGAAGCGGCTGGGCATTGAAGAGCTGGATATCAAGGTTGCCGCAGTTTGCGTGTATCACACTTTTGTCGAGACCGCGGTGCGTGCGCTTGAAGGCAGCGGCGTGCGGGTGGCGGCTGTCTCCACCGGCTTTCCCGCGGGTCTGTCTCCGCTGACGGAGCGGGTAGCGGAGATTCGTCGTTCGGTGGAAGCGGGAGCAAATGACATTGATGTGGTCATAACCCGCGCCCATGTTTTCGGCGGTAAGTGGCAGGCGCTCTACGACGAGATCGCAGCCTTCAAACAGGCGAGTGGATCGGCGCACATGAAAGTGATTCTCGGCACCGGGGATTTGCTTACTCTGCGCAACGTGGCTCGGGCCAGCTTCGTTGCCATGATGGCGGGCGCGGATTTCATCAAGACTTCGACCGGCAAGGAGCCCACGAACGCGACGTTGCCCGTCGGCTTCGTGATGACACGAGCTATTCGCGAATATGCTCAGGAAACGGGAATGGCAGTCGGCTTCAAACCGGCGGGAGGGATCAGAACCGCGAAGCAATCCATCGAATGGCTGGCGCTGATGAAAGAGGAGCTCGGCACGTCCTGGATGAGATCGGAATTATTTCGCTTCGGAGCGAGCGGGCTGCTGAACGACATTGAACGGCAACTGGAGCACTATGCGACCGGACGCTATTCGGCGGACTATCGCCACCCGGTGGCGTAGCGAGAGACGGATCTCGACGTGGGCACACTCCTATGAGCATCGCTGAGAAGTTCGTCGCCATGGAATATGGTCCGGCGCCCGAGGACCCTAAAGAGGCCCTGGCGTGGCTGGATCTTCACGGCCGCCGCTTCGGACATTTTATTGACAACACATGGCGGCCGCCGACCGAAGACGGATACTTTGAAACCGCAGATCCGTCCACCGGCGAGAAGCTCGCCACGGTCGCCCAGGGGTCGGCGTCCGATATCGACGGAGCAGTTCGAGCTGCGAGCGCCGCCTTACCAAAATGGCAGGCCCTGACTCCGCACGCGCGAGCTCGCTATCTTTACGCACTGGCGCGAACCGTGCAGAAGCACTCCCGCCGCCTGGCCGTGCTCGAGACGATGGATAACGGCAAGCCGATTCGCGAGAGCCGGGACATCGATATTCCCCTGGTCGCCCGTCACTTCTATCACCATGCCGGCTGGGCGCAGCTGCTGCAACAGGAATTTCCCGGATACACGGCGTGTGGCGTCGTCGGGCAGATCATTCCCTGGAATTTCCCCTTGCTCATGCTGGCTTGGAAGATTGCGCCGGCGCTGGCCACGGGCAACACGGTGGTGCTCAAGCCCGCGGAGTTCACGCCGCTTACCGCGCTTGCCTTCGCTGAGATCTGTTCGGAAATTGGACTGCCGCGGGGCGTCGTCAACATTGTTACCGGCGATGGCTCGACGGGCGAAGCGCTGGTGAAGCATCCCGACGTGGCCAAGATCGCGTTCACCGGTTCGACCGAAGTGGGACGCGCCATCCGCAGCGCAACCGCATCCAGCCACAAGCGGCTCTCGCTCGAACTGGGAGGCAAATCGCCTTTCATCATTTTCGAAGACGCCGACCTGGACAGCGCGGTTGAAGGTCTGGTCGACGGCATCTGGTTCAATCAGGGACAAGTCTGCTGCGCCGGCTCGCGCCTACTGATGCAGGAAAGCATTGCAGAAGCACTCATCGCCAAAGTTCGAGAACGCATGAGCACCCTGCGTGCCGGTGCTCCGCTCGACAAGTCCATCGACATCGGCGCCATCGTGGCGCGGGTGCAGTTGGACCGGATCAAACGACTCGTGGAGCAGGGAGTCGCCGAGGGCGCAACTTGCTGGCAGCCGCAAATCGAGTTGCCGTCTCGCGGACTGTACTATCCACCGACTCTCCTCAGCAATGTCCATCCCACGTCGATCGTAGCGCAGCGGGAAATTTTCGGCCCCGTGCTGGCTACCATGACGTTCCGCACGCCCAGCGAAGCTGTCGAACTGGCGAATAACACTCTTTATGGCTTGGCCGCGTGCGTCTGGAGCGAAAGTATCAATGTCGCGCTGCACGTGGCTTCTCAACTCAAAGCCGGAGTGGTTTGGGTCAACTGCACGAATTTGTTCGACGCATCCTGCGGATTCGGTGGATACCGCGAGAGTGGCTACGGTCGCGAAGGCGGCAGGGAAGGCCTGCTTGAGTATCTCGAGCCGGCCTGGTTCAGGAGTGCTCCGGCGCTGCCCGCAGCCAAGTTACCAGCCGATCAGAAATCAACCGACGATAATCTCGCCAGGCCGGCCATTGACCGAACGGTAAAGCTCTACATCGGCGGCAAACAGGCTCGGCCCGACTCAGGCTACAGCATGGAAATCCGCGCCTCGGATGGCAGGCTTCTGGGCGAGGCCCCGCTGGGCAATCGAAAAGATATTCGCAACGCAGTCGAGGCGGCGCACAAGGCATCCGGCTGGGCCAAGACGACGGCGCACAGCCGGGCGCAGGTTCTTTATTACGTGGCGGAGAATCTTTCGCAGCGGAGCGAAGAGATCGCACGCCGCCTAGCGGCTGTGGTGGGGGAGACTCAAGCAGCGTCCGAAGTGAGCCTCGGCATCGAGCGTATCTTTTCTTACGCGGCATGGGCGGACAAATTTGACGGGGCGGTTCACAATCCTCCATTCCGCAATATTGCGCTGGCCATGAATGAGCCGCTCGGCACGGTGGGCATCGTTTGTCCGAATCAGGCGCCGCTGCTCGGATTTTTGTCGCTGGTCATGCCGGTGCTCGCTGCCGGGAATGCGGCCGTCGTGGTTCCCTCCGAGATGTATCCTCTGATTACGGCCGATCTGTACCAGCTTTTCGATACCAGCGATTTGCCGGGCGGAGCGGTGAACATTGTCACCGGCTACACGTCTCAATTGTTGAAGACTCTCGCCGAGCACGACGACGTAGACGCAATATGGTGTTTTGGGGATGGAACGAGCGCTGCGGCCGCCAAGACTTACTCGATTGGGAATCTTAAGCAGGTGTTTACCAACGAAGGCCGCGCTATTGACTGGTTTGACGTGACGCAGGGCGAAGGCCGCTGGTTCCTGCAGCACGCGGTCCAGGTCAAGAATATTTGGGTTCCGTATGGTGAGTGAGCCGCGCCGTCCGCACCGTCCGGCACCGTCCGGCCAAGCGTTGACACAACCCTAGCCACTGAATAGACTCGCCCTTCTTCACCTTTTCGTTTCACAGTGGGAATCAAATCTACCTGCAGGTTTCCTAGACCATGGCGAAAATTCCTCGCATTGCGGTGGTGGGCAGCGCCAATATCGACCTGACCACTTTTACCGACCGCTTTCCCAAGCCCGGCGAAACCATCTTAGGTCAGAAGTTCAACCTCGGATTCGGAGGCAAGGGCGCGAATCAGGCGACTGCCGCCAAACTGTGCGGAGCCGCCGTATTCATGGTGGCCCGGGTTGGCGGCGATCTGTTTGGCCCGGCTACGATCGATAATTTCAAAAAAATCGGCATCGACGCGACCCATGTGAAGCAGGTGGAGGGCGTGTCCAGTGGCGTGGCGCCGATCTTTGTCGAGCCTAGCGGACAGAACCGGATTTTAGTTGTGAAGGGTGCGAACGACGAGTTGAAGCCGGCCGACGTGGACGCCGCTGCTGACTTGCTGAAGGCTGTCGATTGCATCGTCCTCCAGTTCGAGATCCCTCTGGAAACGGTCTATTACACAGTCGCCTTCGCGCGAAAGCACAGAATTCGCTGCATGCTCAATCCCGCCCCCGCACAGCCGATCGATTTCAACGCGGTGTCAGACCTGGATTACTTCGTCCCTAACGAAAGTGAAGCCGAGACGGTTATAGGAATGCCGGTAAAGAATGTTGAAGACGCGAAAAAGTGCGCCGAGAAACTGCTGGGCTATGGGATCCGGCGGGTCATTATTACGCTCGGCGCCAATGGCTCGCTGCTAGCGGGAAAAGATGGCATGGAGCACCTGCCGGCATTTCCCGTGAGGAGTATCGACAGCACCGGAGCGGGTGACGCCTTCATCGGCAGCTTTGCCGTGTTCCTGGGAGAAGGGCTTCCCGAACGCGAGGCAGTGCGACGCGCCAACCTGTACGCCGGACTCTCAACCACCGGCATCGGGACCCAGAAATCATTCTACGATCGGGCACGTTTTGATGCGGAGTGGGCGGCGCGCAGCCAATCCTAGGTCGCCACTAACGTCGCCAAAGAGTTCGACATGACAAAACATTGCAGCGCGATTGTCGCTTTTTGCTTTGTTTCCACAGCCATGGTTTTTGGCCAGGTGCGCCACGATCTAACCGCGGAGCCGCAGACGATTCCCCTTTGGGAAAACGGCGCTCCGGGAGCGCTGGGGCAAGGCGACGACGACAAGCCCACCCTCACGGTGTATCAACCTTGGGGACCTAACCCCCTACGTCGGTTATCGTCACGCCGGGTGGCAGTTATGGATTTCTTGCTGCCAACCACGAAGGCCGGCAAGTGGCGAACTGGTTCAACGCCATGGGCGTGACCGCCTTTGTCCTCAAGTACCGCCTGGGACCGCGCTATCACCACCCAATCGAGCTGGGAGATGCGCAAAGGGCGATCCGGCTGGTGCGTAGCCGGGCCATAGAATTCGAAGTCTCGCCGGATCGAATCGGAATGATGGGCTTCTCGGCGGGTGGGCATCTTGCCTCGACCGCCGCAACCCACTTCGATAGCGGGAATTCCGGAGCGGCGGACGCGGTCGATCGTGCCAGCAGCCGGCCCGATTTTGTCATCCTGGGTTACCCGGTTATAACTTTCGAAGCACCTTATGCCCATGGCGGGTCGGCCAAGAACCTGCTTGGCGACAATCCGGATCCGAAGCTGGTTCAGGAACTCTCCAACGAACATCACGTTACCGTCCAGACTCCGCCCACATTCTTGTTCACCACGAGCGAAGACAATGTGGTGCCCGCGGAAAACAGCGTGAACTTTTACCTGGCGCTGCACAAAGCCGGTGTGCCGGCGGAGTTACATGTGTTCGAGAAGGGTCCGCACGGAGTCGGTCTTGATCTGGGCAATCCGACCCTAGCCGAATGGCCAGTCTTGCTGGCGAACTGGCTGCGCGAGAAAGGGTTGCTGACCAAGCCCCATGACAGGATGTCGAAGTAGCCGCCTTTCAGCGTCCGCGGTCTAGCGTCTTGCTTTACACGGTGTGCACGCCTTGACACACGTTCGATCCTCCCTGTTCTAGTAAGTCTAGTTTTATCAATTAGGATGAGTTTGGCCGCTTCGCTGCAACTTGGCTACGCTGTTGTTCCCTCGGATTCATATTTCAACTTTCTGGCAGTTGGGAGCTTATGAGCTGGAGCTTCAGAAGGATCTGGCGAGCGATTGCGGCAGTGGGGTTATGCCTCTTTATTTTGTTCGCCGGTATTGTGGGCCGGAGAACGTCCAGAGCGTTGCACACAGCCACCGAAGCAGTTCGGTCGGAGGGGGAGATACGCTTTATCGCCCGGCCGTTGCCCGAGCCACAGGAACAAGACTTCGAAGGGATCAGCACGCCGGCGGTATTCTTCCAGGCCGCCCGGTTCCTGGGCGACCTGTACATCGCGGGCCCAGCCGGCCTTTCGCAATATAACGCCAGCGGGACATTGCTCAAGCACTACGCCGTCGGACGAGATTTGCCCTCGTCTCCTTTGGTCGCCATTGCTCCGGCGGTGTTGGCGGACTCACAAGAATCGGAACTCGTCATCGCCACTGGTCAGGATGGGTTGCTGGTGTTCAACGGTCGCGCCTTCCGACAGATCTTTCCCCAAGATGCAAGCACCCGCACTATCACCTCAGTCTTGGCCGCAGTGACCGGACACCTCTTGGTTGGAACCAGGAAGCGTGGTGTGCTGCTCTATGACGGAAAGAAAATGACAGTTCTCCACCCCACGCTGAGCAATCTCTATGTCACAACGCTCGCGGGCACAGAATCGGACCTGTGGGTGGGAACTCTCAACCAGGGTGTGCTCCACTGGCACGCCGGCGAGACCGACTCCTTTGGGGAGGAGCAGGGCCTGCCCGACCGACAGGTGCAGTCGATCGCAGTCTCAGGCGATACAACATTCGTCGGTACTGTGCTCGGCGTGGCAGTGTTCGAACATGGACGTTTTTCCCGCACGCTGGCTGATGGAGTTCTCACCACTGCGTTGCTGCCAAGCGCCGGACAAATCTTAGTTGGCTCCGAAGATCAGGGCGTGATCGCCATGCCGCTGGAGGGAAGAAGACGCCGCCCCAACTCTGCACTGGCGGACGCAACAGAATTGGTGGAAGTCCATCAGTTGTTGGCCATGGATGACACTGTTTTTGCTCTCACCCGCAGCGGTCTTTATCGCATGGGAGCTCATGGCTTCGGTTGGCAGCCAGTCTTACGGCCTGGCGCGGCGGTATTGAGCGACCGCAATGTGTCCGCGCTGGCGACGGACAGCAAAGGCCGCCTCTGGGTAGGCTATTTCGACCGCGGCCTCGACCGGTTGGAGTCCGATCACGGACCGGCTACGCATATAGAAAGCGAACACGTGTTCTGTGTGAACCGAATCCTGCCCAATCCAAAAGACGGAACGATCGATGTCGCCACTGCCAACGGACTGGTTCGCTTCGATTCCGCCGGTAACCAGGAGCAGGTTCTCACTCGCGCCGACGGCCTCATTGCCGACCACGTGACCGATGTCGTTTCTTATCAGAATGGCTTGGCCTTGGCGACGCCGGCCGGATTGACATTTCTCGATGCCACCGGCGCACATAGCATGTATGCATTCCAGGGGCTCGTCAACAACCACGTGTACGCGCTCGGCGTCTCGGCTGATGAATTGATGGCGGGCACGCTGGGCGGCCTTTCGCAGCTTGAGAAGGGCGACGTGCAAATCAGCTACACGACCGCTACACCCGGACTCAAGCACAACTGGATCACGGCAGTCGTGCCAGTTGGGAGCGAGTGGATGATTGGAACTTACGGCGCGGGCGTGCTCGGACTCGACCGCTGGGGTCACTTCCGTTCCTTCGAAAATGCCACTGGACCATTCGAGATCAATCCCAATGCCATGCTGGTCACGGCAACTCATGTGTTTGCGGGCACGCTGGGCAATGGCTTGTTTGTGTATGAGCGCGAATCCGAGCGCTGGTATGCCGTAGAGCAAGGACTGCCTTCCGCCAACGTGACCGCGCTTGCCCTCGCCAATGGCTATCTCTATGTGGGTACGGACAATGGGCTGGTTCGCGTGCGGGAGCAGAGACTGCATCCATGAAGAACACAATGCTCACGCTTTTCGCGTTGCTCTTCGCCCCCGCGCTGCTGCTGGCAGATGCGGGCATCCTGATTCCACGCGACAGGACGCAGCCCACCCGGCGATCCTCTCTCTCGAAGAGATGGAAATTACCATCCACATTGACAACGGTGATGCTCGCGTCTTTGTACGACAGATTTTCGCCAACCATACTGGCAAGATCGAAGAAGGAAACTACATTTTCGCGCTGCCCAGCCAGGCCACGGTTTCGGATTTCGCGGTATGGGATGGGCCCACGCGCATTCCGGCCGTCGTGCTCGAGCGCAAGCGGGCAGAGGACCTTTACACGCAGCTCAAACGGCAGGCAATTGATCCAGGACTATTGCAGATGGGAGAGCGAGGCTCGGAAGAAGCCAAGCGTGGCTCGGTGTTCAGCGCCCGTATCGTCCCCATTCAGCCGCACGGAACCAAGCGGCTGGAGATCGAGTATCACCAATACCTTCCGGTTGAGAATCTGAAATCTTACTTCGCGATTCCTCTGCGCCCGGACGCATACTCGTCCCAGGTGGCGCGGCACCTTCGGATCAACTTCGAACTGCATTCCGAGCATGTGGCTTCGAACTTTCAGGCTCCCGCGAAGACTTTTCCCTTAAAAGTCGACGAAGATACGCCGCACCTGGTGAGAGGACACTTTGAAGGCGAAGATGTAAATCTGTCCGAGGACTTTGTCGCGACCTACGACCTGGATGCCGCCGGTGCCGACATACTGAACATCCTGACCTACAGAAACCCGGTGAGCGGACAGCCCGCGCCCACGGAGACTGCTCCGATCGGCAGCACCAACGAGCCCGGCTTTTTTGAAGCCGAAGCACTGCTTGGCTTTGGCAAGAGCACAGCCCCGATCGCCAGTGGAAGCGTGGTGTCAGGGGCTCCGAAAACTCTGGTCATCCTGTTCGATACGTCTCTATCCATGCAATGGGAAAAGCTGGAACGCAGCTATCAGGCCCTGGAGAGTCTGCTGCGCACGCTGCGGCCTGCCGACCGTTTCAATCTGCTGTTGTTCAACAATCAGGTGCAGACTTTCCAGCCCACGCCCGTTTCTGCTGACTCCGCCAGCGTGCAGCGTGCTCTTGATTTCGTCAGGTCGAGCAAGCTTCGCGGCGGCACCAATCTACAACAAGTGCTGCAGACCGGACTGCAGCAGTGTTCGGCGCCCGGAGTCTCCGGCCCCTATCTGATATTACTGAGCGACGGGGGTGCCACCCGCGGGCCTGTCCAGAACGGAAAGCTGGCGAGTTGGTATGCGGAGAGCCGGAAACATTTGCCGGAGAGCCAGCGTCCGCGCACCTATATCTTCGGCGTCGGCGACGATGCTAACCTGCCACTGCTCACTGTGCTGGCTCGTCAGGATGGTTTGCTCGAGCACGTGCTGTCTACCGAGCCTGCTGAGTTCAAGTTGAATTCCTTCCTCTCCAAGGTCGGTCGCAGCCCCATCGGCCAATTGAACTTGACCGTGACACCAGAATCGGCTGTGGACACGGTTTACCCACTACAGGATTCCACGTTCGCGGGTTCGGTCGCGGCCTGGGTGGGACGGTATCAGGCATCGAAAGAGAAGGTAGCTTTTACAGTCCAGGGTGTGCGCGACGGCGGAGCACTCGAGATGTCCCCGAAAGCCAACTTGCCTCGCGAATCTCTCGACCACGCGCAGCTCCCACGGCTGTGGGCCAGAGCCCGTGTGGATGCTCTGCTGGAGAAGATCCAGCGCGAAGGCGAAGATCAGGCCACCATCGATGAAATCATCCGCCTGGCCCGGCAATACAAGTTTGTGACGCCGTACACGTCGTTTCTTGCCGTGCCTCGCGCGCTGTTGCGGCCCCGCGTCATTCGTCCTGGAGATCCCGTATTGCGAGTCAAGACGGATGAATCCATTTCGTCGGTGACCGCACTGTTTCCTTTTGGTTTGGTGCAGAAGCTCCGCTATCTGTCGGGGGAAGATGTGTGGCAGACGCGATTTCTGGCGCCCGACGATATGCAGGACGGAACCTACACCGTCCGCCTGGTTCTACGGGACCGCGCCGACCACACGTATCGTGAATTCAAAACCTTTGTCATCGCCAGCAAGCCGCCCGTGATTCAGATTAAACTCGACACCAAACGTTATCATCGCGGCCAGACCGTAAATCTGAAAGCGCGCGCTTCGCAGAGCACGCGCACGTTGGTCGCAAGACTTGAAGGCGCCTCGCCGATTGCACTGAAATGGGATGCACGCGCAGGCGTCAACGCAGGACAACTGGTCATCCCCGAGCAGGCCGTGCCTGGAACGTACAGGCTGACTGTGACTGGCGAAGACATCGCCCACAACATCGGGACGCAGGAGGTGCAGATTGAAGTGCTTCCCTGATTCGTCTCGACAGCGCCTCCTGCGTCTCTGTGGAATCACGGTATTCGTTACTTTCGCGGGATGGGTCGTGTCCGCCCGAGGTGCGTTGCCCGACTGGATGCGCAACGTCGAAGCTGAAACGACAATCGAAGCGGCGTTGTTCCGAGCCATGCCTCTACCCGGAGGTGCGGTGCTGTTTCGTCGGCCTCCTGCGGAGACGCGCCCGGCGCTCGGCGAGTTGATCAAAGCTCAGCCCAGGAATGCCGACCTCTACTCGTTATGCGCGCTGGAAGATGAACAGCAGCTCGACTTCCATGCCGCCGAGTCGGATTGGAAGAAATATGCCGAGAATGCTTCCGACAAGACCACCGCCCAGATTGCCCTGGCTGATTTCTATCATCGCCGTGTTCGTCCGATGGACGAAATCAAGGTGCTCTCTGCCGTGGCTAGCGCCCCTGCCGATTCTTCCGACGCTCTCATCGCCCCGATCGAACAGAAGTCCTGGCGGGCGTTCGAACGCATCTTCAGCGTGATTCAGAATCAGGACCTGCCTGCGGATTTCTCGACGGCGCAGTATCGCGCTTGGCTGTCGCGTTATCCGCAAGAGCGGTCTCTGTACGCCCGCTTTCTGGAATTTCTGGTATTGCAAACAAAATACTCGGCGGCGCAGCAGTTAGTCTCGGACTATCACAAGCAACTTCCGGCGGATGAGATCTTTCCGATAAAAGCGAAAGCCATGCTCGAGTACCACAGAGGTTCAGTGCAGCCGGGCCTGGCCGTGTACGAACAGAGCTTCCAACCGCTGTGGGCGCCAGAACTGGTCAAGAGCTATTTCGATCTGCTGACGCAGACCCAGAGCCTGCGCAAGTTCCTCGATCAAGCGCAGGCGACCCTGCATGCGAATCCGGAAGACCTAAACGCGATGGCGCGCCTCTTCTACTACTACCAGCAGCAAGGCAAGCTCGATGCCGCGCAGCAAACAGTCACGACGTTTCGGTTGCACAAGGATGCCAGCAAGTCAGACTGGACGGGGCAGGAGCTCTACGTCTGCGCTCGTCTGCTGGAAGATATTCACGCCTATCCTGAGTCGGCCCGCTACTATTTTGCGTTGTACAACAGCAAAGGCATGAATGATGCCCAGGAACGGTCGCTCGCCGCGCTTACCAACCTGCTGCTCACCGCTCCCGAAAGTCCGATCCGGCTGGGCAGCGGAGAACTTTCCATGTATCGCGATGTCGCCACCATGGACCAGGGCCCTGGCTACCTGAACGGCATTCTTTCTCTGATCCTCAACACCACCGCTCCGGCGGCAAAGGTCGCGGAAGAAGAGAAGCGCGCTATCCCGTATTTCCACCGGTCACGCGCGGCGGAATTACTTACTCTGCTGGACACGAAATTTCCCAACTCAGCCGAACGCCCGGAGCTGCACGCCAAGCTGCTGGAGTTTTACGCAAGTTCCGGAGAAAGCGAAGCTGTGATCCGTGCCGGGCGTGAATTCCTGGCAAATTTTCCCAATGCTCCGCAACGGACCTCCATAGCATTGCTCATGGCCGACGCGTACGCGCGCACCGGGAAAGCACAGGAGGAATTCAGCATATACGATTCCGTCCTGCAGGAGCTTGCGGTCAAGGCCCAAAAGATTCCTTTAGGGAAGAGTGGGGGTACCGCGGACTACTCGTCGCCCGCCGATCAGGAAACGTCGGATCGCAAAGCCGAGAACGAACCTTCAGACGCCGTAAGCAACCTTCCCCATCGCGCCAACCAGGCGTTTCAGTTGCACGCCGCATCAGTTTCCAACCAGGTCGGAGCACGCTCGCAGGAGTATTCGCGAGTGTTGGAGCGGTATCTGGCCCGGTTGGTACAGTTGAAACAGATTCCCGAGGCGCTGGCGGTGCTCCGGCGCGAGATCGATCGCAATCCGGATGATCCCGGCCTTTACGAGCGGCTGACAGTATTCCTGGACCAGAACCGGCTGGGTACGGAGCAGGAAGAAATTTACCGGCGAGCGCTGGCACGGTTTCCCGATTCCTCGTGGTACGACAAGCTGGCGCGCTTCTACTTGCGCTACAAGAAACAAGCCGAATTCGAAACGCTGACCCAGGAAGCAGTCAAGACTTTCAGCGGCACCGAGCTGGAACAATATTTCAGCAATGTAGGCTACGGCGGGACGCCGGCGCTGTACCTGCGATTGAACCAGTATGCCAACAAGCGATTCCCGCACAACCCGGTTTTCGTGCGCAATCTGCTGAGCGCTTATCACGACTCGCATACCTATGACGACGCTGCCTGGCAGTCGCTCTTGCGGCAACACTGGTTCGAAGCGTCGGACCTGCGTAGCCGGTTCTTCGAGTACCTGTCCTCGAAAGGGATCCTAGAGTCCGAAGTGAACTCATTGCGACCCGGTGCCTCTGCTGTGGGCCAAAGCCTGGGCCAGAGTCAATGGGACGAAGTGGTCCGCTCCAATCCCGCTGTGGGTGAATTCGTGGCCCAGGCAGAACTCTGGCGATCGCATTTCGAGGACAGCGCGCCGGTGCTCCGAGCGCTGGCAGCACAATATCCTGCGGATCCTGAGACGGCTCAGACTGCCTCTGCCGTGTATCGCTCGCTGGCTTACTTCGAACCCGTCGACACGGAAGTTGCGGCGAAGATCGAAGACAATCTGCTACAGGCGAATCCAGGCAACAGCGAAATCATGTCGTGAATCGGTGACATCTATGCCGACCGCGATCAGTTCGCCAAAGCCGCACCCTATTGGGATCGAATTCCCGGAATCGCTCCGGGGCAATCCAGCGGCTATCTGGAGGCGGCCAGCATCTACTGGGACTATTTCGATTTTGACAACGCTCTCCGGCAGCTGAATGAAGGCCGGAAGAAGCTCGGCGACGAAAATCTCTACAGTTACGAAGCCGGTGCGATCTTTGAGAATCAACGAGACTATGCCCGTGCCATCGGCGAATACGTAAAGGGCGGTCTGTCGGGGGGAGCAAATTCGCTCGCCGATCTGAGGCTGGTGGCGTTGGCCCGTAGGCCTAGGCTCCGTGATCAGGTTGATCAGCAAAGCGCACGCCGCGTGATCTTGCCTAACCCACCCATGGCAGTCGTCTATCTGCGTGTCCGGGTGCTGGAAGCTCAGAACCGTAAACCTGAGATGCAAACCCTCCTTGACTCCGTCGTCGGCAGTACAACTTCCATCGAGCAAGCAGAAGAGGTTGAAGTCTTGGCCGAGCAGAAATCGCTGGAGGAAGTCCGCCAGCACGCACTGGAAAAGCAGGCGGCGCTCACTATTGATCCGGTCAACTGTCTTCAGTTGCGCTACCGGTTGGTCCAGTTGTACGAAAGCCGGAAAGACTTCCAGTCGGCGCAGCGCAATGTCGAGGCTTTGTATCGCGAGAACCCCAGAATCCTGGGAGTCGTGCGCTCGACCGTGGACTTTTACTGGCGAACGAAAAACTATCCGCAGGCAATCGCGGTCCTGTTACAGGCTTCGAAAGATGCGTATCCGGAGTTGAGCAAGCAGTTCGACTTCGAAGCGGCGCGCAAGTCAACCGACGCGGGCCAGTTTTCGCAGGCTCGAGATCTGCTGACTAGGCTTCTGACAGCCTCCCCCTACGACGGCCAGTACCTGGCGGCAATGGCAGATACTTACGCGCAGGCGGGCGATGATCGAGGCTTGCGCCAATTCTATCTGGACAAGATCGCGTTCTTCCGCAACGCACCGTTCTCGGGCGATGAGCGAAAGACAAGGGTTGCCACGCTGCGCCGGGGATTGGTCCCCGCTCTGACCCGCATGGAAGACTATGGCGGAGCGGTTGATCAGTTCATCGAGCTCATCAACAATTTTCCCGAAGATGCAGGTCTGGTGACGGAGTCTGCTCTGTATGCTATGCGTTACCAGCGCCAGCAGCAGCTCCTGGATTTCTACAGCAAGACGGCTGCACAATCGCCACGTGATTATCGTTGGCCGATGGTATTGGCTCAGATCCAAACCAGCCTTGAACAATATTCGGCGGCGATCGAAAGTTACGGCAAGGCGGTTACGGTCCGGCCCGATCGCGTTGACTTGCGAGTGGCACGGGCCGGCCTCGAAGAACGGCTCATGCGGTTCGACGACGCGGCCGCCGATTACGAGCGCGTCTATCAACTAGCCTTCAAAGACCCGAAGTGGATGGAAAAAGTTGCTGAAGTCCGCGCCCGCCAGGGACGCGCAGACGACGTGGTCGCAGCGCTGAAGATCGCGCTCATCGATGTAGGCCCGGAAAATGCCGGAGGGTACTTTGAGGTTGCGCAGCGCCTGGAATCGTGGGGCATGCTGATGCAGGCCGGCAGCTTTGCCGAAAAGGGTATCAATATCGCCGGAACGGATTTGCTGGTCACGGCGGAGCAGCAAACCGGGGCCAGAATTTATACGCGCGTCATGACCCGTCTCCGCCAGCAGGTAAAAGCATATGCCACGTTGCAGAATGCTCTGGCTGACGCTTCGGCGGTCATGCCCGTACTTAAGGAGCAGGTGGCCCGCCACGGCATCGCCGCGATCACCGATAGGGAATGGCGCGCCCGAGCCCAGGAGAACCGCGTCCGGACCGCCCGCGACGGCATGCGCTCCGCTCTGAGCGAAATGGGAAGCGCGGTCTCCACTTACTTTGCTCCAGAAGAAAAAGTTGTTTTCGCGAAGTTCGCTGAGGCCAAGCGCACTGGCATGAGCCTGGCGGATGTCGAGGCTTTTGCCGTCCCTCTGGCTCAAAGCGCGGGACTGGCCAAGTTGGAAGCTCGCTGGCGTTATGAGTTGATGATGGATAAGGGAGCGAATTCTCTCGTATTGCTGTCCGGAATGCAGCCCTTCGTCGAATTGCAACGGCGGCGTTTGAAATTTGCGGAGTTGGGCGGTCAGCTGGAACAATTCGCGCCCCGCATTGAGCCACAGCAGCGGTATGCGGTTTGGGTCGCGGCTCAGGAAGCGTATCAGTCTGCCCCAGATCCGGAGGGCGAGTCTCGCGCTTTCGCAGGAACGCCGTTTGGCATCGGTGGCCGCGAGCAGCAGAAGCGTCTATTCCAGCTGCTATTGGCCCGCACGCCGAATGAGTTGGTGCAGCGGGCTTCCTACTGGACTTCTCCCGGACAAGAGGCCGCCGACTATGTTGTGGCCAACGGGGACGCTGCGCTGGCGCATGCGTTGGTTTCGTCGCGGGGCCGGCCCCGCACGCCGGTCTGGTCGAGGGCATACGAGGGACTCGTCGGCCTCTATTTTTCGGAGAAAAGGCCAGAAGTGAACGGCGCATTCCTCTCTGCTCTGGGAGATAACACCATCGCTGAACGACTGGCGAAGCCGGTTGACAGAGCCCAGCAACTTGCCGGGAACGTTTGGTTCTACTATGGCTCGCGCTACGGGGAATACGAAGGCGTAACCAGGCAAGGTAACTCGGAGGATTTTCTTCCCGCGATTTTGGAACAAAGTCCCGGAAGCGCTTCCGGCTATCTGACTGTGGCGGACTATTACTTCGACAACGAAGACACCGCCCGCGCCATTGCCGACTACGAACACGCGCTGGAGTTGGCGCCCGGAAGAGCTGATGTGCACGACAGCCTGGCCCTGGCGTATTACAAACAGGGCGCCCGCGCAGAGGCTGTCGCTCAGTGGAAGCAGGTTTTCTCCGCGCTCGGACAGCAGGCCAACAGCACCCGCGTGCCGGAGAGTTTCTGGTCAGATTTCTCTCGAACCTGCGAACATCTGCGCAGCAGAAAAGTCTTCAACGACCTAAAACCAGATGTGGATGCGCTTCTACGGCTCTATCTCCGTCACAACGCTAACTACCGTTCTAATATGCTGCTGCACAGCGCCTATGTTGCGACGGCGGAACCGGCGGCAGCGGCCAACTGGCTCCTGGAGGTCACTTCGGCTGCTGACGATCCCAGCACCGTTCTGGCCGATGTAGTGGAGGCTTCGTGGATCCCGCTGCCGCAACGCGCACTCATCTATCAGCGCATCCTGCAAGCGAAGGAAGACGCAGTTGCGAGGGCGGAGGGGCTGCAGAAAGAAGGCGCGCAACAGGCCCTGCGCTCCTGGCAGGTGAGATGGATAAAATACCTGGTTGCGACGAAACAGTATGCACAAGCCGCGGGCGCAATTGCCGCGCTTTCCATAGAAAGCCGCAATGCAGAAGCAGTGGCCATCGTTCCGGTAGAACTGCAGGTCGCGGCGCAGACGGGAACTCTAGATTCCAAGATAGAGAGCTATCGCACTGATCCGCAGACCAGGCCCGCCGTGGAAGTTCTGCGTGCAGCGGCGCGGCAGCTGTTTGATTCGGGAGATAAACAGTCAGCAAAAAAAGTACTGGAGTTTGTTTTTGCGCGTGAGATTGACGAGCACAAGCTGGAGGCGGCAAATTTTTTCGGCCTGGCTGAGATTCGTATCGCCGCGGGCGACACGCCGGGCGGGTCGAACTGCTGCGACGCCTGGTGGTGGCCGTAGGTAATCCCTTCGAGAACCTGGATTCCGCGGCAGCGCTGCTGGAGAAGACGGAACACAACGCCGAGGCAATCGAATTTCTTGAACAACTGGTAAAAGCGCTGCCTTGGGAACCCACCTATCGGTTGCGGCTTGCGAAAGCAAAGGTTACCGCTGGCCAGGATGTGGATTCAGCACAGAAAGCTCTATCCACCATCGCCTCGGACCCAGATGTTGCTTACGGCGTGCGGACCCAAACGGCTCTGGCTTTGGCCGGCATGCGTCGTCCTGTCGAATTCGGAAGCGCCGAATTGAATCTGCTGGCGGGCGGCTCGAGTGCGACTGCGGCGGACCAGCCCTTCTTCTACGACGCCCGGCTCAGAGCTGCCCAGTCTTCCGCTGACGCGCCTGTGAAAGTCCAATTGCTTGGGAACGCGCTGGCGGATACTCCTACCCGTGACGACGCTCGCATCCCGTTGTTCCAGGCAGCGGCTGGCTTACGTTCCGATGAATTCGCCCGTGGTGTTATCGAGTCACTTCTTCGCCAGCAGTTCCTTGGCTCGGTTTCACCCCTCGGTAGTCGTGAAGAGGAAATCACACCTGAAGCCAATAACACTGCCGACGATGAAAATGTGCCGAGCCAGGCGGGGAACCCATTCAAGGTGCCAACTGCGCAACAGGGGCAGGTAGCCAGGACCCTGGGCGACTTGATGATCAGGCTGGATCGTCTCGACGAAGGGTTGCGTTATTTGCGAATCGCACACAAGCTGGAAAAGGGAACTGCCCGCCGCAAGGAAATTAGCACAACCATCGCAGAGATAAGCGCCCGGCTGCATCGCCAACGGCTTAACGCAGCACGACAGCCAATCCTGCACGAAGCGCTGGAGCAGGACCGCCTGGTTCGTCCCCGACTGCTGGCTCGATCCGCGCCGGCGGCCAAAGAGGCTGTGAAAGGAGGAACGAAGGAATGAGAAGGATATCGGTAACGATTGTCCTCCTGATCGGCGCCGTCAGTATGGGGTTGGGCTGGGCCGCGTATCAGGCGGCCGCAACGCCTGAAGTGCCGCTGTCCAGGTACGTTCCGTCTGGAGCTCTTCTATACCTTCAGGCAAAAGATTTCTCCGCGCTGCTGGCCGACTGGAACGGATCGCCGCAAAAGCAGGCCTGGCTGGGCAGCGGTAACTACGAGGTCTTTTCCCGTTCCCGGCTGCTCTTGCGCCTGAAGGATGCCGGAAGGCAATTTGCCACAGCCGCTGGTCTTCCGCCGGACATGAATTCTATGTCCCAGGTGGCGGGAAGCGAGAGTGCGCTCGCACTCTACGACATCGGAAAACTGCAGTTTATTTACATCACGCGCTTGCCATCGGCGAATGCAATGAAAAACCAGCTCTGGCAGACGCGTGCGAAGTTCGAAACCCGCAGTGCCGGCGGCACGACCTTCTATCTGCGACGCGATCCCGAATCACAGCGGGAAGTCGAGTTCGCCGTTAGCGAAAAGTATCTGCTGCTGGCAACCCGGGAAGACTTGATGGCCAGCGCCCTGCAGTTGATTGCGGGAAGCAAGGACCGCACAATCGAATCCGAGCCCTGGTTTGCCCAGTCCGTTGCTGCTGCCGGTTCCGGGGGAGACCTGCGTATGGTCCTGAACCTGGAAAAAATTGTGCCCAGCCCCTATTTCCGCTCGTATTGGGTGCAACAGAATATTACCGGCATGAAATCGTATGCCGCAGCTGTCTCCGATCTGTTTCGCTCCGGAAAGGAATACCGCGAAGAACGCGTCCTGTTAAGGTCGGGCAAGTCAGGCCCAAGCGCTGAGCAAGCCGAAGAAGTGTCAGATCTCGTTCGTTTGGTACCGGAGGGCGTGGGCATCTACGAGGCCCAACCTTGTCCATCGATCGATCCGTGTCTTGATGTGCTCAATACCAAAATCCTGGCTCCGCACTCGGGACCAGTTCCCCCGGAGCAGTTCGCTCCGCCAGCACAACTGACGTCAGGCGAGGCGGGCTCAAGTTCTGATCTGGAAACACGAATCGATCAAGCTCCTGCACAGTACACGTCCGACCCCGAAGGGGCAGGTGCGCTGAAGAGTGTGTTGCAAAAGAACCACGTCAATGCAGTGCTTCATGTTCAGTCCACGGAGCGAGACACCGGTGGAGTATTCGTACGAATCCACTCGGCGGTTGCACTGTCCGGAAGCTCCGATTGGGATGAAGGCGCCGCCCGCAGTGCGCTGATCAGTTTCATTCGGCCAAGTCTGACCGCCAGCCAGTTGGGCATAACTTGGAAGCAGACTAGCGGCTACTACGGACTCGACGGTCTGCACACACTCTT
The DNA here is from genome assembly GCA_955652395.1 of uncultured Terriglobales bacterium. Lineage (GTDB taxonomy): Bacteria > Acidobacteriota > Terriglobia > Terriglobales > Acidobacteriaceae > JAIQFF01. Next base: position 8,630 of record CATPBJ010000182.1, on the reverse strand, counting down.
GGCCGCAGTCCGAGGCAGATATCTAGTAATTTCCGACGACCCTGCGCTGATCAGTGGCATGCTGGCGAATGTGAACCGAAAATCCGATGTGAAGCCTGCAGTGTTGTTGGCGGAGTTCGACCACAAGCGAGAGAGAGACAATTTCGTCCGCTTGGTCACAATGGTCGATCGCCCGGACCTGAGTCCCTCGGGGATTCCGGGGACAGAGCGACAACCACAATTCTTTTCGGAGAGCATCGCCAGCCTCAGTGCCACCCTGGCCGCGGCTTCGTCGGAGAAGATTGTGGTTCGCGATGCCGGCGATAAGGTACTGCAAACGGTCACATACCAATGGTCTCAGTAAGCAAGATTGAGCTGTTGCTGGTGATTGGGGTCTTAGCCGTGCCCCCCGCAGCAACCCCACCCTCCGCGGAGGCTTTCGCTGAAAACACGGTCACCCGAAATTCGCTATTCGCACAATCGGCAGCCCAAATTCTCGAGCGAGAGTTTACGCGCAGGGAAGTCTCTTTCCTCCTCCTGGACGTTCAGACCGGAGCTTTGCTCGCTTCTCGTTGGGATGATGCTGACCAACCGATTCCGCTCGGTTCACTAGTAAAACCCTTTACGGCGTTGGCCTATGGCGAAGAGCATCAGTTTCGCTATCCGACTCATATTTGCCGGGGGGGTGCTGCAGGCTGCTGGCGGCCCCACGGTCACGGGGAGATCGGTATCACTGCGGCCATCGCTGACTCCTGCAATTCGTATTTTCGGATGCTTGCCGCGGGCATGACCAGCGCAGACGTTATCCCCTCGGCAGGAAGACTCGGATTAGACCCACCTGCTTCGGAGTTATCTGGCCCGGACCTGATCGGAATAGGGAATCATTGGCTCATCTCGCCTTTACACATGGCGCACGCTTATCTGGAACTCAATCGGCGTCGCGACCAGACTGGAGTACGCGAAGTGGTGGCCGGGATGGCCCAGTCCGCCAGGCAGGGTACGGGAGCGGAAGTTGGTCGTGCATTGAAGCGTTCGCGCGCACTGGTGAAAACCGGAACGGCCGCGTGCACCCATCACGCGCACGCTCCTGGGGACGGCTTTGTAGTCGCATTGGTGCCAGCCGAGCAGCCAACGCTGCTACTGATCGTACGGGTACACGGAGTTCCGGGCGCCAGGGCGGCGCTGACCGCGGGGCGGATGTTGAGCCGGATCGAGGAGTAAAGGAGTGTCGTTCGGAATAAGGTTGTTCGCGTACATCCTGCTTGTCACTCAAGTCGCCTGCGCGCAGGATGTCCGCGTCGGAGTGCTAGGCCTCTTCCATCCTCATCAGATCACGATGAAAACTGTGCCCGGGCAGGCCCTGGTTATAAAGACGGAGATTGTCCAAGCCGGGGAGAAGACCTTCGTACTGGAAAGAAGTTCCGGAAAAGACGCCACAGAAATCACAGTTTCTGGCGACGATCTCATACTCCAGATTGGCAGTCAGTTGGTCCGGGCATCTGACCTCCACGCCTCCAGCCGAAGCAATGGTGTCACTGACTTCGTGCTCGCGATTCCCGGAAAGATCAGTCGCCGGTACCATGGTGTGCTTGAAGTCAAAGCGGTTGCCGGCATCTTGGTTCCGGTTGTACAGATGGATCTGGAGACAGCGGTCGCATCCGTGGTGCAAGCGGAGAGTGCGCCGGATACGCTCCTCGAAGCATTGAAGGCGCAGGCAGTGGCTACACGCTCATATTTCACCGCGGATCAGGGACGTCATCACGATTTTGATTTCTGTGATACTACTCATTGTCAGTTCCTTCGTGAGCCGCCTCCACCGGAAAGCAACGCTTCCCGTGCCGCTTTCGCAACCCGTGGTCTGGTGCTGGCCTATCATGACCGTGCTGTGGCGGCAATGTTCACCCGAAGCTGTGACGGACGCACCCGTACTCCACAAGAAGTGGGCTTGTCGAGTCACGGCTACCCATACTTCTCCGCGGTTTGTGAATACTGTCGTCGCCATCCATCGCACTGGGTCCGTCGCGTGTCTCAGGCCGAAGCTCTCGATCTGCGCCAACACGGAGAGGCTTCCCGGCTGGACATGGATCGCCGTCTCGGCTGGGAAGCCCTACCCAGCAACAACTTCATTGCCCGCAGCGACGCGAAGGGAATTGTCCTTGAGGGGGCGGGCGAGGGACACGGCATTGGACTGTGCCAGGCAGGAGCGAAAGCCATGGCGCAGTCCGGGGCCACCTTTCGCGAAATTCTAGAGCACTACTATCCGAACACTGCACTGGTGACGCCATCAAAGAAGTGATGGCTGCTAGGCGCGAGCAAAATCGATATAGCCATGCTGCACATCGGTTCGCGTCAGCTTCACGCGCAGCCTGTCCCCTACATCCACTCCTTGCGACTGCACCAACAAGCCTTCGATGTGCGGCTGCAGCACGCGAACAAAGGTTCCACGCGGCGTGACTCCGGTAACGATGGCATCAAATGTTGCCCCGATCTTGTTGCTCATCGTAACCGCCGCAATGCGCTTGGACATCTCCCGCTCCACCTTGCGCGCAGCATCTTCTTTAAGAGTGCAGTTGCTGGCGATGGCTGTCAGTTCATCGTCGGAATAGGGGGCCGACTGGCCGGAAAGCAGCGCCTTAATCAGCCTTTGAGTGACGATATCGGCAAAGCGCCGATTCGGTGCTGTGGAGTGAGTGTAATCCTGGACCGCCAGGCCAAAATGGCCTTGCTCCGGATCTCCCGGACGTTCCAGCACATATTCGCCGGGTCCGATCAGTTTGATCACCGCCAGCGACAGATCTGCAAAATGATCTGGATCGGCGGCTTTGCGCCTGAGCAGAAAGTCATTGAGCCCCTTGGAATCGGGCTGCGCCGGGAGTCTTTCATTGTGTGTAGCTGCTAGTTGCACAATCCGATCCCAGCGCTCGGGCGTCTTTACGATTCGACGCAAAGATGAAACCTTCTCGAGCATGCGCGCTACGACTCCGTTGGCCGCGATCATGAAGTCCTCAATCAGGTCGGTGGCGTGGTTCTTCTGCTGACTCACAACGTCCACCACTTGCTGATTGAGAACCACAGGACGCACCTCGGCTGTGTCTATGTTCAGAGCTCCGTTCTGGTAGCGCTGTTTTCTCAGCGCCTGCGCCACCTCGTTCTGCAGTTGGAGTTGTGCTTGCAGCCCGGTTGAGGCCGCCACTTTCACGGGAGCGGGTCCTTTATCTTCGAGCCACGCCCCCACGGAATCGTAGGCCAGCTGGGCTTGATTGCGAACAATCGCGCGATAAATGTCGCTGGAGTTCACGCCGCCGTCTGGCGAGACCACAAACTCGATTACTACGCCAAGTTTGTCTCCGTTTTCCAGCAGGGAAGAGGCGCTGGTGCTGAGCTCCTCGGGCAGCATGGGGAAATTCCGAATGCCGGTGTAAACCGTGGTAGTTTCCTTTGCCGCATGCCCATCGATCGGCGACTGCTGTCGGACGAAGGCGTCCACGTCGGCGATTCCCACCAGCACTTTGATCTCTCCCGAAGGCAAACGTTCGGCGACTTCGATCTGGTCAAGGTCGCGAGAAGTGTCGTTGTCGATGGATGACCATAGTAGCTGCCGCAGGTCTCGGATGTCCCCGCCCGGCGCCACTTGTGGCGGATGCGCTTTCAGCTCCGCGAGCTGCAGCGGGACCTCTGGAGGGAAGTCCGGCTCGAATCCATGTTCCAACATGATTTGTCTTGCGGCCGCTTGTAGGTCAAAATGAGCAGAACTCATGGGCCTCCGTGGGGCGATAAAACCAACCCCAAAAGCGTATCACGCGCGGACATTCTTCAATGATCCAACGCTATGGTAAGGTGATCGGGATCAAGTCTGCGGAGCAACGCGACTTGTTTCTTTTGCAAGCAGGCAACACTCCCTTAGGCTGATTCTTGGATCCCGTCAAACCTCGGCAGCTGCTCGGAGTATTCGACGCCACCATGATCGTCATGGGCGGCATTGTCGGCTCCGGTATTTTCATCAACCCCTATGTGGTTGCCCTGCGCGTGCACACTCCTTTCCTGATCCTGGGAGTCTGGCTGCTTGGTGGGGGACTTGCCCTGCTCGGTGCATTCATCTGGTCGGAGCTGGCATCCCGTTTGCCCGGTGCGGGTGGGCAATATCTGTACCTGCGCGAGGCCTACCATCCCTCCGTCGCATTCATCTACGGATGGGTGCTTCTTCTGGTGACGCAAACCGGTGGGATGGCGGCGGTGGCGGTCACATTCAGCCGGTACTACCGAGAAATTACCGGCCTCTCAGCGGGGGATGGGCTGATCGCGGCCGTGACCCTACTGGGTTTGACCGCGATCAATTGCTTCGGAGTGCGTGCCGGCAGCAATGTGCAGAGTGCTCTCATGCTGCTCAAGGCTGCCGCCATCGCAGCCATGGTCGTGGTAGGGATCTTGTGGGGCGGAGGCACAGTGCGGGCCCTACCCTTGCTCGACCAGCCGGTCTCCTTGGGACTTGGAAGTGCAATCGGAGCCGCCATGATTCCGGTTGCTTTCGCGTATGGCGGATGGCAGACCGCAAGTTTCGTGGCCGGCGAGATGCGCCATCCCCGACGCGATCTTTCCCGCGGACTCGTGATCGGCGTGATCGGGGTCGTGGCGCTTTATCTCGCAGTCAATTTTGTTTGCGTGCGCGTGCTCGGTCCCGACGGACTGGCTGCGACCCGCACTCCCGCGTCGTCGGTGATGCGCGCCGCCCTGGGTGAGCGAGGCGCGCAGTGGATTGCGTTCGGTATTGCCATTTCCACGCTGGGATTTCTGAGCCAGGGAATTCTGACCGCTCCTCGGATTTACTACGCCATGGCGCGGGACGATCTCTTCTTCAAGAGTGTGGGCTGGCTTTCACCCCGCACCGGAGTTCCGGTCGTGGCCATCGTACTGCAAGGCGTGACCGCGACCGTGATTGCCCTTTCCGGACGTTACGAACAGATATTGAACTACGTGATTTCCGTCGATTTCATTTCCTTTGGCCTGACGGCGGCATCGCTGTTTGTGTTCCGGCGGAGAAGCGCGGACTCACCTGAGACGCTGTATCTTGTGCCGGGTCATCCTTACACCACAGCTCTCTTTGTGCTCGCCTGCGCCGCCATCGTGATCACGACCACCGCGACCTTCCCGGCGAATTCCGCCATCGGCCTGGTTATTCTGCTGGCTGGCATCCCGGTATATTTGTACTGGAACCACGCCAAAGGGAGAACTGCGCTGCAGCCGAACCTATGAAACGTCGACATTCCGATTACATGCTGTGGGCGAAAACCCAGGGCCGCGCGCGATTCAATCTCGCCACCAGCGGGGTGGGATCGTTTCCTCTGCATGAACTTCCGGTCACCATCGAACAGTTGGAGATCAACGGCGACAGCACCTACGGCTACGCTCCCTTGCAGCACGCCATCGCGAAGAAAGGTGGAGTCGACCCCGATTGCGTGGTCGCGGCCGCCGGCACATCCATGGCCAACCATTTGGCGATGGCAACGCTGATTGATCCGGGCGATGAGGTTCTCGTCGAACAGCCAACCTACGAGTTGCTTACTTCCACCCTCTTGTATTTGGGTGCAGCCGTGAAGCATTTTGCCCGCACCGAAGAGAGCGGGTATGCGCTCGATCCAGCCCAGGTTCGGCGCGCGATCACGCGAAAGACAAGACTGATCGTCCTCACCAACCTGCATAATCCGAGCAGTGTCCTGACTTCGAACTCTGCGCTGCGTGAGATTGGCGGCCTAGCGCGCAGCGTAGGCGCACACGTGCTGGTTGACGAAGTCTATCTCGACGCCGTTTATACCGATACGCCGAAATCCTCCTTCCATCTGGGTCCGGAGTTTGTCGTTACCACCAGTCTGACCAAGGTCTACGGTTTGAGCGGCCTGCGTTGTGGGTGGATTCTGGCAGAGCCCGATCTGGCGCGTGCCATGTGGCGGTTGAACGACCTGTTTGCATCCATCCCGGTACACCCCGCCGAACTGCTAAGCGTCGTGGCCTTGGAAAACCTCGACACCATACGCGAACGCGCACGCCAAATCGTTGAAGCGGATCGTGCGCTGCTGCACGAGTTCCTGGCCAGTCAGGAAGGTGTCTCCTCCCCACGCACTGAATTTGGTACGACCGCCGTTCTGCACCTGGCCAACGGCAATGTGGTTGATTTCCTCTCCCGACTCCGTACGGAGCATGAAACGTCAGCCGTGCCGGGGCATTTTTTCGGTCTGCCCCACCATTTCCGCATTGGTATGGGAGTCGACACGGAAATGTTCCGCGAGGGGTTGCAGAGAATTGACCGGGCTCTGCGCACAGTCTGAAAAATCCACGCTGATCTGGTGCCCGGGGACGGAATCGAACCGTCACGCCCTTTCGGGGTCCGGGATTTTAAGTTCTGGGAAGCGTTTCACTCTAGTCGTTCATTTTCTGCTGTTTAGCCTGTGTTTGCAATAACCTAGCGCACATCGTGCATTCCCATTTCTTACCCAATCTTACCCTTCCTTGCCCATGCGTATGCCATGATTAAGCCATGATTCCGAGGTGAGAATCGCCGCGCGTAAAGGACTACACCCGATACCAGATCAGCTTGATGACCCAGATCAGCCTTCAGGAAGATCCACGGCGGGGAATCGTTTGTGGGTTTGCGAGTGCCATGCACCACGGTGGCGCCCGCAATCTTAAGTATCAGGACGGCCACTGCCGAGTCACTCACCTTAATAGTCATTCTGCAAACTTGGGATGGAGGACTGCAAGCGTATCCAGAAGAACTGAGCAATACGCTTTTGCACTTTCCTCCGTCAATGAAGTCTCGTCTTTTACCCATGGCCGCAAGTGCTCGACAGCACTGGCGCCGATCTCGAAATTTCGATCGCTTCGTTCTGCAATCCGCGAAGTCTGCCTATTCCAGTCCGCAGCGGTAACGCGGTCATGTTCCCATCGCAGGGCCGCAACGATCTGCCGCAGGGCTTTGTAGATACCCGCTAGGAGAACTAAGGCAAGGCCGGCGAACAGTCCGGCACTGATCCTCTCCCACCAGAATCCAAATGCTGCGGCTCCCGCAAGCACCGCAACGGGTGGAATTATGTTGTGCATTCCGTGGGCAGACAGCCTAGCAACCACGCCCTTCTTGGCCGTCTTACCCAAGGAGGTGATCCACCGTTGCATCTTGGTCGCCCAGGCGCTGATCCCAGCTTGAATGTTGGTGGCCAAGGAGCCAACCGACGACCGTATCCCTGTGTCCGTGTGCATTCTCCACCCCCATTTCTTGGCCTCTACCGTGTCGACACATCGATTTTAAGATAGGTCTTGTGGTCCTCCGACGTAACGAAGGGACACTCTCGAGCTCGACCCGAGCACCCGCCTGTTACTGGCGCCCATGGTGTAGCGTCCGGTGAAAATGCTCCCCTAACTGGGTGTCAAGATGCGCAGCGACTATACGGCTTAAAGTTTTTTTGGCTTGCGGGTCACGAGGCCAAGTGAAACTTGACAGCTTCTTATTTTCATTGTGCGGTAAAGAATGTCTTTGTCCAAAGGTTTTATTACTCCTTCGTCTACGACCTGCTCGAGCGGAGGCCCTGGTAGGCGAGATATCCGGCAAGGGCGAGCCCTATCCAGCTAATCCAAACTGGCACGACAACGTTTTCTACAGTCACATGCCACCTGGTCCTGCCGATTGACTGTGCCGCGTCGTGCCGCGTATATCATGAAACGCCACAGGAGCTAATGGGAACTTCTATGCCGCGCCTTGTTTTTATTGACTACGAGATGATGCACTGTACAGGTACTTTGGTAACCTCCAGCATTGGGCACTCCCGTGCGATAGTCAGTTTGCTAAGACGCTAACCATCCGAAGACCCTCTATGGCCAGGCCCATAGTTTAGCCACACGGAAAAGCTAAGGAGCACCGGAACCGATGCCATCAGACTCTCAAAAATCGCAGGCTTCCTCAAACTCGAACCAGGCCAAGACGGCAAGCGTCCCAGTAGAACAGGCCACCATCGGGCGCTCTCTGGTCATCAAAGGTGAAGTCAGCGGTACCGAATCGCTGTTCATCGGTGGCCGAATCGAGGGGACCGTTAATTTTGCCGGTCACCGCGTCACCATTGGGGACAACGGAAGCGTCGCCGCCAACATCAGTGCTCGCGAAGTCGTAATCCTGGGCAACGTGCAGGGCAACATCCAAAGCACAGACCGCCTGGACATCCGCAGCCAAGGCTCGCTGACCGGTGATGTGGTCACGCAGCGCATCAGCGTTGAGGATGGAGCCATTCTGATAGGCAGCGTGCAGGTCCGCGCCGCCGAGCAAAGGACTGAGAGGTCCCAACAGGCTAAGGGCAAGCAGGCCGAGCCCGCAAAGCTCGCCAAGCCCGCCACAACCGAGCAGCCCAAAGCGGCAGCAGCAGTCGCAGGCGCCTAACCTGTTCTTTAGAACTCCTAACAGAACTCTGTTTCAGACTGCAATGGACCGAGCAGCTCCCTCACGCTACTTCAGCTTCGCGTACTCCGTCTTGGCTTCCTTCAGACATCTGAGTAAGTCTGTCAAGTAATTTTTGTAGATTTTTTCGATCCCTCCACGATCTGTCCACTGCGTATCCACAAGGATTTCACAGGGTTTTCGCTGTTGCGGCGAGGGCAGCCAGGGGAGAGCCGCG
>CATPBJ010000181.1 GCA_955652395.1 uncultured Terriglobales bacterium | reverse complement strand
TTTGACCTGATTGATATCGAAGAAACGAGTCAGGTGGGTTCCCTTGCTCCCGACATAGCTCACCGTCGCAACCGTATTTCTAAGAATCTCGTGCTGAACATCGAGGTGCCATTGCTGCACGTAGGGCCAAACCGCCTTGTTGGGAATGGAGATCATGGCCAGCGGGCTGGATTGACCGGCCGTTACCGGAACGATCTGGTCATACGCGGTCAGGTTGAACGTGCTGATGGTTTGCACCGCCGGACTAGCGGCAGGCTCCAATGATTCCGCGTTGGCCTCATTGCCGTTCGTGTGTTCGAAGAAGATTCCGTAACCGCCTCGAATCGCGGTTTTGCCGTCGCCCTTCGGATCCCATGCGAAGCCGATTCGCGGTGCAGGGTTAAACAGATGGCCCTTCATACAACTATCGGGAACGCCTTGGGTCACGCCGCACTGCACAACTCCATTGAATGGATCTCCAATAACCAGCCCACCGGTGGGATCCACACTGCTTCCACCGGCGACATAGCGGGTGACATCAAAGTTGTATTCGTTGTGGTAACGCTCGCGATAGGTTCCGAAAAGACTCACCCGCAAGCCCAGATTCAGAGTCAGATGGTTGGTGACATGCCAGTCATCCTGGAAGTAGGGCTCGAAAATTTTGTAGCGATTGTAGAACTTGGGCTGGGCGCTGGTCTGGGTGAAAGATGCTACCCGGCCGATCAGCAAGTCCGCGAAAGCGTTGCCAGTGCTGACCGAACTACTAGTAGCAAAACTGAGCTCGCCGTTGGTGGCAATTGTTGGCTGCGCCAGTTCATTCTTCTGGGCGGCCACAAAATAGGCGCCAAACACCAGATTGTGCTTTCCAATAATCTTGGTGACGTTATCACGATAGGTGTAGGTGGGGTTGGAGTTGTAAGGGCCGCCGGGTAGATAGCCTACATCTTCCCCGAAATTGAAGATACCGCCGCCCCCGAGATTAATGCCTGGAACTTTGCCTTGGTCTACGCCCGGAAACAAGCCAAAGGACATGCTGGCTGGCCGCTTAAACGCACCAATCGGACTCAGCGTTATGTGGTCGGTGGTGTAGCTGGCGACAAACTCGTTCAGCAAAGTAGGAGAGGCGGTCGCAGTCAGGCGCGCCACCATGCTGAGACCCGGACCACCAAAAGCGGTCTGGATGGTCGGAAAGGTGCCGATGTTAGTCCACAGGGGCGTCGGATAAGTCTGGTTCCAGGAGTCGTGGATGTAGCGGAAAGTGCCGCGAACTCTGTCGCTGAAATTGTGGTCCACACGGATCAATTCCTCCCGCCACGTGGTGGGCAGGGTGGGAGAAGCATTCCAGGTGTTCGTCCCTGACGTGGGCTCTGGAATTTGGGCTACCAGCGCTGGGGAGTTCACGGTATCGACGGGTACGATGTTTCCGGGGAATGGCAGGCCCGTACCAGGATCAATCGGGCAATTGGTGCCCGGACAAAGATCGCTGAAATTACCGCTGCGCTCCGCCAAGGTCGGCACGATGACACTGCCCAGATTTGCCGGGACACGCTCCCGCCGCCATTCCTGCGACCAAAAGAAAAAGGTCTTGCTTCGGTCCTTGTTGTAAAGCCCGGGAATAAAAACCGGCCCGCCGATGGTGTAGCCGAAATCGTTCTTCTTGTACGGCGGCACGCTGCTCTGGGGGAATGTATTGGCGTTAAAAATGTCATTGCGCACGAATTCGTAGGCATTGCCGTGAAAGCTTCGGGTGCCGGATTTGGTCTCAACTTCCACCGTGCCGGAACTGTTGCGGCCGTACTGGGCGCCGTAATTCGAAGTGAGCACTTTGAATTCGGCGATGGCCTCCAGGCTGGGATAGACGTTCAACGTTGTGTTGCTGCCGTTATCCATGTTGTCGCCGCTGTCCAGCTCCCAGTTGTTGTACTCGGTGCGGCCGCCGTTCATGCTGAAGGCAACGTTTCCGCCGACGCCTACGCCGGCGTCATCCTGTCCCGATTGGTTGCTTACCCCCGGCACCAGGGTCGCGAGCTGCGTAAAGTTGCGTCCGTTCAGCTCCAACTGGGTTACTTCCTTGCCGGTGACCACGCCGGAAAGGTCGGAGGACTGGGTTTCGACTTGCGCGACGGTCACCCCCTCAACCTCGACCGTGGTATTGGCGGCACCCACTTGCAGAGCGACATCTGCCCGAGCTTTTTGCCCAACCTGCAGCTTGACTCCCTTGGCTTGGTACTTCTTGAACCCAGCAGCCGCTACTACCAGGTCGTAGGAACCGCTCCCCACGGCACCAAACAGGTAGTCTCCGCTTTCATTGGTTGTGGTCGAGCGATTAATGCCACGTTCGGGATTGCTCAGGGTCACCGGGGCGCCCGACACCGCAGCGCCGCTGGGATCAGTCACTGCACCCGTTATCGACCCTGTGTCCTGCGCGACCACAGCCAGCGAAAGTGACAGAAAAACACCAAGCAAAAGCACGCGGAACTTCATAGACACCCCCAAATATTTTTTCGACCGCCCGAAGACTGGTGGAACCGAGTTCAATCAGAATCCTATTACCCAGACCTATTACTGATCTTCCCTTCACGCGGAACCTTCGTAACTCCCGCACCCGTCCGGTAAACCTGCTTCGCTTTCCGCCCAGGGCAGCGCCAGAGAGAGCATTCTGCCGTTCTCATCGAAAGGCCCGGGAAAACACATTTCGCATGAAACCGTTTATTAAAACGAATCAATAGCTCGAATATTGCGGTAGTTCGACGGCAAGTGTCAAGAAAAAAAGGCGGGAAATGACGCCTCTCGGCTTTTTAAATAGCCGGCCCAAAAGCGGTTTTTGACCGTGTTTCTGCCTAGGGCAGACTGCGGGTGGATTCTCGTACCGCCAATTCGGGTGCCATCTTGCGGTGTACGGCCGATATTTCCCGTTTTTCCAGTACGGCATTGATGCCTTCAATTACCAGGTTTGCCGCCATCGCTCCCATGGCTTCCATCGGCTGGCGTATGGTGGTGAGTGGCGGGGTATACAGACTGCAAGCCGCGACATCATCAAAGCCGACGACCGAGCAATGCTCGGGCACACGCAGGCCGGCCTTGGCCAATGCACGTATTGCGCCAAATGCTGTCATGTCGTCAAAGGCCATCAGGGCAGTGAATGGCCGCTTCCGCTTGAGCAGTTCCTCCGTTAATTTGTAGCCAGCTTCAAAACTTGAAATCGGATCCTGCGATTCTGGCAGGTCCACGATCAGACGCGGATCGAGTTCCAGACCCGCGCTCTTGGCAAACGAACGAACTCCCTGCCAGCGGGGAGCGCTGTCCCCCAGAGTCTTGGGCCCGCGGATAAAGGCAATCTTGCGGTGTCCCAGTTGATGCAGATGTTCCACTGCGGAGTGCGCTCCTATTTCGTTGTCCACGATCACGGAGCTGACGGTATCGGTTTGCAGCTCGCGTCCGATCATCACGGTCGGAATGCTGCTCTTTTCCAGGTCCGCCAGGACGTCAATGTCAACGAACAGCCAGTTGGCCAGGACGATCAGCGCCTCCACCCGCCGGTCCAGCAGCATCTCCAGATAACGCTCGAACCGGCTGCGCTCGTTATGCACATCGGTCAGAATGGGCAGGAAGGAAGATTGGTAAAGGGAGTTTTCAATGCCGCGCAGAATGAGTGTGCAGTACGGGTCGGTCATGTCGAAAACCATCACGCCGACGGTGTTACTCCGCTTGCTGCGCAGCGAACGGGCAAACAGGTTGGGGCGGTAGCCGAGTTTCTTGGCCGCCTTCTCAATTCGCTTCTTGGTGGCCGGCGGAATGTAGCGCGCCAGGGGAGCATCGTTGAGAACAATAGAGACGGTGGTCGAGGAAAAGCCGCTTTCTTTGGCCACGTCGCGAATGGTGATCACGGAAGTCTTGACCATAGTGAATACGGCAAATAGCAAATAGCCATTGGCATTTGGCTAAGGGCCAATTGCTCATTGCTAGTTACAGTCAGTCCTGCTTGAATTTCAGGCCGTCGCTGGCGGACACTACAGCACAGTGAAACCACTGTCAAGGCTCCTCGCCTTCGTTCTGTTCGCGTTCCCGCCGGGCGCGGAGGCCCAGACTGCGCCGGCACAGCCACCGACTGCAAGCCCCCAACAACTATTTCAACAGGGCGAAGCGGCTTTGAAGAAGAACAATCTGGACGTGGCCGAGCGTTCCTTTCGCGGAGTACTGGTTCAGGATCCGCTGGCCGCGGGCGCCTATGCCAATCTAGGGGTCATCTACATGCGGCGGAAGCAATGGCCGCAGGCAGTGGAAATGTTGCAGCAGGCCGAACAGCTGGCGCCGCAAGTCCCCGGAATCCGTCTCAACATCGGTCTGGTTTACTACCGGCAGAACAACTTTCGCGCTGCCGTTGCTCCGTTTGAATCGGTGGTGCACAATGTGCCGGATTCCTATCAAGCACGCTACCTGCTGGGACTTTGCTATTTCTTCACCGAGCGCTATGCCGCTGCTGCTGGTGTGCTAGAACCGCTCTGGCCGCAGGCTTCGAATCAGCTGAACTACCTGTACGTTTTGGGAATCTCGGCCGGCAAGTCCGCCCGACCCGAGCTCGAGCAGCGGGCTTTCGGCCGCCTGGTCGAAACCGGCCAGGACTCTGCTGAGTTGCATCTTCTGCTGGGCAAGGCCCACATTAACCGCGAGGAGTATGACGACGCCATCAAGGAACTCGAACTCGCCGCCAAGGCCAATCCTACGCTCCGTTCGTTCACTTCAATCTGGGGATCGCCTATTTCAAAAAGCAGGAGCTGACGCGAGCCAAAGAGGAATTCCTGAAGGACGCAGCCATCGAGCCGGACGTGGCTTACAACTATGACCAACTGGGACTAGTGAACTCGCTAGAGGGAAACAACCCGGAAGCGGAAGGCAATCTGCGAAAGGCGTTGCGTCTTGATCCCTCTCTGGCCAGTTCTCGCTACCAACTGGCTCAGGTTTACCAACGTGAAGGGAAATATGTTCAGGCCCTGACCGAAATTGACGCCGCAGCCAAACTCGATCCCGGGAATTCCAGCGTCCACTACTTGCGCGGGCAATTGCTGCAACACCTGGGTCGGACCAAGGAGGCTCGAGCCGAGATGGACGCCACGACCCGCATAATGAACGAACAACGGGACAAGCGGCAGAAGGAGCTCTATGGTGGCTCCACGCCCAATCCCGAGCTGACACGGGAACCACAGTAGTCCGGTTTTTGGTAGACTGGGTGCCACTCGCGGCCTACTCCACCTTGGCACCGGCTCTCTCAAGAATCAAGGTTCATGAAGGAGTTCCGTTATGAAAGCACTGAAAATTGTCGGGATCGTCATTGCAGTTCTCTTGCTGATCGTCATCGTGCTCCCCTTTCTGATCAATGTAAATAGCTTCCGACCCAAACTCGAATCTGCGCTCACCGAGGCGCTCGGACGAGAGGTCAAAGTCGGCAATCTGAGCCTTTCCATACTCTCGGGAAGCGTGTCGGCCGAGGATCTTTCGATCGCTGATGATCCGGCTTTCAGCAAGGATTCTTTCATCCGCGCCAAATCGCTGAAGGTGGGCGTGGAGGTGATGCCGCTGATCTTCTCGAAGGCGCTACACGTCACCGATATCACGCTGGACAAGCCCGAGATCGCACTGCTGCGTGATGCCTCCGGAAAATGGAATTTCTCCAGCCTGGGCAGCAAGTCCGAGGCGCCGAAGCCGGCGTCGACCTCGTCCACACCCGACCTCTCCGTCAGCAAGCTCGACGTGAAGGATGGCCGCCTTTCGGTAAATCGGGCGAACTCCTCCATCAAGCCTCACGTGTATGACAACGTGGACATCAGCGTGCGCGACTTTTCACCGAAGTCACAGTTTCCCTTCACCATTACCGCCAATCTCCCTGCCGGAGGCACGACGAAACTTGAGGGCAAAGCGGGCCCGATCAACTCCGCGGATGTTTCGGCGAGTCCGATCGAGGCACAAATCAGCGTTAAAGGCCTGGACCTGATCGCCTCGGGATTCGTTGACCCGTCCACTGGAATTGCTGGCGTCGCCGACTTTGACGGCACGCTCAACTCCGACGGGCATGTGCTGCGTACCAGTGGGACACTGAAGGCCGCCAAACTCAAGCTGGCGGTAAAGGGCACACCGGCAACGCAACCGGTGGGAGTGAAATACGCCACTGACTTTGATCTGCAAAAGCAATCAGGAACGCTGACCCAGGGCGACGTTTCCCTGGGCAAAGCCCTGGCCAAGCTCACGGGCACGTATCAGAGTCAGGGAGAGTCCACGATTTTGAACATGAAACTCAACGCCGACGGTATGCCGGTCGACGACCTGCAGGCGATGCTGCCTGCCCTCGGCATCATTCTGCCTTCCGGATCGAAATTGCAGGGCGGGACGCTTTCCGTCAATGTCGGAATTACCGGGCCGGTCGACAAGTTGGTCATCGTCGGTCCGATTCGCCTGTCGCAAACTAAACTCGCAGGCTTCAATCTCTCATCCAAAATGTCCGCGATCTCCGCGTTGTCCGGATCGCAGAGTGGATCAGACACTTCCATCCAGAACCTGAGCACAGACGCCCGAGTGGCGCCCGAGGGGGTTCGCACGCAGAATATTAACTTGACGATTCCGGCTCTGGGCACGGTCACGGGAAATGGAACCATCAGCCCAGCAGGAGGGCTCGACTACAAGATGAACGCGAGTCTTTCCGGCGGCGCGGTGACCGGACTTACGCAACTGGCAGGTATCGGCGGCAAGGGTGGCAGCATCCCGTTTTTCATCCAGGGCACAACCTCTGATCCAAGGTTCGTGCCGGATGTGCAAGGCATGGTGGGCAGTCAGTTAAAAGGCGGTTTGGGCGGCGCGCTGGGAGGATTGACTGGAGGCAAGAGTCCTGCCGGGAACTCTGCGGTGGACGCGCTGGGCGGTCTTTTCGGGAAAAAGAAAAAGCAATAGATCAGACCGTCAGACTTCGGACTCAGGCTTTAAGTGTAGGCGCGAGCGTCCACGCTCGTGCAGCCGCTACGATCGCGGATGTTTGCGCCTGCATTGCGTAATTGCGGTCAGCACTCCAGGAGCAATCCATGGCCGAGAAAGTGCCACAAAATTTCTCCAATCATACCCGCCTTGATCCGCCGTTCCACTTTTTCATTCTGCCGGTGTTTGCGATTACCGTCCTCGTTGCAATCGTACATTTGGTCAGACATCTGACTCTGGTCTCGACATGGTTGGTGGTACTGGCGCTGGCAGCCAACGCAGCGGTGTTCAAGATTCGGATCTACGCTCTCAAGCTGCAGGATCGCGTTATCCGGCTGGAAGAGAGGCTACGGCTGGCGATTCTGCTGGACAAGCCTCTGCGCGCCCACATGGTTGAACTTTCGGAAGCACAGCTGGTGGCGCTGCGCTTCGCTTCCGACGCCGAGCTACCCACGCTGACAGCGAGAGCCTTGTCGGAAAACCTGTCCAACCCGGAAATCAAGAAGGCCATTACGGAGTGGCGGCCTGACTACTGGCGTGTGTAAGTGTAACCCCAAGCCGGCACAGGATGAGCAAGGCAGGTCGCTATCGGCGTGCCGACTCGATCTCATCGGCGATGCGGTTGAAGTGCTAGACCTTGCGCAAACCCTCAAGCAGCGCCCGACTGTCGACCGCCACCGAACGATTCTTTGCCGCTTCGAAGCCGTAGTCGCCGGCGAGCGAGAAGATGTATCCGTCGAAGATCAATCCGACGATTTCGGCCCTTTTGTCGATGAGCGGGCTGCCCCGTTGCCGCCGATAATGTCGTTGGTGGTCGAAAGGTTGATCGGCGTCGGCAAGTTTAGCGCCGGGTTTGCGGCGGTCCAAGTCTCGGGCAGGTTATCGGGTGGCGCACAGGACCGAAGAGGACACTGATTGTCGCGTAAGGGTCCGATCGGCTCTCCCCGAAGGCATGGGACGGATTGGCGGACACTTCGGTGGCACCCGCATTCGTGACTTGCTTAGTCGGCGGCGACGTCCTGGGGTGGAAGCGGATCGATACGGCGGCGGGAGGAGCGGTTGGGGGGCAGACCGGCATCGCGAATCTTGTACAGCAACGCGCGGTAACTGATGCTCAGAGCGCGTGCCGCCTGCTTGCGATTCCAATGGTGGGCCTGCAGGACTTTCAGGATGACCTTACGCTCCAGTTCCCGGGTAGCCTGGCGCGTAATCGTCTTGAGCGCGATCGGCCCATCGAAGTTCAAATCGAGCGTGGGGTACTCCTGCTGGTGCGCCACCAGATCGCTGCTGATGACTTCCTCGTTGCCCAGAATCACATAGCGCTTGATCAGGTTCTCAAGTTCGCGAATGTTGCCTGGCCAGTGATGCTTCTGCAACGCTGACATCAGGTCTCCCGAAAGCGTGCGGGCGCGGCAGTTGTACTTGCGGTTGTAGTACTCCAAGAAGTACGCAACCAGGTCCGGAATGTCACTCTTGCGCTCCCGCAGGGGCGGCATCTGCAGATTGACCACGTTGATGCGATAGAACAGATCCTGCCGGAAAGTACCACTTTCTATTTCGACTTCCAGCACCCGGTTGGTCGCGCAGACTACGCGCACTTCAACTTTCTTGTCCTCCTGAGCGCCGATGCGGCAAAACTGACCGTCCTGCAACAACTGCAAAAGCTTGGACTGCAGGCCTAGGTCGAGTTCAGAGATTTCGTCGAGAAAGAGCGTACCGCGGTGGGCCAGTTCCACGCGTCCAGGTTTCGATCCGTAGGCGCCGGTAAAGGCTCCCTTCTCGTAGCCGAAGAGTTCGCTTTCGAGGAGTGTGCCCGGGATCGCGGGACAATTAACTTTGACAAATGGTCCGGTCCGCCACGGAGATAGCCCATGGATCATGCGAGCGATGATGTCTTTGCCGGTACCGCTCTCGCCTTGAATCAGCACGGGAACGTTGGCGCTCGCAACCTTGTCCATGCGGTTCCGAAGCGACTGCATAACTTCAGAGCGACCAAAGATTACCGCCTCGGGGGGAAACTCCCCGAGCGAAGTAGCCAGCGAAGTGACCGAAGGTATAGTTGTCATGAGTATCTGGTGGCCCAGGGCCCGATCGTACGGGCTTGGGATGTGCACCCCGAGAGCCAAACCCGGCTCAGCTACGCATCTGGCCACCAAATTATATCTAACCTGTTTATAATTAATAATTTGCAAGACTATGACGCCGTTATGTCGATCTCTAACAAGGTCTGCTCGTCGGCCTTAAAACCCGTAGGACCTATGGGAAAATGTTTTCACAGCGCGGAAGAGGCTTTCCTTGGGCGGGAGCTAAGGGAGGCGGGTGGGCCCACCAGAGGATGGGAGAACTTGAGGCCAACCAAGTGATAGCCTTCCGCGTGGGTCACGCGCAGGGTTCGCGCCCGCAAATTGCGGGCGGCCTTGGGTAACGAATTGGTGACGGCCAGGGGCGCACTGGGAATCTCCAGCAAAACCTGCGTGGAGAGCGGCAAAGAGCGGCGTACGGCGACCAGGGCGCCGCCAGCGGAGATGTTAAGCGCGGTGGCGAACTCGAGAATCTCCTTGCCCTTTTCGTCGCGGCTGCGCACAAAAACCGGTATAGCAATGGGGAGACGCGGCCACTTGCGGCGCTCTGCTGCGGGATTCAGACGCTTCAAACCCACCTCTTTGAACACGAGATAACCTTCCTGTCGCATCTGGGGTGCCAAACCAGTCGGGCCAAGGTCGTCATTGCCGGTAAGAAACCCGCAGAATCCAGGGTGATTCCTCTGTAACTCCGCCATTGGAGCCTTATCAGACCCAGATTACTTTCGCCTTATATTCTCCTACTAGATGGTATTTAGTTACGAACTATGAAGCGTTTAGGAGTGCAAGGTTTTGCTCTTCCAGTACCATCGAGTTGCATTTTCCGTTGACACCGGGAAGGCTCTGGCTTACGATTCGTTAGCACTCAAATTATTAAGCTTGAGTATTTTTGTCCCCTCCCCTCGCAAGCCAAACCAGTGAGTTTTCCACATATGGGAGTGGTGCCAGAAAACGCGTGTCTGTCTCGGGAGGCGGAGTCTGCGGCCACTGGCACGGTGTCGGCCCCAGCCCAGCGACCGACCGGAGATCCTCTCACTTACGACGATTTGCTCCGGGAGTACAACCAGCTGCGGGAGCGTTCCGGGCGCACCACCAATGCCCTGGCATCGGCCGCACATGACCTCAAAACACCGCTCGCGATTCTAAACGGCTACATTGAACTGCTGCAGAATGAGAAGTTGGGCCCGCTCAACGAGCGGCAGCGGGAAATCCTCGGCGATATGCAAGCCAGCGGGCAGCGCTTGCAACACTTTATTCAGGATTTTCTGAGCTACAGCGTTCTCGAAACTGGCGAGATGAAGATGCGCTACGAGACGGGTAACGTGAACCCTTGCCTGTCCGAGGTCTGCCGCCTGTGGTCGCACCGGTTTCAGGAGAGGGGTCTGGCCCTCTACTTTCTGGCCAACGAGAAATTGCCCGAGTTGGTGTTTGATTCGGCGAAGCTACAGCGGGTAATCTCGAATCTGCTGGAGAATGCCTCCAAGTTCACGCTTGCCGGGGGGACGGTCTGGCTCCATGCCGAGCCCTACATGTGGGAGCGCCGCAACCCCAACAGCTCGGCGATTCCGAGCGAACGGCGGCGGCAGAACAATCCTCTGCCCAACTCGGTGAAAGTCAGCGTTTCCGACACCGGTCCGGGAATTCCCGCCGAGTATCACATCGAGGTTTTCGACGATTTTTTTAGATTGCCCCAGAATGAAGCGCAGACTGAAGGCATGGGTCTGGGACTAGCCATCGCGCGCCGGCTGGTGAACGCCATGGGCGGTAAGATCTGGGTGGAGAGCGAACTTGGTGCGGGCGCGAAATTCTCATTCATCGTCCCGCTCAAGCCAGTCGTCATTGCGCCCAACAAAGGAAAGAACAAATGACCGAAGCGGTCGACATTTTATTGGTCGACGACGAACCCGGAATGCTGCGTTACATCAGCACCCTGCTCGAAGTGGATGACTACAGTGTGCAGACTGCATCCACTGGCGAAGAGGCCTTGCAGCAGGTAGAGAAGGGTTTGCGCCCTGACCTGGTTCTGTTGGACCTGCTAATGCCGGGAATTGACGGCTTGCAGACGCTGGAGCAATTGCGCCAGTTGGTGCCGGGACTGAAGGTGGTCATGCTTTCCTGTGTCAGCGATACCCGCAAAGTGGTGCAAGCCATCCGTCTGGGAGCGCAGGATTATTTGACTAAGCCTTTCCAAAAGGCCGAGCTGAACACGGTGATTGACCAGTGTCTGGGAAAGAATCAGCAGAATTTGCCCGGCGAGGTGGAAGAGCTTTACGACGACGTGTTTTTCGTAGCCGCCAGTCCCGCCATGCGTAAGATTCGCTCTCAGGCTGCACTGGTCGCCAATGTAGAGATTCCAGTGCTGATGCTGGGGGAGAGCGGCACGGGCAAGGAAGTAGTGGCGCGACTGATTCACAAACTGTCTCCCCGCGCCCATCGCACTTTCCTGAAGGTCAATTGCGCGGCCGTGCCCGGCGACTTGCTGGAAAGCGAGCTGTTCGGTCACGAAGCCGGCGCGTTCACCGGTGCCACTCATGCCAAGCCGGGCAAATTCGAACTCTGCAACAAGGGCACGATTCTACTCGACGAAATTGGCGAGATGCCTCCGCTGTTGCAAGCCAAGCTGCTGCACGTATTGCAGGACCAGCAGTTCTCGCGCCTGGGCAGCCGTTCGGTGATCAAGGTAGATGTCCGTATCCTGGCTGCGACCAACATCAATATCCCGGAAGCATTGGCCAACAAGCGTCTGCGTGAAGATCTCTACTATCGCCTGAATGCTTTCACGCTCCAGCTGCCGCCGCTGCGGGAACGTAAGGAGGAAATCCCCATCCTGCTGAAGCATTTCATGTCGCGCATGGCGGAGCAGTACGCCCGCCCCCCGCTGCCGCTATCGCCCAACATGCTGCAGGCGTGTCAGGAATATTCCTGGCCCGGCAACCTGCGCGAGCTGAACAACTTCATCAAGCGATACCTGGTGCTGGGTGACGAGAAACTGGCAGTCCAGGAACTGCAGCCCAAGGACGACGGCCACGGGGTGCGACCTGACGCTGCGCACAGTCCAGCGGAGCCGGGTGGCGGATTAAAGTCCGTGGCGCGCAGCGCCAAGGATGAGGCCGAGGCGGAAGCCATCCGGCAAGCCCTCGACCAGACCAACTGGAACCGCAAGCAGGCGGCCGCGCTGCTCCAGATCAGCTACAAAGCCCTGCTCTACAAGATCCGCCAGTACGGCATCGCCCAGTCAAAGAGCCACAAGCTTACCGCGGGCGCGTAGGTCGGTCGGCTTGCCTACCAAATGGCTGAGGTGTGACGGACAATAGTCAAGACCGCTGTTGTAGTGCCGTCTCTTCGACGGAGCCTCAGCTTTATATCAAAAGTAACCAACACCTGGAAATCGGGCTTGAAGGAACATTGAATGCGTCCTTGAACCTCTGCCATTGAGGTTGGGCACTTCGCTAAGCATGCACCGACAACGTCGCGACAATCAGGCAGAGTACAATGCCAGCTCTTTCCCTTATACCGATCATGCCCGCTGCAGTCTTGGCGATTTTCGCGGCATTGAGGAGCTGCTACTGCTGGGTCTCTCGTCGGTTGTACTCGTCCTAGACTTTCTGCGCCTCATCCAGTTCTTAGCGATTTGGCCAGGCAGTGGCGCGCCATGTTTCAGTCAAAGTCCAACTGGAGAGCTCCTCGAACTCACAATCGCGTCGGCGTGACGCCCGGTGCCAGCATGGCTTCGGCTTCAGTTTTGGCCCAACCTTGCTCTGCCCTGTAACACGCCATCGAGCGCCGCCCGTGGGAATAGGCGAAGTCGCGATCGAGTTGAATGGCGGCGACAAGGGCTGCAATCATGCCGTTCCGCTCTTGCTGCCTTTCGAGCATGTGCCCGAGCAGCACGTACAGGCCTGGATTCTTGGAGTCCGTCTTCAAGAGCGCAGCCGTCTCGCGGAACGCACGACATTCGTCCTGCTGCTCCGTATCCGCCACGATCTTGGCCAGCGCCGCCATCTCGTCGGGACTCGATCCTGCGGAAGCACGCCGCTCCGTCTTCGATATTTCTTCAAGGACGCTGTTGTCCGCGCCCCCCGTTGCAGGAGTTCATCGAAGTTCGTGGCTCGGAAGAAAGGCAATGCCGCGATTGCGCAGTTCCCCAAGCACATCCTCCGGCGGAACTCCGCCCGCGACCCAGCCTACGAGTTGGGCGTCAGAGACTGGTTCGTGGTTGGCCTGAGGCTGCGCCAGCCAATCGGGTAGTCGTCGCGCGGCATCGCCCAGGGATTGGTCTTGCTGGGCTTAAAGAAAAGAGGGAATTGAAAATAACAGGAAAAGCACCGGCGTGCGCCACATTCGCATAGGCTACCCTTCTCTTACTCAAGGACTGGGCACAGATACGATAGGTGTGCTGCTGCGCGCTCATAAAGTTACGCAGGTTCTATTACGTAGATCGTACTTGCAGATAGTGGCGTGACGGATTGTGTGTAGGCACAGAAACGTTTCTGGCTTCCAGTTTCTGGGTTGAGACCACCAACTAGAGACCAGAAGTTGATCGTACGACCGGTGCCGTCCTACTGCACGACCAGCACGATCTGCTGGGTACGCGTGGCCGTACCGGAGGTTGCGGTGACGGTGAGATTGTAGGTGCCTGCCGGAGTCCCCGTGGTTGTCGTGGTCGTCTTGCTGGAGCCACAGCCAACCTGGAACAGGACGAGGGCGAAGAAACAACCCAGCAGCGCCGTCATCAGCACACGCCGCCTTCGCGACTTCCTTCCTCCGATGCCAGCGCCCAGCAGCGCCAATCCTGAGACTGGGAAAAATGCCGCGTAGAAGGGCCGGCTAACTGGGAACAGGCTGGCCGGGGTGGTCACGCGCGCAGTTGTGTTGACCACTAACTGACGGCTTTGCGGCCCGCTGCTCAGGTTGGTAAAGGACGAGCCGTTAGGAAATGTCGGGGTGCCGCCTGTGGGGGCGCCCGACGCAGACAGCGTGACCGTATTCGGAATGTTCGGGAAGGGCGAGACCGTGACCGTGTAGCTCGCGGGTATGCCGGCAGCCACGGTTAGCGTCGTTGGCGAGACAGCAATACCGAAATTACTCACGGCCGCGACGGCGGGCGGCGGGGCGGGCGTCACGACCGTAGATGTACCGAAAATACTAACTCTTCCGCCGTCACTCACTGAACCAGGCTGGAGCGGAGTGGCGGGCAAGGTCGGAGCCAGCACTACCGTCACTTTTGCAGTTTGGCCCCCGTTCAGCGTTCCGACCGTGCAGGTTACGGTGTTATTTGTAACCGGAGCCGGACAGGCTGACTGGCCGGGAGCGCTATTGGCGGAGACAAAAGTGGCGGTGGATGGCAAGACATCCGTAAAGATGATGCCAGTGGTTAGGTCCCCGTTGTTGGTGATCGTGTAGGTGAAGGTCGCGTTGTTGCCCACGCCGACGGTAAGAGGCGACACGGTCTCGGTGAGGGCCAGGCTCAGTTGGGGGCCCAGCTTGCTCAGGAACGCATCGCTGAGGCCGTCCCGATTGGGTTGGATCGGATGCGCCGTGGGAAAGTTGGCCGAGGCCGTCTCACCCACAACGTAGCTGCTGCCCTGTGTGTCAGTGGCGATGCTGGTCCCGAAGTCATTGAGAGTTCCACCTAGGTAGGTGCCGTAGTGACCCGGCGAGACCGTGGAACTTGCCGTGGTATCAATGCGCGCCGCAAACGCATCCACCCCCCCGCCCGGGGTCTGCTGGACAAGATTGTTGGGATTGGTGGTAGCCGGGAAATCAGTTGAACTGGTCCAGCCGGCGACGCGCGCACCCTGAAGCGTATCCACGGCGATACTCAAACCAAGGTCGGCGCCGGAACCGCCCAGATAGGAGAAGTAGGTAAGAGGTACGGTGGTGGTTTTGCAGGTGGACCCGGTGCACGGAGTTCCGAACTTGCCTACGAAAGCGTCACTGACAATGACGGCCGGCGTCGGACATGGGGAAGGATTCGCCGGAGTATCCAGGCATCTTTGGAAAGGCGTGGTGCCGGTTGGAATGGTGAAATCCGTCGAGGTAGTCGAGCCCGTGATATATGCGCTCAGGCCGGAGTCCACAGCGATGCCATACCCTACCTCATCTCCGGCACCGCCCAGATAAGTGGAGTAAAGCAATTGCGTGCCCGCGGAAGCAGCCGGATTGATCTTGGCTACAAAAGCATCCGGGGCAGTGACGGAGGTCAAGCAATTGGGAGCCGTCGTCGGAGGCGTCGCAGGTGGAGACGTATCCAGGCAACCCTGGTAAGCGTTGAGGATGGGGAAATCAGTGGCCTGGCTTCCGGTGTGCTGGAAGTTGGTTCCTCCGGTGATGTACACATTCGAGTTCGCATCCACGGCAATGCCGCCGCCGAGGGTAAGCCCGCCGATCGGATTGCCCCCGCCAAAATATGTGGAATACGCCAGGCTGGGAAATCCAATTAGCGTAGGGTCAATCTTGCTGACAAAGAACTGGCTATTACCCAGCGAAGCCGCCTGAATCGCGCCCAGCGTAGCGGGAAATGAATGAGTGGCATCGGGCTGGTCCTTGGAGGTCGTGGTGCCAATGACGTAAATTTTGTTTCTCGGGTCCAGAGCCAGTCCGCGAGCGGATTCCGTCCCGTTCCCCGAAAGATAAGTGGAGTACAGGAGAGTTTCTCCGGTCGGGTCTAGTTCGCTGACGAACGCGTGTGCGCCCGCACTGGCGCGAGTAGCCTGGAAAGCCGACGCGGTACTGACAGGAAAATTGCTGGAACTGGTGGTACCCGCCACCACCACGTTGAAAGTCGAATCCACCGCAACCCCCGCGGTGGTATCCACATCGTTCCCGCCCAGGTAAGTGGAGAATAAAACGGCGGAGCCGGCAGCATTCAGCTTGGTAACGAAAACGTCGGGCGCCACGGCCAGCGCAGGCTGAAATGCCGAAGGCGGAGTACTAACAGGAGGGACCACTGGAAAATCTGCGGAGGTAGTGGAACCCGCGATGTAGATGTTCGAGGAGGCGTCGATCGCTATCGCGGGACATCCTGAAGGCGGCGAACTAATTCCCGCGATCATCACTCTCGCATTACTCGGACAGGCCTCGTCGCCGCTCCCCCCGAAATAAGTCGAGTAGGTCAGCACCGGATCAATCACCAGCGCCCGGCGGCGATCGTAGGCCGCGAGCTCGAAGCCGACTCTTCCGTCCTGCCGCAGCACGAAGCGCCCCGCGACCGGTCGTCGCTCGGCTCCAAACTCCTGGTAGATACGTGGAGCTTTCAGCCGTACCTCATTGCCGGCGCTGGCCAGTATCAGATTGCCGGCGCCATCCAGGTTTGTTCTTTCCTGGCCCTGAAACCGCAACTCGATTTGGCTGGGATCCGCACCGGGAGCGACATCGAAGTCGTACTCCAGCTCTCCCTGGTTGCCGTAGTACACCAGATCAACCCCGGGATAAACACCCTGATAGCGCACCCGCGCAAATTGGGGAACGCCACGGCGCCATTTCGCGGGGTCGCTGCCGAGGAAATAATTGCTCTTGCCAGGAAGCTGACTGGTTCCAGCCGCGGTCGCAGCCGGGTCAACACCCGCCAACTGCATGCTCAGGACTGACGAACTCTTGTCGGGCGAGCGCAACGTCAGAACCGCCTGGTTCGACGTCAGAAATACTCCGTAGCCAGCTCCCCGCGCCAGAAACTTGACCCGCGAGTCGGCTTGCCCCTGATTCGGCTCGAAGCTCAACGGAAGCCCGCCGAGATCGACCTGGAGGCTTGGGCGGTTCGGAGCCAGAGTAGGAGCTGCGGAGGCTGCCAGGGTTGACTGATTCCTTACCCAGCCCGCCAACTGCGATACTGGAACACCTGAATACAGAGTCAAACCGCCCAACAGCAGCAGCAACGCGAACGACAACAGGACAGGGCAATATCCTGTTCCCAACTCCCGGAAATTCAAGCTCACTAGCTCCTCCGAATATCCTAATTCATGGAGAGGAAGAAAAACGGCACACAGACAGCGTCCCGGCTCGCGTCCGCGCAAGCCGCATGCGCTTGTCACCAGAATAAGGGCAAAAATAAGTAACTACTTAAACATCTGACGGATAGCCTGTCAAGCCACACACCACTGCCACATCCTGGGATGGTCAGATGCAGCGAGCAACTACTTGAGATGCCGATTGGCATCGCAAAACATCGGTCGCGGCGGAAGAAAATTGGACAAAAGCGGACCCGAAGAGTGACGTCTCTGCAAATTCTTTCACTCGTGTCTTTATAAGAAAGCCAGAGCCACTACGCAACTCTCTCCGTCCTATGAGCCAAATGGCTTCGCCGTGCGTAACCCCGATGGTACTGCGCGTGCATGCACCTGAGCTCCGGCCCAAGTCTTCATTCTAAGGATCCCTCCCCGAGGCCCTCCCCGCTGCTGATGCGTTAACCGAGTCTGTTCCCCGTGCTTTTTGCGCTTGCAAACTATTGGTGAATCAGTAAATCTGGCACCAGGGTCGTTGCAGTCAGTTGGGTGGTGCCCTCCGTTTGGGGTGAACTTTGGTGGATCTGGGTTGATGCATCTGCGAAGAGAAAATCCGATGCAACATGCCGCTCCGGAGCGTCGTACGATGCGCCGCTTCGACATGCGTCTGCCGGCGTCGGTCCGGGTGGCGGGCAACGGTTTTCGTGACCTATTGACCGAAACTCAGAATGTAAGCGCTCGCGGCGTCTTTTTCTATCTTGATCGTCCTCTGGCCGAGGGCGCCCGCATTGAAGTGACCATGACGTTTCCACCGCATGTGACCCTGACCGAACCGGTGCGCGTGCGCTTCACTGCCCGGGTGGTGCGGGTGGAGAATTCGCATTCCGTGTCGAGCATCGGCGTGGCCGCCATGATCGAAGAGTACGAGTTCCTGCGCTCCAATACTGCCACGGAGTTCGGTAAACCAGCCATTGGCAGTTAGCAATTAGCACTTAGCGAATACCGGCCTTGGCCAGTCGTTGGCTAATTGCTAAGTGCCAACTGCCAACTGCTGGGTTCCGCCTACTTCTTCTTCAGCTCTTGAATCTCACGGCTCAGGCGCTGGTAGCTCCGCACCAGAATTCCCAGGTATGTGATGTGGATAATCCAGGTCGCAGTGTAAGCGGCGTAGAGGAAATTCATCGTGAGCTCCGGGGTTCGAGCAGCGCTTCGAGGGCTTGGGTCTCTTCCACGTCTCTCTGGAGAATCTCCAGGCGATAGCGGGACCAGCAAACCAGCGCAGCGAAGCAGAGGAATGCCAGCCAGTTGATCAGCAACACATGCAACATGCGGGGATCAATCGAACCGCCGCCGCCGATCACAGGTTGAGGATGCTGCGTGCGGAAAATCCAGATCGAGAAATACACCAGAGGCACGTCGAGCGCGCCAAAGATGGCTAGTACGGCAGCTAACACCGGAGTTTGTCCGCTGGTGGAAAAGCGGCGCAGCATCAGATAGCTGATGTAAATAAGCCAGAGCACCAGGGTGGAAGTCAGGCGCACATCCCAGGTCCACCAGATGCCCCACACCGGACGCGCCCACAGCGGCCCGGTGACCAACACCACGGTGCAGAAAACGACGCCGACTTCGGCGCTGACCACGGCCAGCGCATCCGTCCTGGACTGCGAGAAGTACTTCTTGATCAGGAAATACAAGCCAGTGATGGCAAGCCCGGTTGTGGCGACCGACGATGGCTCCATAGCCTCGGGCAGAGGACGGATGACGAACGCAACGATGCAAGTCGCAATGCCGATTGCGATGACTGTCCAGTTGGTCACCTTGTCGGCGACCGGGTTGGGACGCACCAGATACTGGATAGAGCAGACAAAGTTGATGAAGAACAGCAGAAACGCAGTCCACGCCGAAGGCACGTGATAATAAAAAATGCGTTGCACGTTGCCCATGGTCTGCTCGGTAGGAGCGGCCACCAGCGCCTCATAAAGCGCAAAGCTCAGGAGGACCGCTGTCAGCAGGGCAAGGATGGGAAAAATCCGTTTCATCTTCATTCAGGGTGAATTCACTCGGCATTCAGGACCAGTTCGAACAACAACAGACAAGCGATAGTAAACACCACGTCGTAAGTAGTAAGCAACACAATCCAGAACCTAGCCGAGAGCTGGCCGGTCAAAATCGCTGTGGTCGCATTCACCATGGCCAACAGCGCAGGGATTGAGACGGGAAATAACAGCAGGGGCAGCATGATCTCTCGGCTGCGGGTGCGCAGCGAGATGGCAGCGAAGAACGTGCCATTCACGACCAGGGCCCACGTCCCCAAAGCAGCGACCGGAATCAGCTGCCAGGCCGGGCCGAGCGGGCGCAGTTTGTAGAACATGATGAACAAAGGCGTCATCAGGATTTCCAGCACCGCGACAAAAATGAAGTTGCCCAGCGCCTTGGCGAGGAAAAGTGAATTCGCCGGAGCGGGCGAAACACGATAAGCATCCAAAACATGATTGCGCAATTCGCGCGCCCAGGTCTGATTGAGCGCCACCACCGCGGCAAAAAGAAATGCGACCCAGACCAGTCCTCCGGCAATCTGGCGTGATTCTTCAGCGTTGGGATCAAAAGAAAAACTGAAAACCACCACCACCAGCAGCGAGAAAAACAACATGGAGTTGAGGGCGTCTTTCGATCGCCACTCCAGGCGTAGATCTTTGGCTAGCGTGGCTCCGGTCACGCCCGAAGGAACACGATATGCAACGCCGGATGACTTGTTCATCGCGTCTCCACTGGCCGCAACTCGCGAGTGCGATTCGTAATTTGCCCGGCCTTCATCCGGACGAATTCATCGGCCACTCCTTCGAGTAAATAGGTCTGGTGAGTGACGACGAAAATCGTCTTTCCCGCGCTGCGCATTCGACACAGGAGAGTAACCATTTCACGCGCGGAACCACCGTCGACATTGGAAAAAGGCTCATCCAGCAACAGGAGTTTGGGATCGTTGAGCAGAGCCCGCGCCAGCGACAACCTCTGGCGCATGCCTTGCGAATATTGCGCCACCGGCCGGGTCAGAGCCGCATCGAGACCCACCGCGGTCATATTGGCGGCACAACGCGAGTCGTCTTTGATGCCGTAGAGGTGACCGAAATAGCGCAGGTTCTCCATGCCGCTCATCTCGTCGTAGAGCAGCGACGGATGAGCCATGTAACCCAGTTCCTGACATACAGATCGCAGTTCCGTCGTCCCGAGAATGGACACGCCGCCGCTCGTGGGATGCGCCAGGCCGGCGAGCACTCGCAAGAGCGTAGTCTTCCCTGCTCCGTTGTCGCCGAGAATCGTGTAGAGCCGTCCCGAAGCAAATTCAGCGCTGACCCCGCGGAGCGCGGCGAAGCGCCCGAAATGCTTGACCACGGCGATGAGCGTGATTATGGGAGAAGCATCCACGTGATGGAAGATAGCCGAAGGCAGAGATGAAGTCGAGCGCGAGACGGACTACGTAGGGGCAGGTATCCCGGCGGAGCAAAGCTCCGCAGTGCCTTCCCGCAAGCTGCCTCCCGTGGCGGCTCGACACAGGCGAGCTGCGCCCGCCCAGACGGGGACGTCTGGGCCTCTGTGGTCCGTTTCAGGTGTTTCGCCTAGTTTGACATGGCAGACGCGCTGTTGGATGGTGGTCCCGGGTGCTGAGGCGCATATTTCGAGGCGCATTTGGCCTGCAGCTGTTTGGCGTGAAAGACGCCATCGCGTCCAAAGCTGCCGTCGGCCAATGCCTGGGAGTTGTCCTTGAAAGTGTCCGGGGGCGCTTCGGTTCCGCTGTAGACGACGGGCAGAAGCTGGTCATTTTCTATCAAGGCAAATTCCACTCGCGTACCCGTTCGCTTGATCGAACCGGGCTGGACGTTCCCGGCCACACGCAAATGCTTGGTGTAAGCGTCGTCGCCCATGCCCCGCAATTCTTTGATGGTGACGTAGTAGCTCTTGCTCTCCTGCACACCGGTGTAAGCGAGGTAGCCCAGCGAGAGCAGGATCGCCAGCACGGCCCCGCCGAATTTGAGATATTTTCGAGTGTCGCTCGCCATAACCGTTACCACGATACGACTCTATTCTGGCTTGTGGTCGAGGTCAAGATGTCCGAATGGCCGATCTATAATGTACCCGTCCCTATACCCCGCGAGGACGAATGATCCATCCCTGGCATGACGTGACACCGGGCGACAAACTGCCCCAGGAGTTCTACGGCATCGTAGAGATCCCTTTCGGATCGAGCGTGAAGTATGAACTCGACAAGGCCAGCGGCCTGATCAAGCTGGACCGGGTTCTCTACTCCGCGGTGTACTATCCCGCTAACTACGGATTTATTCCGCAGACGCTGGCCGAAGATGACGATCCCCTCGACGTGCTGGTGCTGTGCCAGGAAGCCGTGGTTCCACTGACCCTGATCCATGCGCGCACCATCGGGCTGATGACCATGATTGATACCGGGAAGCAGGACCACAAAATCATCGCGGTCGCCACCCAGGACCCGGAATTCAACACCTATCGCGAGCCTCAGGACATGCCTCCCCACCGCTCGCTCATGTTGCGTCGCTTCTTTCAGGATTACAAACAGCTCGAAGGTAAAGCCGTGGAAGTGGACGAGATTCAGCCCGCGGCGAAAGCCTACCCGATCATCAACGATGCCCTGCACCGCTACAGCGAACAGAGGCGCAAGGGCTTCAAGGGATTCGGCGGGGCTCACTGAGGGTTCGGGCGGTTTTGTCGTCGCACCTAGGAAAACTGCAGCGAGATGTTCCTCTCAGTTATTCCTTTGAGCCGTCAAGGCTGCGAGCTCGCGCCGGGCCTCCTGCGCAGGGATGAAATCAGCGTCGGCACTCTTCCAGATCTGGAGGAGCTGTTGGTAGCTCCTTGTGGCTGCCGTCCGGTCGAACTGGGTTTGGGCGCGCGCTGTTCCCAGCAGGCAGAGAGTGTAGTCGGGAACCTGCGAGGTACCGTTTGATCCTTCGCCCAGTCCCAGGGCGCGATACCGAATGCCTGGCTCGAAATCGGTGACGGCCTGCTGTGCGGTCTTCATCTCTAACGACGCTCGGCCGAGAAGGTGCGGAACCTTGGTCACCAGCACATAAGGAGCGGCAGGGGACAACAGCCCTGCCACCTGTTCCGGGTGGCGTTGGAGTAGGGCCACGGCAGCCTTCACTTCGGGTAGGTAGATTTCGTTCGCCAGGGTATTGTTGGGCGATTCCGTGGCCAACTGTTGGATTTCCTTGAGGCCGGGGCCAGTCTCGCCGCACAGGGCCAAAGCCAGCGCCGCGTCGGGGACGGTCGCCACTGAATGGTCCAGGGCCAGCGCGCGCTGGGCGAAGTCACGTGCGGCAGAACAATTCGAGACCAAAGCATCATGCATTGCTCTTACCGCGTAGATTCCCCCCGCGGCGTCGGGCAGATGCTGCTGCTCGGCTCTTTGCCCTGCATGTTCCCAATGCTGGTCGGCTTCATGCATCCTGCCCAGAAAAAAGTAAATCGTTCCCCCGCCCGTTTCCACATTAAAACCGTCGGGACGCGCCGCCGCCCATTGGAGATGCTTTTCCCAGTCCCGGCCGGACAGGAAATCGTCTATCATCGCGTTGCTGTGATAGTTGCCGTCGTCACTGCCGCCCTGCTCCACCGCTTCTTTCAGATAGCGCTCGCCTTCCTGCATCCTGTCAAGGCCGATCAGTGTACCCGCTTCATTGTTAGCCGCGACGTTGTTCCACTTAGCTATTTCCCAGGTCTTCGCAAAACCCGCAGCCGCCTGTTCAAAGTCGCCGGCGATGCCGTAGGCGTTGGCCAGGTTGTTCCACGCGGCTGCGTCCCGGGGATAGGTCGCCACGAAGAGCTTGTATGATTGCAGCGCCTTGGGCAAGTCGAACTGCTGGAGCGCGTACTGT
Organism: uncultured Terriglobales bacterium; assembly: GCA_955652395.1. Lineage (GTDB taxonomy): Bacteria > Acidobacteriota > Terriglobia > Terriglobales > Acidobacteriaceae > JAIQFF01. The sequence continues at coordinate 22,696 of CATPBJ010000181.1, read as the reverse complement.
GCCTCGATGTACATCCGCTCCCGCTCGGTGACGCGCTCGCGCAAGTCATAAGCCTTCTTCAGATACTCGATTGCTTTCGTGAACGCACCCTGGTTCCCGTAAGCCACGCCCAGTCGGGCGTATGCCATGGCGAAACCCGGGTCCAGCCGTAGCGCCTGCTGATAGAATGATGAAGCCTGGGGAAAATCCCGGCCCATGCGATGCTCGTCTTCGCCGAGCGAAAAAGCGTGGAAGGCCTGCAGTGAAGTCGTGGTCACGTTGGTATAGGGCGTGGACAGCTTCTGGATAGACGCCATCGACTCGCCCAGACGCGCCCGCATCGCAGTGGCCGCTTTCGAAACGGCTTGCAGCACCGCGGTCTTGTCAGGGGCAGTTTCCTGCTCTCGGGCAAACACCTCTCCCGTGGCGCAATTCACCGCGTTAATCGAAATCACATAGGACGGCCCCAGATTCGCGATTGTCCCCGCCAGGTAGGCCTTCACACCCAGGCGCTGGCCCAGCTGTTGCGCCAGCTCTGGCGTAATCTTTTGTGCGCCCGACTGTCCCAGATACTGCAGGTTGTTGTGCATTTCCGCATCGCTCACCAGTTGCAGTAAGGGGGACTGCTCGAGCTGAATCGCCAGCGCTTCCTTCAGGGTCGAATCGAAGACGGCGTCGCCGGTTTGATTGGTAAAGTCGGCAAGAATGAGCTGATCTTTATCCGTCAATTGCACGGTCTGATGCTTGCGCCAGTAGAATCCACCGGCACTCAGCGTCAGCACGAGGAGCACGGCGGCAGGAAGCATGAACCTTCGCCATGACCGCCGCGGTGGAGCCGCCGCTGGAACTGTTGCTACACTGCCCGACGAGGCCGAGGCAAACGCCTGAGCCGACCCGCTCGTTCTCGAACCTCCCGCCCTCAGCACTCCCGCGGACACGGCGTCAACCGGCGTGGCACTTCCACTGCTATATGCGGGTTCCGACGAGGAACTTACCGCCGAACTCCGCCCTGACTCCAAATCCCGCTTGAGACGCCGCAACTCCGACTTGATGTCGACCGCATGCTGGTAGCGCAGTTCACGGTCCTTCTCCAGGGCGCGGTTGATGACGTCTTCCAGCTTGGGCGGCAGGTTGGGGTTCAATCGGATCGGCGCCAGTGGCGCGCGGTTCATGATGGCGTCGAAGATTACTCCCGAAGTTTCTCCGCGGAAGGGCACGGCTCCGGTCGCCATTTCGTATAACACGATGCCAAAAGAAAACAGGTCGGTGCGCGCATCGAGTGTCTTGCCGCGCACCTGTTCCGGTGACATGTAAGCCACCGTGCCCAGCGCTGATCCCGGACTGGTGAGATGCTGCTGCGCTTCCACTCCCTCAGTCTTGGTTACGTCCGTTGGATCGAGCGTGCGGTTCCCGTCATGAGCCACTTTGGCCAGCCCAAAGTCGAGAATCTTGGCTGCCCCGCGCGAGGTCACAAAGATGTTCGCCGGCTTGATGTCGCGGTGCACGATGCCCTTGGCGTGCGCTGCATACAGTGCCTCGGCTACATCGATTGCGATCGAGAGCAGCTTTTCCATCTCCAGTGGCCGATTGCCGATCAGATGTTTCAGGGTCTCGCCCTCCAGGTACTCCATGACAATGAAGGCCTGGTCGCCGTCTTCCCCGATGTCATAAATGGTGCAGATGTTGGGATGATTCAGGGCGGACGCAGCCTGGGCCTCGCGCCGGAAGCGAGTGAGAGCCGTGGTGTCACGCGTGACGTCTTCAGGAAGAAACTTCAGGGCTACAAAACGGTGGAGGCGCGTGTCCTCGGCCTTGTAGACCACACCCATCCCGCCACCGCCGAGCTTCTCAATCACCCGGTAGTAAGAGATGTTTTGGCCGATCATTTCGCCCATGGAGAGGTTGCCTTGCAACACCCTGCGTCAGAATTCGGGTGAGCCATCTTAGGGGGCGGATGGAAACAAAGTCAACGCAGGACTGCCAGAAGATTGGCCACAAACCACGCGGGGTAGCTGCCCTCAGCTGTCCCGTCGAGCAAAGCTCGGCCGCTTTTCCGGCGAGCTAAACCCAGCGGAGCCGTTGCTCGGCCGGACAGCTGAGGGCAGCTACCCCGCGTGGTCTATGGTGGCTGTCTCACCACACCCGACAGGCGTTCTCCCGCACCATCGGCTGACCAGCCTTGCAGTTAAACGCCCTCTGGAACTCGGGCATGTTTTGCACTACGCCATTCACGCGGTATTTTCCTGGAGAATGGGGATCGACGCTGACCAGCATGCGCGAATATTCCGGACGCCGCTTTTCGCACCAGGCGCGGCCGAAGCCGAGGAAGAAGCGTTGCTGCGGCGTGTAGCCGTTGCTGATTTGCGCCGCTGGGCCGGACTGGCCGTCGGCCATCATCTGCTCCAGCGCCATCAGCGCGATGCGCGCACCGCCGTTGTCGGCTGTGTTTTCGCCCAAGGTCAACTTGCCATTGAGTTTCAGATCGTCTACGGCGACGAAGCTGCTGTACTCGTCAGAGATGCAGCTGGCGTGTTTTTCAAATTCCGTGCCATCCTGTGCCGTCCACCAGTCGCGCAGATTGCCTTGCGGGTCGAACTTGCGCCCTTGATCGTCAAAACCATGAGTCAGTTCGTGGCCGATGACGATCCCGATGCCACCAAAATTCACGGCATCGTCAGCCTGCTTGTCAAAAAAAGGCGGCTGCAGAATGCCCGCCGGAAACACGATTTCATTCCTCGCCGAACTGTAATAGGCATTGACCGTGGGCGGCGTCATCTGCCACTCGTTGCGGTCCACCGGCTTGCCGATCTTGGCAATCTGGCGGCGCGATTCAAATTCGTTCGCTCGCAGGAAATTTCCCAGCAGATCGCCGCGCACGATGTTGAGTGAACTGTAATCACGCCAGACATCGGGATAGCCGATCTTGTTGCGAATTGCGTCCAGTTTCGCTTTGGCTTGTTTTTTAGTTTCTTCGGTCATCCAGGGCAGGGTGCGGATGTCCTGGTCGAGACTCTTTTCCAGCGCGTCCACCATCTTTAACATGCGCTGTTTGCCCTCAGCACCGAAAACTTGCTCGACGTAGCGCTGGCCCAGCGCCTCGCCCAGGGCGTCGTCGGCTGACCTCACGCAGCGTTTCCAGCGCGGCTTGATCTCAGATTGTCCGGTCAATGCCTTATGCATCTTGAAATTGGCGTCCACGAAGGGCTGGGAAAGCCAAGGTGCGGTCCCGTCCATGAGGTGCCAGACCACATACGTTCGCAGGGCGTCGAGCGATTCCGCTCCCAGGACACCGTTCACCTGCTTGAAGAAATCCGGGTTGGAAACGTTCAAACTGGAAAACTGGGGCGTGCCCATGGCCGCAAAATAACGATTCAAATAGAAATTGGGCGCTAGGGTAACGGCTTCTGGGCGAGTCATCTTGTGATCGCGGGTCTTGGGGTCGCGGCGCGCGGTGCGGTCCATGGCAGCTTTAGCGAGGGCGGTCTCAATGCGCAAGACCGTCTGCGCCGCATCGTCGGCTTGTTTCGGAGATTGCCCGCTCAACGTGAACAGCTCGGTCGCATACTCCACCAGGCTTTTCCGCGCGGCCGCCATCTTCGGGTCATCCTTGAGGTAGTAATCGCGGTCGGGCAGCGACAAGCCGCCCTGGTCAATGTAGGCGATCACGTCGTTGGCGCTGTGCAGGTCCGGCGACGAATAAAAACCAAACAGCGGGTTGGGCCCGATCAGATGAACCCGGGCAATGGCTTCGATCAGTGCGGCCTTGTCTTTCGCATTTGCGATACGCTTGAGTTCCGGCCTCAGTGGCTCCGCTCCGTGGGCATTGGCGGCACTTTCGTCTATGCAGGAACCGTAGTAATCGCCGATTTTTTGGGTGATGGGATCGCGTCCTGCGCCGGTGGCGGCAGCTTTCTCCAGAATCTCGCGCAGGATGGCGGCATTTCGTTCATCAATCTCGATGAAGCTTACCCAGGACGTCTGGTCCGGCGGAATTTCCGCGGTCTTCAGCCAGTTGCCACAGGCATACTGGTAGAAGTCGACACACGGGTCGACGGTCTTGTCGATCGCGTCCAGACTTACGGGCGGTGGGGAGGGAGCGGACTGAGCGAAACCGGTGAGGGCGAGCAGCAAGAGAATTGCCGCCAGGAGGTGGGGTGAGCGCATGTGTGACCTCACTAACAAAGCGTCGATTTTAGGGCCTCGGGCTTAGACGGACAAGCGTGGGAAATGTGATGGGATGGTTCGCGGGCAAAAGCCTACCGCAAAGAGCGCAAAGAGACTCCGCAAAGACGCAAAGAAGGACTCTCGGCCTGTGTTTGCTCTGCGTCCTTTCGCTCTTTGCGGTTACGATGGTTCGCGCCCCGACCCTCCGCGCGATGCAGCGTATAATCTTGGCAGACACGGATAAGGACAAATTGGCCCAATGACCTCCAACGGCAGCAACGGACACAGTGTTCCCAAACCACGGGCAGAGTGGATTGCGAGTCGCAAATCGCGGAATGTGGACGGTAATTTCTCCCAGATGCGCTACGCGCGCAAGGGAGAGATCACGGATGAGATGTGCTATGTGGCTCACCACGAAAAGCTTGCGCCCGAACTGGTTCGCGACGAAGTCGCCCGCGGGCGGATGATTATTCCCGCCAATATCAATCATCCCGAGCTCGAACCCATGTGCATCGGTGTGGCCTCGCTATGCAAGATCAATTCCAACATCGGGAACTCGGCCGTGACCTCGAACATCGAGGAAGAGCTTAAGAAGCTGCACACATCCGTGCACTTCGGCGCCGACACCGTAATGGACCTTTCGACCGGCGGCAACATCCATGAAATTCGCGAAGCGATCCTCCGCCACTCGCCGGTCCCGATCGGAACCGTGCCCATCTATGAAGCTATCTCGCGGGTTAAACGGATTGAAGATCTCAACAAGAACGTGATGCTGGAAGTGATCGAAGAGCAGGCGGAGCAGGGCGTGGACTACATGACCATCCATGCCGGCGTGCTCATTCAATACCTGCCCATGGTTTCGAAGCGCATCACCGGCATCGTCAGCCGCGGCGGAGCGATTCTGGCGCAGTGGATGGCGCATCATCACCAACAGAATTTTCTATATGAATGCTTTGACGACATCTGCAAGATTTTTGTGAAGCACGATGTCTCGTTTTCCCTGGGCGATGGCCTGCGGCCCGGCTGCATCGCCGACGCCAGCGACGAAGCCCAGTTCGCGGAACTCAAGACTCTTGGGGAACTGACCAAGAAAGCCTGGGAGTACGACGTGCAGGTCATGATCGAAGGTCCCGGCCACGTGCCCCTGGACAAGATCAAGGAGCAGGTAGACAAGGAAAAAGAGCTCTGCTACGAAGCGCCGTTCTACACCCTGGGCCCACTGGTAACGGACATCGCTCCCGGCTACGACCACATCACTTCGGCGATCGGGGCAGCCATGATCGGATGGCATGGCGCTGCGATGCTATGCTACGTCACGCCCAAGGAACACCTCGGTTTGCCCAATGAAAAAGACGTGAAAGATGGAATCATCGCGTACAAGATCGCGGCGCACGCGGCTGACTTGGCGCGGCGTCGCCCCGGCGCGCAGGATCGCGACGACGCGCTCAGCTATGCCCGCTACAAGTTTGATTGGGAAAAACAGTTTGCGTTGTCACTCGATCCCGAGACGGCGCGTTCGATGCACGACGAAACACTGCCCGACGATTACTACAAAGAAGCAGCCTTCTGCTCCATGTGCGGCCCGAAATTCTGCTCGATGAACTATTCCAGCAAAGTGGATGAGTACAACAAGCAGGTTCACGGTCTGGAGAAGAAGGACTATTCGGGGCTGGTAGACAAGCTGGTCAGCCTGAAGTAGTCCTTTTCTATGACCTGAAGTCTGCTACACCGTCCCAAACCAGCTGCACCGCGACCGCGAAGATAAGAAACCCGAAGATGCGGGTGATGCCGGCGACCGCTCCCGGGCCTAACCTCGCCACCAGGGGTCCTCCCAGACGCAGAAACAAATACACACTGAGGGCGAGCGCCGTGATCCCGATCACCATGCCCAGGTAAGTGGTCATGCTGTCGGCGTTGGCGGCTAGACCCATCACTACGCCGATCGAGCCCGGCCCGGCAAGCATCGGCATGGCCATCGGGGTCAGGGAAATGTCGGTCTTCTCGGCGGCCTCGTCGCTCTCCGCCGGGGTGATGCGGGTAGTCGCGGTCACCATGCCCCAGGCTGTATGGGCCACGATGAGTCCTCCCGCAATCTTCAGCACGGGCAGAGAAATTCCGAAGAAGTTGAGCACGAAGCGACCGAAAAACATGAAGACTACCAGGATGCCGAACACATACGCCGCGGTCTTTAAGGCGGTCCGGTTGCGCTCGCTGGGGGAAAAGTCGGAGGTCAGCGCGAAAAACAGCGGAATCCCACCCAAGGGATTCACAATCGGAAATAGGGCAAGAAAAGTCGCTGCGGCGGCCGAGGGCAGGGTCCTCAGAATCTGTCCCAACGCGTTGCTTGGCACAATCAACGATACCCCTCCAACACTTTCACCGCTCGATTGAGGGCCGCGGTCAGAACCGCGATTTGCTGCCGGGTCCGTTCCAGATCGTGCTTGTCAATGGCTTCGTTCACGCCCGGAATCACTACTGCGGCGTAGCCCGTGTACTGCCCGGGAGCATAAATGACGTGACGGAACCAGGGCCGGTTGGGCAGTCCCTCCGGAACTAGCAAGGCGCGTTCCGCCTGGCGCAAAGCCTGATTGAGTCGCGCACACCCATTCCCTGGACTTTCCTGCTTGTGGCGGATTCTGGCTCCGGCCTGTTCGAACTGGTGGGCGGCGCGAATCACGTCGGCAAAATTCGGTGGATGGCCTCCGAATACAGCCTCCGACTTCCTCTTTGCGGCGTCCACATAGTCGGTGATTTCCTTGCCATACTGTTCGTAGTCGTAGGGCAACACATCAGAATCAGCCATGCGAATCGCTTCGAGTCCAAAAACACGTGCCATCTCCTGCTCGTAAGCAAAATCCGGATCGCCAAACTTTTTGAACCAGTTGAAGTTGTCGAAGACAGAGTGGTACACGCCATACGATCCGGTCGAACTCACGTCCGACGACGGCACGCCGAGATGCTGCAGGAAGACGGTATAGTCTGATCCGCTGCCCAGGTCCCCGACGGGCACATTGAACGGGGACGGGGCTGCCGGGAAGCGTTCAATATCGCCAATGGCTTGTGTCGGGCTGCGCTCGGCGTCTGCTCCCGATTGGGTCTTTCGCCATTCGTCGTAGAGCATGCCGCCCCTGGGACTAGGCACGACCTTGGTCACGTCGCGGAGAAACTGCTTAAGAGTGGGCACCGACGACGCCCCGAACTTTGAGCCGGACACCGCTACATCCATGTTGAAATAAGCGACGGCGTTAGCCAGTTCCGTTTCGTGCTGCTCACCCCATTCCGTGGAACCGATCAGTCCTTCTTCCTCGCCGTCCCAGCTGCCGACTACGATGCTACGCTTCGGTTTCCAGCCCGACTTCAGCAGATCCCCGATTCCGTGAACCGCTTCCAGCATCGCCGCCGTGCCGCTGTTGGGATCCACGGCGCCATACACCCAGGCATCGCGATGATTGCCTGCCACCACCCACTCGTCCGGCAGCTCGCTGCCCCGTACACGACCGATGACATCCCAGATGGTGCGGAACCTATAGTCCTGCTTGAGGTGAATCTTCACTTTGGTCGGACCGGGTCCAACGTGGTAGGTGAAGGGGAGTGAGCCCTGCCAATCGCGAGGCGAGTCCGGTCCTCCCAAGTGCTCGAGAATCGGCCACGCGTCAGCGTAGGAAAGCGGCGTGGTGGGAATCCTGGGCAACTGCGCCGACTGTTCGGGAGGGGTGCGTTTGGAATCCGGAAGCGATGGCACCGAGGCGATACCCGGCGTCGTGGGATCGCCGGGAAACTGAAACATGTAGCCGATAGAGCCACGCTGCACGCCGGTATCCGGACGCCAGGGACCCTGTGGGTATTTATCTCCGTGCCTCCAACCGTCGTCGGCAGGATCGGAGTAGATCAACACGCCCGCCGCGCCGTGCTCCTGCGCCACGAACGCTTTCACCCCACGAAAGTTCTGCCCGTAGCGGACCAGCACGATCTTGTCGCGCACATCGATCTTCATCTGCTCGAGCTTCTGAAAATCGTCGGGCGATCCATAATTCGCGTAGACCACTTCGGCCTCGACGTCTCCCGACGGCGACATGCTGTTAAAGGGCATCACCACGCGCGGATCGTCCTGATAGGGATCGTCACTGACCCATTCACGCGTGGGGCCATGCATGGTGACGTAAGTGGGTGCGGTCATGTCCACGCTGATTTCAGCCGGGTAATTCATCCAAACCCGGTATTCGACCATCTCGGTTTCGAGACCGGCGTCACGGAATTTCTGGCCGACGTAGTCGGCGGTCGCCTTGTCCTCAGGGGTACCGGCCATGTGCGGCGCCTGGGTCAGGATACGCAGATGCTCTTCCGCAAGCTTTGGATCGGGCCCGGCCAGGAAGCGGCTCTCCAGCGCGATCTCGTCAGCCGAGTCGCGGAAGCCAAAAAGCGGAGCAGCAGTGGCGTCTTTCGCGGGGAGAGCTGATCGCGAAGTTCCGCTGACCTTGCCCAGGAAAAGAATGGAAAGAAAGAAAAAGGGGATGACCGCTGCGGAAATAAATTTCATCGGGCTCCTGTGCGGGTGCCGCTGCGCTCGCGCCTTCAGGTTCTTGCGAGCTCACGCAGCGCATCGAGCGTTTCCTCGAGATCTGGAAGCCGGTCCACGGGATATGTCTTGCCGAACCGGATCGCACCGGCTTTGTCGACCACGAAAATAGCGCGATCACTGGCGCCCCGGAAGGGATCGACTTCCCGCAGTACGCCGTAGCGGCGGCTGACTTCTCCGTGCGGCCAGAAATCGCTTCCCAGCAGGAAATCAAAGGGGCCAATCTCGCGCTCCCAGGAGGTGGTGTTCATGATCGAGTCCACGCTGATGCCCAGCACTTCTGCCTGCCAGGTCACAAACTTTTCCCGCTCCAGCTGGTAAGAAATCATCTGCTGTGCGCTGACCGGCTCCCGGTTTGTCGGGTAAAAGACAAGTACCAGATTGCGCTTGCCGCGCTGCTCGGAAAGGCGGAACTGCGTTCTCACCCCGCCCACCAGAACGGTAACTTCGAAATCGGGCGCCAGGTCGCCGGCCTGCAACAACGTCGTTCACCTCATCCAGAAAGCATCGCGGCGCTATTCGCACGCTTACGGAAGCTTAACCGCTCTATCTGGTTTGTCCGCTGCCGGTCACTTCGTACTTAGCCGAAGTCAATTCCGCCAGGGCGAAGGGTCCGCGGCAGTGCAATTTTTGGGTGCTGATGCCCATCTCCGCGCCGAACCCGAATTCTCCTCCATCGGAGAAGCGGGTCGAGGCATTCCAGTACACGACCGCAGAATCGACCAGGCGCAGAAACAGGCGCGCTTTAGCTTCATTGCTGGTCACAATCGCTTCGGAGTTTTTGGTGGAATAGCGGTTGATGTGGGCAATCGCGTCTTCGAGGTTCGCTACCACCCGAATCGCGATGCACAGCCGCAGATATTCTTCGCTCCAATCCTGAGCTTCGGCGCGGGCGACACGCATTCCCGCCGCCAATCGGCGAGTCTCATCATCGCCGCGCACCTCGACGCCGCTATCGAGCAGCTTCTTCACGATGCGCGGAACATATTCCGCCGCGATGCGCTGGTGTAGCAGCAGTTTCTCCGCTGCATTGCACACTGACGGACGCTGCGTCTTGGCATTGATCACGATGCCGTCCGCCATTTCGAAATCGGCGGACTCGTCCACGAAGATGTGGCAGTTCCCTGCTCCGGTCTCGATTACGGGCACGGTGGCGTGGTCGGCGACAACGGAAATCAGACCCGGCCCGCCGCGCGGGATTAGCACGTCCACCAGCCCGCGCGCCTTGATCAGTTCGTGCACTGAATCGCGTGTGCTCGAGTCCAGCAGCTCGATTGCGCCCTCGGGAACTCCATTCACGCGATTCATTATCTCAACCAGTCTCTGATTGCTGTGGACCGCTTCCTTGCCGCCACGCAGCACAATGGCGTTGCCGGTCTTGAGCACTAAAGATGCGCAGTCCACCGTCACATTCGGCCGCGATTCGTAGATGACACCCACCACGCCCATAGGAACGCGCACTTTGCGGATACGCAAACCGTTGGGCCGGGTCCACTCAGCCAGGGTTTCGCCAACCGGATCCGGAAGGCTGGCCACTTCACGCACGCCCGACACCATGGCGGCGATGCGCTCGGGGGTGAGCTGTAGCCGGTCGCGCATTGCGCCAGCCAGGCCGGATTCTTCAAGGTCCGCCTGGTTTGCTTCAGTAATGCCCGCGACATTGGCTGCGATTGCATCCGCCATCGCCAGCAGGACGGCATTCTTTTCAGCCGTCGTGAGCTGTGCCAACTGGGCTGCAGCGTGCTGTGCCCGCAGAAGCTTGTCGCGAGTCGAGATGGAAGAGCGGATGCTAGTTGCCATCGGAAGACTTTCTCCGCTGAGGAGGAAAATAGGTCCCGATCTTGCGCTCGAGGGCCCACAGGATGGCGTGGGCATGGCGTCCATTCGCGATGGCGACGTTGGCGCCGGCTTCGCTCGCCAATTTGGCCGCGCGCAACTTGGAGCGCATGCCTCCCGTGCCTTGTTTGCCCTGGCCAGTGCAGACGGCTTCCATATGCGGGGTCAGCTGGCGTATCGTACGCAGGAGGCGCAGCCGTTTGCCGTTGGGAAAATAGAAACCGTCGACATCGGTGAGCAGCAGCAACCAGTCCGCCTGGACTGCGGTGGCCAACAAGGCACTCAGTTCATCGTTGTCGCCAAATGCTCCTACCAGTTCGCGCACCGAGACGCTGTCATTCTCATTCACCACCGGCACCACGCCGAGCTTCAGCAACTCATGCAGCGCATTCTGGAGGTTGCGATAGCGGATGGGCGAAGTGAAGTCGTCGCTCGAGAGCAACAGCTGGGCTACGACTTTCTTGCCGAAAAAAAGTTGTTCGTAAGTGTGCATGAGCAAGCTTTGCCCCACCGCGGCACAGGCCTGCATCAGAGGCACGGTTGACGGTCGTTGGCGAAGACCCAGGTGGGTCATGCCGGAAGCGATCGCTCCGGAGCTGACGATCAGATACTCGTGGCGGGAAAGATCGAGTTGGTCGACCAGCGCCCGCATGCGCGTGGTGTCGATGCGGCCACCGGGCGCAATGAGACTGGTTCCGACTTTGACGACGAGGCGCATGTAAGACTTCTAATTTAACAATTAAGCTGGATTTGGGCGAATGTAGACGCGAGCGCCCTCGCTCGTGCGGAGTCATGCGTGGCGCCGCAGTACGAGCGATGAAGCTCGCGCCTACATTGATCGGTCGGCTTCCCGCGTTAAACTATTTTATGGCCGTGCAGGACTCAACCCAGCGCTTTTCATCGCGTGTTGGAAATTACGTTCGCTACCGGCCCGCCTATCCCTCGGCCGCTCTTGATCTGCTGAACAAAGAATGTGGTCTAGCCGCCGCCTCCGTCATCGCCGATGTGGCTTCCGGCACTGGCATTTTCACGCGTATGCTCCTGGAAAACGGCAACCGCGTATTCGGCGTGGAGCCGAATGCCCAGATGCGCAACGCAGGGGAAGAATTTCTGCGCTCCTACCCAACTTTCACCAGCGTCGCGGGCACGGCTGAAGCCACGACTCTGGCCGATCACAGTGTCGACTTTGTTACGGCTGCCCAGGCGGCGCACTGGTTTGATCGGGAGAAGGCGCGGCGCGAATTCATTCGCATCGGCCGGCCCGGCGCTTGGACGGTGCTGTTGTGGAACGAACGGCGCACTGGATCAACGCCATTTCTCCGCGCCTACGAGCAGTTGCTGGTCGAGTACGGCACCGACTATCAGGATGTGCGCTCCGAGCGTGCCACGCAGCAGATTGAGATGTTTTTCGCGCCCTCGCGATTTGAGGCTCGCACTTTTGACTATCACCAGGACTTCGACTATCCGGCCCTCGAAGGCCGATTGCTGTCTTCTTCCTATACCCCACAGGCCAGCGATGCGGGCTATGCGCCTATGCTGCGCGAACTGAGGCGGATATTTGCTGAGTATCAGGTCAACGCGCGGGTGACGTTCGAGTACGACACGCGGGTGTATTACGGACGGTTGGGATGAGCTTCCTGCTTAAGACGATCAACCACCAAGGACACGAAGGTACACGAAGAACATCCTAAACCAGACTGAGATCTCGTTTTGCACGGAGAACGAATGGCCAGCGAGAAGACGTTTCACATGACCCCGGACGAATTCCGTCGCCACGGGCATACTGTAGTCGACTGGATCGCCGACTATTACGCGCGCATTGAGTCGTTCCCGGTGCTTTCGCGGGCTGAACCCGGACAGGTTCGGGCGTCGCTACCGGCCGATCCTCCGGCAAAAGGCGAGGCGTTCCCGGCCATCTTGGCCGACATGGAAAAGCTGATCCTTCCCGGCCTTACGCACTGGCAATCGCCGAATTTCTACGCCTACTTTCCTTCGAATGCTTCCGGCCCGGCGATTCTTGGCGACCTCCTTTCTTCAGGGCTGGGAGTGCAGGGAATGTTGTGGGCCACTAGCCCTGCCTGCACCGAACTGGAAACCCACGTCCTGGACTGGCTAGTTCACATGCTCGACCTGCCGCAGAAGTTTCTTTCCACGGGCAGCGGCGGGGGAGTCATCCATGACACAGCATCGAGCGCGTCGCTGTGCGCACTGCTGGCGGCGCGGGAGCGAGCCACAAACTTCGCCAGCAATCGCTATGGCTGCGATGGCAAACTGGTGGCCTACACTTCGTCCCAGGCGCACTCTTCGCTGGAGAAAGGGGCTCAGGTGGCCGGCATCGGACGGGACAATCTGCGCCTGATCGAGGTCGACGAAACGTTTGCCATGCGTCCCGAGGCCCTGGCGCGGCAGATCGTGCAGGACCAAAGCGCGGGCCTAGTCCCATTTTTTGTCTGCGCTACCGTGGGCACGACTTCTTCGAATGCGATCGATCCAGTGCCTGAAATTGCCCGCATCGGCCGCGAGCACAAACTCTGGCTACACGTCGACGCCGCCATGTCGGGCACGGCCGCGCTTTGTCCTGAATTTCGTCACACCCATGCCGGTCTGGAGTGTGCCGACAGCTATTGCTTCAATCCGCACAAATGGATGTTCACTAATTTCGACTGTGATTGCTTTTATGTCGAGGACCGTAAGGCGCTCATCCAGACTCTGAGCGTGCTGCCGGAATACTTGCGCAATAAGGCCACGGAAACCGGCGCCGTGATCGACTATCGCGACTGGCAGATTCCGCTCGGTCGACGTTTCCGGGCGCTCAAGCTTTGGTTCGTAATCCGGCACTACGGGGTCGAAGGGTTGCAGCATCACATCCGGCAGCACGTCGAGTTGGCGCAGCGGTTTGCCGCGTGGGTCAAGGACGACAACCGCTTTGAGATAGCCGCGCCGGTACCCTTGAACCTCGTGTGCTTCCGCCACAAGGGCGGAGACGAAAGCAATCAAACTTTGATGGATGGGCTCAACCGCAGCGGGGACCTTTATCTCACCCATACTCGGCTGAACGACTGCCTCACGTTGCGGCTTTGCGTGGGGCAGACAAACACCACGGGGCGGCATGTTGAGAGGGCGTGGAGGCGGATTCAGGAAGAGGCTGCAAAGTTGGGTCGGGATTGAGCTGACAAATCGCCGGCTTCACCGTGGCCCGAGCACACGGACGCTCGCGCACTCCATCGAGCCTAGTCTAGTGGAGTGACGGGCGTCCTCGCCCGTTCCATCCGAGACGCGTCAGTGCGAGCCCTGCGAGCGAGATACTTTCCCCGACCAGTCAGGAAGCGCGCCAGGATGTCGGCCACGCCTTCCAGCAATACCCGGTCTTCCGCACCAAAAGCATTTTCGCGATCGCTCTCAACACTCAGGACTCCCAGTTCCCGCGAAGCCAGCTTCATGGAGATGAGTATCTTGGAGCGAGTTTCCGGAAACCTGAATTCACCCGGGGTATCGCTCTCCGCACCCAACGAAGGCTGGCGCGTATCTTCGCCGACAGCGAGGAAAATGCCGACCCAGGCATAGTGACGGCCGCGGCAAAGCAAATCGATCACGTCCTCCAGCGGAGAATGGTGCGCCGATGGACGGCTTGCCGCGAGCAAGCGTTCGACGTCAGCCAGCAGCTGGCGGGTGGAACGATAAACTTTCAAAGGCGAGTCCTGAGGTAATGAAAAATCGAGGCCAGTTTAACGGCAGGCGCGACCAGGGTCAACGCCGTTCTGTCATCATGCCGTTCTGTCATCACGATTTTCAGGACTGAGGGCAGAAGGCTGAGGGCTGGGGTCTACCTACCTCTTCTCCAATTCTTTAGGTTTGTCCGGAGGCGGCTTGCTGGCGGAAGCGTCGGGTCTCCAGGCGGTCGCGTTGGCACCGGCGGATGGATTGACGCCAAAATCCCAGACGTAGAGATTCATTCCATCTTTTCCCAACAACTCGATTACGGCATACTCCCCGGGCTCGAGATCGCTGGATGGCGTTAGCTTGACCCACCCGCCGGTGAGCTTGCTTGCAGAGGTCGGCACCAGCTTTTGTTCCTGGCTGACCTTGCCGTAGATCGCGATCTTGATGTCGCCGACAATGCGCTTGTCCTTGTTGCTTTGCAGACGCACGATGCGGAAACGGTCCCAGGGCAATTCCTGCTCTTTTGACTTCTCGGCAATCTGGGTTGCCTTGTCGAGCTGATCCTGCTGCTCCAAATTAATGTAAATCGCGGGGACGGTGACGTGCGCCTGAATTTTGGCGTGCAACCCGGGCAGCTCAATGATTTGCTTGGTACTGGCAATTGGATTGATCGTGGCGCGCAATATGTTGCCCTTCATGTTCCGGTTGAGCTCACCGCTGCTCTGTTGCAATTCGACCAACTGGGGTTGGGTCTGGAAAGTGTCGAGCAGGATTATGCCACCGTCGTCGGGCAAACGCAGGCCCGGCGCGACATGGGGAGATCTGGCTTCGTCGGCCTGGCGCTCGGCTTCTAACTCCTTGTCGAGCGCCACCGCCTCCGGAGCGGGCTTGCCTGCGGCACGGTCTTTTTCGTACTTGTCGGTCGCCGCCCAATCCACCATCGATTTGGGGACTTCTTCCCACTCATTGCGCTCCGCGCTGAGGTAGCGCACACGCTCACCCTTGACCTCCCATCTGGTGGCAAGCTGGTAGGTACCATCGGTGAGGATGAGGCGTTTGGCGAGTTCCTGCGCGGGCACAGGCGTCGCCACCGAAAGAAACAAAGTAGTTCCCGCCAGCAGGCCGATTACGAGACGATAAACCTGACGCATAAAATCAACTAGTAGGATGCACCTTCTGCTGCCCAGTGTACTCCGCAAGATCGTCTTCTTTACACTAGAGCGCAATACACAGGTTCCGCTGCATCGACCTCGCTTCTTGCGAATAAACTATTCCTAGGCACCCGAAAACATTTCTGGCATAATTGGTCGTGCACCCATCCTGCACAAAATCTCCAAGACAATTTAAGGTGAGGAATCGATGTCGGCAAAGTACATCTTTGTGACCGGGGGTGTGGTGTCTTCGTTGGGCAAGGGACTGGCGGCGGCCTCGATGGGCTGCCTGCTGGAGAGTCGCGGGCTGAAGGTCAACCTGATGAAGTTTGATCCTTATCTCAACGTCGATCCGGGCACCATGTCGCCTTTCCAACATGGAGAAGTATTTGTCACCGACGACGGGGCCGAGACCGATCTCGACCTGGGCCACTACGAACGCTTCACTCACGCCAAACTTTCTCGCGACAACAACTGGACCACGGGGCGGATCTACGAACAGATCATCGCCAAGGAGCGGCGCGGCGATTATCTGGGCAAGACCGTACAGGTGATTCCCCACGTCACCAATGAGATCAAAGCTGCGATGAAGAAGGTGGCGCAGGACGTGGATGTCGCCATCGTTGAAGTTGGAGGCACGGTGGGCGACATTGAGTCGCTCCCCTTCATGGAGGCGATCCGGCAAATGCGGCAAGAACTGGGCCGCGACCACACTTTATTCATGCACGTCACCCTGGTGCCGTTTATCGCCGCCGCCCAGGAACTCAAGACCAAGCCGACGCAGCACTCGGTGAAAGAGCTTCTCAGTATCGGGATCCAGCCCGACATTCTGCTTTGCCGCACCGACCGGTTTCTCGCGAAAGAGATCAAGTCAAAAATTGCGCTCTTCTGCAATGTGGAAGAAGAGGCGGTTATCACGGCGAAGGATGTTGCCTCCATTTACGAAGTGCCGCTGGTGTTTTCGCATGAAGGCGTCGACTCGCTGGTGCTCCGGTACCTGCGGCTGGAAGCCAAGGATCGCGACCTGAAGGATTGGGAGGAAATCGTGCACCGGGTCTACAACCCGAAGGCCGAAGTCACGATTGGGATTGTGGGCAAGTACGTAGAGTACGAAGATTCCTACAAGTCGCTGAAAGAGGCGCTGGTTCACGGAGCTCTGGCGCACAACCTGAAATTGAATCTGAACTGGATTGAAGCCGAAGGGCTCGAAACCGGGGACCGCACCTACGAAGAACAGCTCGCAGACTATGACGGGCTGCTGGTACCGGGCGGCTTTGGCAAGCGCGGCATCGAAGGCATGCTGATTGCGATCCGTTACGCTCGCGAAAATAAGGTCCCATATTTTGGTATTTGCCTGGGCATGCAGACGGCGTGCATCGAATTCGCCCGCAACGTGTGCGGATTGACAGACGCCAATTCCAGCGAATTCGATCCTGCGACGCCCCACCGAGTGATCTACAAACTGCGTGAACTGCGCGGAGTGGAGGAACTGGGCGGAACCATGCGGCTGGGGGCCTGGACCTGCAAGATCGAGCCCGGAACCCTGGCGCACAAAATCTATGGCAAGCTGGAGGTCAGCGAGCGTCATCGCCATCGCTATGAATTCAACCGTGAGTACGAGGAAACCCTGACCGCAGGCGGGTTGCGGATTTCCGGTTCGACTCCCGACGGAACTTACGTGGAGATGGTGGAGTTGCCCGATCATCCGCACTTCATCGGCTGCCAGTTCCATCCCGAGTTCAAATCAAAGCCTCTGGAGCCGCATCCCCTGTTCAGGACATTCGTGGGCGCCGCATACGAGCATGGGCTGAAGCGGCGGGCGGACAAGACAGCGTCTGAAGTGGAGATGTTCCACCGGCCGGAGAAAGTAGGAAAAAGGTAGCTAACCGCAGAGGACACCAAGGAAAACTTCGAACGCAGTTGATGTTCTCAGTCCTCCGTGGTTCGAACATGACCACTTCTTTTCAGATCGACAATGTGCGGATTGGCGCTGGCAACCTCTTTCTCATTGCCGGCCCCTGCGTGATCGAGAGCGAGAAGCATGTTCTCTTCATGGCGGAGGTAATCAAGGGCGTTACGCGCTCGCTGAATTTTCCTTGTATCTTCAAGGCGTCCTACGATAAGGCCAACCGCACCTCCCTTCGCAGCTATCGCGGCCCTGGGCTAACGGAAGGCCTGCGCATCCTGAAAAAAGTGAAAGATGAAGTGCACGTGCCCGTCCTTACCGACGTGCACGAAACCGCCGACGTTGCCAAGGTGGCCGAAGTCGCGGACATTTTGCAGATTCCGGCTTTCCTCTGCCGTCAGACCGATCTTGTTGTAGCCGCCGCGATGACCGAGCGCGTGGTGAACATCAAGAAGGGCCAGTTCGTCTCGCCCGCTGATATGCGGCACATCGTGGAGAAATGCCGCACCGCGGGCAATGACAAAGTATTCGTGACAGAGCGCGGATCGAGCTTCGGCTATAACAACCTGGTAGTGGATATGCGGTCCCTGGCTATCATGCGAAAATTTGTTCCCGTGGTTTTCGACGCCACGCATTCGGTACAGCTTCCGTCATCGGCTGCTGAGGGAGATCACGCGGTGAGCGGAGGACAGCCTGAGTTCATCCCGGTATTGGCGCGCGCGGCAGTGGCAGCGGGTGTAGACGGAATATTCATGGAAGTCCACGACAATCCCAAGGAAGCGAAGTCCGACGGAGCCAACGCGCTGGAGTCAACCAAACTGCGTGGGGTCTTGAAAGAGTTGCAGGCGATACAGAATGCACTGACCGCCGCCCATGTAAAACCGTAACCCGATTTCACCCCTGAGTCTGCTACCATTTCCGCCGGGCATTACCCCGTAGGTCAGAGGTCGCAATGAAACATCTGGTCCACGCAATCCTCGCCGCTGGTTTACTTACAACGTTCACAGCCTCGGGCGCACAAACCCCCGCACCTGCCGGCCCGCTTCGGGTCGCCATCGCGGGCATGGTTCACGGTCACGTCGAGGGCTTTCTCCAGCGCTCGCTGCATCGACCTGACATCCAGATTGTCGGATTCGCCGAGCCCGACCAGCAAGTCGCAGCACGTTATGTGGCGCAGTTTGGCCTCGACCGCAATTTGATCTTTGCCGATCTCGAAGACATGCTGCAAAGGACCCACCCGCAAGTCGTCCTGGCATACACCAATACGTACGACCACCGAAAAGTGGTAGAAATATGCGCCCGCCACGGTGTGCCCGTCATGATGGAAAAGCCGCTGGCAGTCAGTGCCGAGGATGCACACGCCATCGCGAACGCGGCGCGCGGCAAGATCCAGGTGCTGGTGAACTACGAGACGTCGTGGTATCGCAGCAATCATGCGGCCTATGACATGGTTCACGACAAAGCGATCGGCGAGATTCGCAAGGTTGTCGTCCACGACGGTCATCAGGGCCCGAAGGAAATCAATGTTCAGCCCGAATTCCTGGCCTGGCTGAACGATCCCAAACTGAACGGTGGTGGAGCGCTTTATGATTTCGGCTGCTACGGCGCCGATTTGATGACCTGGCTGATGGATGGCCAACGGCCCACATCGGTGACCGCCGTTACCCAGCGGATCAAGCCGGAAATCTATCCGCGAGTGGATGACGAGGCGACCGTTATCCTGACCTATCCCAAGGCACAGGCCATTCTGCAACCTTCATGGAACTGGCCGTTCGACCGGAAGGATATGGAAGTTTACGGCCAGACTGGCTACGTGATCACGGTCCGCCACGACGACGTGCGGGTGCGACTGAAGGGAGGAGAGGAGCAACTGATGGCGGCCAAGCCGGTGGCTGCTCCTTATGATGATTCATTGTCGCTATTACGCGCAGTCGTGCTGGACGGAGTCGCACCCGGCGCGCCTTCGTCTTTGGAAACTAATGTTATCGTTGCCGAAATTCTGGACGCCGCCCGACGCTCGGCGGCTTCAGGAAAATCGATTACGATGAATGACGGCCATGGAGCGCCTGTCAGCTCCCACTGAATCTGCTACCATTCCCGCCATCCTATCGCGTGATGCACATCTTTTGCGCCATCGCCGGAATTCTTTCCATCCTTGCCATCCTTCTGGATGCGTTCGAGACCGTGGTTCTGCCCCGGCGGGTGCAGCGCAGCTTCCGGCTGACCAGTTGGTTCTATCGCCGCACCTGGATCCCATATCGAAAACTCGCGAGCCGTATTTCGTCACGGGCCCGGCGGGAGAATTTCTTAAGCTACTTCGGACCGCTATCGCTGATTTTCCTGCTGATTTTGTGGGCGGCCGGGCTGATCTTTGGTTTCGCGCTGCTGCAATACGGAGCGGGTGAGCACTTCCGATTAAGCGGCGAGCCCATTACCTTTGGCCTCCTGGTCTACCAGAGCGGTGAAACCTTCTTCACCCTCGGTTATGGGGACGTCGTCCCCAGCAACGGCGTGGCTCGCGCCCTGGCAGTAGTGGAAGCCGGTTTGGGCTTCGGTTTTCTGGGCGTGGTGATCGGTTACTTACCGACCATCTATTCGTCGTTTTCCCGCCGCGAAATCGAAATTTCCCTGCTCGACGCCCGGGCGGGGTCGCCTCCATCCGCTGCGGAACTACTGTCCCGGTTCGGAAATTGCCCACAGCAGGCAGTACTCGACCAGATTTTCAAGGACTGGGAGCGTTGGGCGGCGGAGGTGCTGGAGAGCCATCTGTCGTATCCCGCGCTCAGCTTCTTTCGCTCGCAACACAACAATCAATCCTGGCTGGGAGCGCTGATCACGATTCTGGATGCCAGCGGGCTGGTGATCGCGGGCGTGGACGGATTGCGTGCCGAGCAAGCCAAGATCACCTTCGCCATGGCGCGGCACGCAGTGGTTGACCTGGCCCAGATCGTAAATGCGCGCTACAACCCCAACACCCCGGACCGGCTGCCCGAGCAAGAAATGAATCGGCTGCGCCAGAAACTGGCGGAACGTGGAGTAAAGCTGGGCGAGGGCGCCGCATTCGACGAGAACCTAACCCAGCTCCGTTCGCTGTACGAATCGTACGCCGTGGCCATTGCGCTCAACCTATCAATTACCTTGCCGCCGTGGATCCATCCCGAGAAGCAGAAGGACAACTGGCAGGCCGGCCCTTGGGATCGGGCCATTCAAGCCAGAAGCCTGGGGGGACGGGTGCAGAGTATGGATGAGCATTTCTGAGGCAGCTCTCAGCTCTCAGCTTTCAGCGGTAGGGCGTGCGCTCAACCGTTTAGGCTAGTTGCTAAGTGCCAATCGCCAAGTGCTGACTGCGGAGTGCTGCCTTCTGCTAACATCTGTCTTCTTCCATGAAGCACGTGGGCGAAAACGTAGTCCGGATCGAGGCTGATGCCTTGCGCGCGTTGGCCGATCGCATCGCGGGCCCAATGACTGCAGCCTTCGATAGCGCCGTCGAATTGATCTACGGCTGCGCCGGCCGGGTTGTGGTCACAGGCATGGGCAAGAGCGGCATTATTGCGCGGAAGATCGCAGCCACGCTGAGTTCGACCGGGACACCGGCGCTGTTCATGCATCCGGTGGACGCGGTGCATGGAGACCTCGGGATGGTGGTTCGCGGCGACGTGGTGCTGGCGCTCTCTGCCAGTGGCGAGACGGAAGAAATTCTGCGGCTGCTGGCAACCCTCAAGCGGCTGCAGGTGCCGCTGATCAGCATGACGGGAGATCCTGTCTTTGAGAAATCCGCCGAAAAAGCCGCGGGTGGGTCGCCCGCGGTCCCACAAAACCTGTCCACCTTGGCGGCCGCGGCTGATGTGGCATTGGACTGCTCTGTAGCCAAGGAAGCCTGTGGGTTGGGACTGGCGCCGACTGCTTCGACCACAGCGATGTTGGCCCTGGGCGACGGGCTGGCCCTGGCTCTCGCCGAGAAACGCGGCTTCAAGGAAGAAGACTTTGCCCATCTCCATCCCGGCGGAAAGCTGGGCAAGCGCCTCGCCAAGGTCGAGTCGCTGATGCACACCGGAGAAGCCGTGCCGCGAGTCACGCCGCAAACCAGAATGCCAGATGTGATCTATGAAATGTCGAGAAAGAAACTGGGCGTAACTGCCGTAGTTGATGGCGAGAAATTGGTAGGTGTCATCAGCGATGGCGATTTGCGGCGCTTGCTGGAAAAACGTGGCAAGGATGTCCTGGATCTGACCGCCGCCGCGTGCATGACCGCGAGCCCTAGAACCATCGGCGCCAATGAATTCGCGGCAACTGCCCTGGCGTTGATGGAAGAACAAAAGATCACGTCGCTGGTGGTAGTAGATGGCGGGCACAGTCTTTTGGGAATAGTCCACCTGCACGATTTGTGGGGAACGGAGATGATGTAACAATTTGTAATTTGGTAATTGTGTAATCGAGCAATTTTAAAAATCCCAGTCACAATTGGGGAGCAAGGATTTCCAATCGCTCAATTACCCGATTACCAAATTACGAATGGAGTTTTTATGTATCACTACGATCCAAAGACTGCGCTGGAAGAGCTGACCGAAGACGCCATGCTGCCCAACCCCGTCCACGTGCGCGACATGATTCTGCGCAAAAGGCTTGGACCGGACAAGTCGCTGGAGTTGAATCGTCTGTTCGTCGAATATCAGAAGTTCTTCGGCGAGGCGCAAAAGCTTGGCAAAGAGGTTCTGAAGCAGCTGGCGGGCGAGTGAGTTAGGAACGCGATCATCTCTTCTCGCGTGAATCCTGCTTCCCTCAGCCATGAAAGCAGAGTTCCCTTAGGTATGTCTCGGTTGTGCTTTGCGACCACCGCACGGCGCTTTGAAACTGGGATGATAGAAGACAAAGTGGCTTCCCGAGGCGCGATCTAGAACGAAACCATTCTGTTCCAGGAGTCTGATGACATCGCGCGGCCGAACGGCAGGTAGCCTCGCCATACCGGATAACCTCGTTCATTCAGCTCTATTAAACTCCGAAGGCTAATTCTTAGCGGGAGCACTCCAGATCCAAAGAGGCCACAAGGGTTTCGTCGTCGGTGAATCGGTTCCTTGTGCTTTTTGAGGCGCTCGATATAGCCGGATATCGCGTCCTTTGCCATCGTCCGCGCTTCGGCCAGTGTGCGCCCGAAGGTGACGCAGCCCGGCAGGGTTGGCACGATCGCGGTAAATCCGCCTTCTGGTTCCACCCTGAGCATGATGTTGTAACGATGCCATTGGGCTCGCGCCGATTCTATCTTGGCGGCAACGGCGAGTCAAAGATACGTATCGAGCCATGCTAAATGTAACCGGAGGGGGTGCCGTCGAGACACATAGGATGTAACCCGACTCAAAGACGATTTTGAGGAGGGCAGATTGGGGCACAAGGCGAAGTGGGAATATTTCCGGGCGGTCTACGAACGTT
>CATPBJ010000180.1 GCA_955652395.1 uncultured Terriglobales bacterium | reverse complement strand
TGTTGGGTGTGAAAGCGGTCCGCCGTCGCCGGCGCGGTGGGAATGTGGGAATCCCGCGTTTTGTGCGGGATTTCCAAGGGTGGGGGGAATCGGGGAAAGGTCGGGTTTGGACATTTCCACGATTTCCCCGGCCCGCCATTTTCCACAGCGGGAGTGCGCTCGGCCGCGTGATTGTTGGTTCTCAGCCATTCGGCCCGGAAAGTCAGAACGACGGGCAGTACCAAGAGCTGGTTCATCGATTTCCAAAAAGCCGCGTAGAATGCATACTCTTACAGATTGTTGTGCAGAGCCGAAAAGTCAAAGCGCTGAGGGCGCGCGTAGCGACTGCCATTCCTCGGAATCATTGACGTGAGAGTGACATTCTGCGGTGATGCTGCCGTTGCCACCGGCGCGTTGCGAGGGAAGCCCAGTGAGCAGGTCTGCGTCCACTGGAGTTGCCATGCCTCTCGCCGCGGGCACACGCTTCGCCCTTACGAGATCGTCGCGCCAGCTGGCGCGGGCGGCATGGGGGAAGTCTACCGTGCCCGCGACACGCGGCTGAACCGCGAAGTCGCCATCAATGTTGCCCGACCATCTCTCCGGTAGTCCCGAACTGCGCGAGCGTTTCGAGCGTGAAGCCCGAGCCCTTTCGCAGCCTCCCATCCACATATCTGCGTTCTGTACGATATCGGAAAACACGAAGGCGCCGACTCCCTGGTTCTGGAGTACCTGGAAGGTGAGACCCTGGGCGCGCGCGTGCGCCGTGGGCCGCTTCCAACCGACCAGGTGCTGAAATACGGAGCGCAGATGACAGACGCGCTGGACAAGGCCCATCGCCACGGCGTCGTCCACCGCGATCTCAGGCCGGACCATGTGATGCTGACCAAGTCGGGCATCAAGCTGCTCGATTTTGGTCTGGCCAAGCCGGTCGTCGGGGCAGTGGGCGGGGCTTCGTCTGGCGCTGCCACCATGACGCATAGCCCGCTGACCACGGAGGGGACGCTGGTGGGGACGTTCCAGTACATGGCTCCGGAACAGTTGGAGGGACAAGAGGCCGATGCCCGCAGCGACATCTTTGGTCTGGGTTGCGTGCTCTACGAGATCCTGATCTTTACGACGAACTGGACTGCCTTGTTGAAGCACTGATCGAATCCAGAAAAAGAACGGCCCGCGCATTCTTCAACACGCGGGCCGCCCGGTGGACTGTTTGGGATTGACCAAGAGGTGGTCACTCTAAATGACCCCTTCGGTTAACTCCGGGTCCCGGCGCAAGCTTTCGTCGCCGGGCGCTCCGATCTCAGTTTGGATCAGCCCTAAATGACCGGTAGTCGTGCGATGGTTCTTAGAGCGACCGCTCTAAGTCTCAGCCACCTCACCTGGTCTTCTACTACTCCCACTAGAATCAGAACTTGTCATCAGACCACCTCCTTTCCGGTGTATGCGCACCTTAGTACGAAATGCGTGGCCGCGTCAACTGGCACGAAAGTGTCACGTGATTGGGTGGGCTTCCTTGGCGCCCGTTGCGATCCATCTTGGCGCACTTTGCGGTTAGGAAGTTGAGGTACCGACAAAACAAGCCTTGAAGCGCAAAGAACGCAAAGGCGGACGCAACGTGCGCAAAGGAGGCAGACGTGCTGAAGTCAGTAGCGCCACGAAGTCAGATCGGCCCCGGGAGGCGCGGTCATTTCCATCCGCTCAAGGATCTTGGGCAAGTACATGGTGTGATAGTGCAGGCGGGAAAGATAGTTGGGAAGTTGCGGATCGCCATTCCAGCAGTGTTCCGCGCGATCGCCGTATTTCACTTCCCCGTCGTACGGCGGATTTTTTGTGGATTTCAGAAAATCTTCCAGGTAGTAGACCGCGTTAGTCAAGAAATAGGTATCGGCGCTGCCGACATAGATGTGGAGCTTGCCCTGCAGTTTGGGGCCGAGCGTGGCCCAGTCGCGCTGCAGAATGGCGCTTAGATCGTAGTGCTCTTTCCAGTACGCGGCGACCGTGCGGTCGATGTCGCCGGTTTCCTTGTTGAAAATCTGTTTGGGATAGCCATCGTCGCCGACGGGTCCATACACGGCTTGCCAGATGTCGAATTGTTCTCCCGAACGGGCGTGCGAGCCGAGGGCGAGTTCGTACTGGTTCATGCCTTGCACCGTGCCCAGGGTGCGCCCGAGATAGTCGCGCATGGCGGGTTGTGCGATTTTCGTATGTGCGCCCAGCAGGTAGAAGGCGTTCGGGTCGCTGTAGATGTTGATCGTGGTGTATGCACGAAAATCGACCGGATCGGGGCAGGCGACGAACACCCCGTTGTAGTGGTCCGGGTAGAACATCTGAACTGCCAGTGACTCCCAGCCGCCGGTGGAACCACCGTAAGCGAAACGCGCCCAGCCTTGTCCCATGCCGCGGAATTGGCTCTCGATGGCGGGAATGAGTTCGGTCTCGATGGCGTCGCCATAGGGGCCGAGATTGGCGGAGTTCACCGCGTAGGAATCATCGTAGTAAGGATTGGCGTGATTCAGGTCCGCGATCAGCACCCGGGGGAAGCCGGGCGCAATCCACTGTTTGTAGAACTTGTAAGCCTCCGCCTGCTGAATGCGGTTGTAGCCGGAGATGTGGAAGCGCTCGCTGTAGTCAGGCTTTAGGTTGGGATCGGGTGGCTCGGTGCGAAATCCGCTGAAATCGGGGTTGAAGTGATCTTCATTGATGATGAGAGGGAAATGAACATCGGGATGCGCATCGAATCCCTCAGGCACCAGCACGTTGGCGCTGAGATACATGGGGCGGCCCCAGAATTTGCTGAGCAGCGCGCTCTCAATCTTGAGGTGCCGAATGTACCTGGTGTCCTGGGGCGGCGGGATCGGCAGGATTTCCTGATCGAGCACGATTGAAACCGGTCCAGCGGAAGGCCCAAGCGTAATTTTTTGCGGAGTCGAATAGAGATTGCCGGGCGCGATGTTCCAGTGCTGCCCTTCGCCGCGGTCCATGGGCAGCTTGATGGTGTGGCCATCGGAGCGGTGAAAGGTTTCGAAGCGATGTAAGACAGCTTGCGCGTAATACCCGCCCGGCGGCACGTCGCGAAGACTGCGGATGGGATAGCCAGACGCGGATTCGTCCACGACGACGGTTTGGCCAGGCTGCATGCCGTCGACGTCCATTCCGAAAATCATTTGGGTGCGGACCGAATCATCAATCTGCATGCGGGGCTCGGCGGAAGGGTTGTTGGAGAGAAGAACAAAGATGCGGCCGTCGAGCGGCTGGTCGCTGCGAACTTTGGGGAACGAGACCGAAAAGTTGGGGCCAGTTGCGTGCGAGAGAGGAGTAAAAACTAGAAGGCCAGTGATCAATGCAATAAGAATCCCACTGCGTTTGTCCGAGAACATTGAGTCTCCTTGAGTTGGGGAGGAGAAAATCCAGCGGATTGTACAACGAACCGATTCGAGATTCCCATTCCCGCCCGCAGGTGCGGGGGCAGGGACGCAGGCAGCGCCGCGCCATGCTTCGTTCAGGAGGCGGGCAACGTCACCGATTGCCCAGCGTCGCAATCTCTCCGAGCCCCAGCAATCCGGCGTCTGCTGTGACCAGCGTCAAACCCAGCACCAGGGCAGTCGCAGCCAAGAAGCGATTGGCCGGATCTTGATGCGAAAGTGGCAACTGCCGGGCGGCAAGGGCGATTTCGTGGGTAAGGGGAGCCTCGTGAAATGGCGCGGTGGAGAGAGCGACCCATTCCTCGAGATTTCCACGCAGCCGGATTCTGCCCTTGGAATTTAAAGTAAGCGCCTCCCACGTGCTGATGGGAGAAAGCCAAAACTCGTTCGTCGGATCTCTCAATTCGTGCTGGACTCTTTTTCCCAGTCGCCTGGGCTCCTGCAAACTCCAGAGCCAGATGTGCGTGTCGAGGAGCAGCTTCAATTCCGCAGTGCCTCCCAGTCGCTTTCCTCGTTCCCTGGGGACACGAGGTCGCCCAAGATTTCGATGCGGTCTTTCATGGAGCCCATCCAGTTAGACTTAGAGGCTGGCGAGGTCGGGACCACCTCGGCGACCGGTTTACCAAAACGGGTGATGCGGATCGGTTTCTTCGTTTTTTGCACCTGATCGAGCAGGGAGAGGCACTTGGCCTTAAATTCGGAAATGGCAATTTCTTTCATGACCAATATTTTATACCATGGTCAAAACAAATGGTCAAACCTAGGAAAGCGATTAATTCAAACAGAGCGTTGCTTATTCCCGCAGGTCATGGCCCACAGGAATCTACCTGCTTTCCAACCAAGTTCCTACACTTGAGGTAACACCCAGAGTGGCCGGACTCCGTACGCGACAGAGGGCTCAACCTTTCCAGCGGTAGGCATCCGGTTGAGGCAGGCCAATGTGGGCCAGCACGCGGTAGGCGAATTCGCGTGCCATTGCATCTAAGCTGGTAGGACGGAAATAGAAAGCCGGGATGAGGGGGAAAATAGTGGCGCCGGCGTCGGCGGCCCGGTACAGGTTCCGAATCTGGATTTTGTTCAGGGGGGTCTCGCGGACACAGAGCACCAGTTGACGTTTCTCTTTCAAGCAAACGTCCGCGGCCCGCTCGATCAGTTGGGATGCGATGCCATTGGCGATTCGGGCAAGCGTGCCCATGCTGCACGGGATTACGACCATGGCGTCGGAGGGATAAGACCCGCTGGCGATGTTGGCGCCGATATCGGCATTGGCTTGCTGTTGAATTTTGCGCGCCGACTTCCCCGATGCGCGGCCGAGAATTTGCCCGACCAGATTGCTCCGGCCGCGCAGTCCGAGCTCTTCAGCCATGACACGCAGAGCGCTGTCCGACGCGATGAAGTTGACGGTCTGGACGCGCGCGTCGCGTTGCACTGCTAGAAGCAAGTGCTTAAGGAACAGCGATCCGCTGGCACCTGTGGTGGCGAGGGTAAGATTTTGCGGCGCGTGGTTGGGCAAGTTGCGCTCCGACGAGAGCTCTGAGCATAGGGAGCGAGCCGAGCGGAAGTCAAGGCAACACTACGGCTAGCCGCGACGCGGCGCAGGAATGCAGCCCGGGCCGCAAGCCCTGGGTAAGCCGCAAGAGTCGAGTAAGCCCGAAAGGGAGAAAGAAACGGCTACAAATGGCGACCACCACCAGCTTACGATTGCGTCGCAGTGAGGCGCAGTTGCATGCGTTGGCAGGCGTCGAACGCGAAATCCGGATCAACGATCCCAACGGCCGCCGCAAATATTTGCGAGATTACAGCCAGGCCTTCCGATCCTACGAATCGGTGATCGATCGCCAGGAACTGAATGCCAGCATGCGCGGTGCCGACGTCGTTCTCATCGGCGACTACCATGCGCTGCCGGCTGCGCAACGTTTTGCCGCCTCGATGCTGGAGGAGCGCGCCCAGCCTGGAGACCGTCCCGTGGTGCTGGGACTGGAAACCATTTTCTCGCGCGACCAGCACATCCTCGATGAGTGGTGGCGGCGGGAGATTGACGCCGCAGAATTACAGCAGCGCATTCGCTTCGACCTCGACTGGGGCTACGACTGGGCGCCGTTCTACGAGCTGCTGGCGACCGCGCGCGAGCACGCCGAGGCGATCCATGGACTGGACTGCATGCCGCGGGAAGATCTGCGTAAGATCGGGGCGCGCGATCGCCATGCCGTGCACAAAATGGCCGAGATCCGGCAACGGCATCCCAATGCAGTCGTAATGGTGCTGTTTGGCGAGTCGCACCTCGCGCCCGGGCATCTTCCCAAGGTGCTGCGAGAGCAACTGCCGGAAGAGCGTGTGCTCACCGTCCTGCAGAACGTGGATTCGCTCTACTGGCGTGCCGCCGGCGAACCACATGAACGAGTGGAAGCGGTGCGAGTGAGCGATGACGTGGTCTGCGTATTCAATTCCACGCCGCTGGAAAAGTACGAGAGCTACCGTCTTCATCTCAGCCGTTGGGGACGCACCGAGGAGGAAGGCCCTGACCTCGCGCCCACCATCTACAATCTGATCGACAGCCTGCTGCGCTTTCTCGAGATCGACCGCTACTCTTCTCATAACGGCTCGCAACCAAAATTTCTGGTGGACCTGATGCCGGAAGTCTACTGCCGCGCTTCCGTCGCGCGTTTGCGCCAACTGCTCTCCCGCCACCGCGCCACCGAGGAAGATACCGAAGCCATGGTGCGCCACATCGAGGAGCGGGGCAGCGTCTATCTGCCGCAGGCCAACTCCTTCTACGTTCGTGAATTCAAGATGATGTATGCGACGGAAGAAGCGGCACGTTTCCTGCATCATGCCTGCCGCGGCTTACCTGCGCGTGCAGGAAACGCGGAGGCTCCCGGGAGTGCGAATCACTTCTACGTCCAGACCATCGAGTATGCCCTGGGCTATTTCGGCTCGCGGGTGTTGTACCCGGCGCGTCCGCTGGCCGAAGATGCCGGCAGACGCGAATTACCGGAGGAAGCTCTCGAATCGGAGCGCAAAAAGACAGAAGCCAGCTCCCAACTGCTGGGCTACATGCTAGGCAATGCCTTATACGACGCCTATCTCAAGGGACGAGTCTCACGAGGCATGTTGCGCCGGTTATTTCTCATCCATCTGGACGAGCCGGGCAAAGCGAGAGAAACGTATCGGGAGATCGCCGCAAAAGTTCGTGGCCAGGGCAAAAAGCTGCCAGCCTCGGTAACCAGACAAGCTTTGGACAAGTAGCGCCGCCCTCCCGGTCAGAGCCCCGGCGCTCCGCAAATGCTAATCTAGACTCGCGTGGGCCGACTACTGAATGCTGAGTGCTGATGTCTGAGTGCTCCCTTGAACGCCGACTCCATCCGCAAACTTCTCGATCAGGTCCGACGGGGCAGGCTCTCCCCCGACGCCGCAGTCGACCGTCTGCGGCATCTTCCCTTCGAAGATCTGGGATTCGCCAACCTGGACCACCATCGCGCCCTGCGCGCCGGGATGCCCGAAGTGATCTTCGGGCCGGGCAAGACTCCGTCGCAAATGGCATCCATCTTTTCTCGTTTGGCAAAGCACGGAGGCAATATCCTGGCCACGCGGGCGAGTACGGAGCAACTGGCCGCAGTGAGCAAGAAAGTGCCCAAGGCCGAGTATCAGGCGCTGGCGCGCGCGATTGTCCTGCGGCGCGACAAGAGGAAGTATGGCAAGGGGATTATCGCCGTGGTGTCGGCCGGCACCAGCGACATTCCTGTGGCGGAAGAAGCTGTGGTCACCGCCGAAATGATGGGCAATGACGTCGAGCACCTTTATGACGTCGGGGTCGCCGGAATTCACCGTCTGATGGCGAATCGGGCTTCACTGACGCGGGCACGGGTGGTGATCGTTTGTGCCGGCATGGAAGGAGCGCTGCCCAGCGTCGTCGGAGGCCTGGTGGGCGTTCCCGTGATCGCCGTGCCCACCAGCGTGGGCTACGGAGCGGCGTTCAAGGGTCTTGCGGCGTTGCTCGGGATGATGAATTCCTGCGCCTCAAATGTGAGCGTCGTAAATATCGACAATGGGTTCGGGGCGGGTTATGTGGCCTCCCTGATTAATCGGTTGTAAGGCTTTACGAGCCCTGGGCCACCTCCAGATTGTTCTGCACGCTGAATACGCCGAATACCTGGTTGGCCCGGATGCCAGCGATTTGCTTGTCCATTCGAGTGGCAACTGTGCCGTAGAGACTCAGCTTGCCGTGGTCCACCACAATGCGGATCGGCTTTGCCGGATCACTGGCATGGCGGCCCAGCACTGGGTCACGATAGATCGCGCGCAAGGCGCTGATTCGGATCCGATCATCGAACTCTGACACCGGCGAGACCTTGATGTTGTCCACCACGTCCTTTACGCCCGGCATGTTATTGGCAATCGACACCGCGGAGTCGCGGCCGACATCGGTGCGGGTTTCGCCCGTCAGAGTGGCGGCACCGCCCTTCACCGCGACGTCAACGAAGTTGAACTGGTTGTCGTAGCCAATGCGGTCGTAGTGCAACTTGCGCTCGAGCTTCGCCTGCACTTCAGCGTCGGGAGCGGACGAGCTCACCGCGATTAGATTGCGAACGCCCTGGACCTTGTCCAGCTTGCGGACTCTCTTGGCCGCGTCCAGCTTCTGCTGATCGAGATCAACCGTACCGGAGAGCGTTACCATGCCGTCTTCCGTAATCGCATGCAGATTGCGGAAGTCTGGCTTCTTCGCGAACTGCTGCGTTACCCGGGTTTGGACGTCGCTGGTATAGCGGGCGCTGGTGGTCTGAGCCGCCCGGCCAACGCTGAGTAGACCTACCGAAAGAAATGAAATTCATGGCCCTGAGAATGTTTTTCATAAATAAAATCTCTCTCCCGGTGTTGATTAACCGGTTAGTTAATTAATTCGATGCTCGGGCGGCCAGTGAGGTCGCCAGCATTGCCGTCGATAATCGTGAATGTCGGCTGGAATAAGACGTGGCCATTACAAATCATGGGATTTGACGGTAGTCGTTATAACGAGTATATTCCTCTCGTGGCTAAGAGCATTCAAGCCGAAATCCGGCAGACCAAGCCATTCAGCAAACTGGAGGACGAAGCCCTGGTCGCGCTACAGCGCACAGCAGACCGGCTACATGGGTGCCTGAGCGAGATGCTGAGGGCGCACGGCCTTTCACCGACCCAATACAACGCCCTGCGCATCCTGCGGGGCGCCGGGGACGAAGGACGCGCCTGTAGCGAAATCGCCGAGCGCATGATCAACCGCGATCCCGACATTACCCGTCTAGTAGACCGTCTCGAGCGCCGTGGCCTGGTCGAACGGAGCCGGGAAGACCGGGACCGCAGAGTCGTCACGACGCGCATTACCGCGGCGGGACTGGAACTCCTGGAATCCCTCGACCAGCCGATCGAGGACTTTAACCGAAGGATGCTGGGACCCCTGGGCGAGGAGCAACTTCGGATGTTGATCCAGCTGCTCGAGGCAGCCAGAGCGCAAGCGAATTGATACTATTCGTTGTCACGACATCCTTTATACGAATATGTTTTGAGCCGTCAGGCAATCGGCCCCGCAGGAAAAACGCTGGTGGAGGAGATCACGATGAGCAATGTTTCGAACCAGTCCTGGGCTTTTACGATCTTTCGTGTGGTGGTGGGGAGCGTGTTTCTGGCTCACGGTATCCAAAAGGTTTTCATGTACGGTTTTCACGGGGTGGCCGGAGCGTTTGCGTCAATGGGAGTGCCGGTGCCGGCCGTGACCAGCGTCCTTGTGGCATTGGTTGAGCTTCTGGGCGGCGCCGCCCTGATACTCGGGTTCTTGACCCGCTGGGCGGCGATTCTCAATGGCTTCGACATGTTCGTTGCGGTCCTGCTGGTCCACCTGAAAAATGGCTTCTTCAACCCGATGGGGGTAGAGTTTCCGTTGACCTTGCTGGTGGCGTGCATTGTGCTGGCGATCCACGGTCCAGGAGCCGCATCGGTCGATGGGGCGCTGGCGAAGCGGACGTGAGGTTAGATTGATGTCAGCGTGAGCCACCCGCTCGTGCAAGCCGTCATCAACTGCGCTGCGACTTGCGGCGTTTCGAGGATGGTTGCGTGGATTTCCCCTGCGCGCCGCCAAATACGCGCGTGAATATCTTGTCGATATTTCGCAGCTGACGCTTCAAGTCAAATGCCCGCTCAATCTGCTGGCGGGGAACCCGGCTGGTGATGCTTTTGTCCTTAAGCACCAGTTCCCGAAAATTCCGCCCTTCTTTCCAGGCGCGCATGGCGTGGGTCTGCACGGTGCGGTAAGCGTGCTCGCGCGAAACTCCATGCTTCACCAGATCGAGCAAAAGTTGGCCGCTGAACACCAGGCCGCCCGTGCTTTCCAGATTCGACTTCATCCGTTCCAGGTTTACGAACATGGTGTCGAGCACGTTGGTAGTTTTCTGGAGCATGTAGTCCACCAGGGTTGTGGAATCTGGAATGATGACGCGTTCTACCGACGAGTGCGAGATGTCGCGCTCATGCCACAGGGCGACGTTTTCAAAGGCCGCCTGCGCATTCGAGCGCACTACCCGCGCCAAACCGCTGATCTGTTCCAGGGTGATCGGGTTGCGCTTATGCGGCATGGCGGACGAGCCCTTCTGCTTTTCGCTGAAAAACTCCTCGACTTCGCGGACCTCGGTGCGCTGCAGGTGCCGGAGCTCAGTGGCGATCTTGTCCAAAGTGCAGGCGATGACCGCCAGGGTAGCGAGGTAGGCAGCGTGGCGATCACGCTGGATCACCTGGGATGAAATCGCGGCGGCCTTCAATCCCAGCCGCTCGCACATTCTCTCTTCCAGTTCGGGGCTGAGGTGGGCAAACGTGCCTACGGCTCCGGAAAACTTTCCCACTCGCATGTCTTCAGCGGCGCTGTGAAAGCGCGCGATATTGCGCTGGGTCTCGGAGTACCAGTTCGCCAGCTTGAAACCAAAAGTGATGGGCTCGGCGTGGATGCCGTGGGTGCGGCCGATCATGGGCGTGTCTTTGAATTCCCGGGCGCGACGCTCAAGCACGGCGGAAAGCTTTTTCAGATCGGCGGCGATAATCGCGGAAGCCTGCTGGATGAGCAGGGCCTGGGAAGTATCAACCACGTCGTTCGAAGTCAGTCCGTAAT
Source organism: uncultured Terriglobales bacterium (assembly GCA_955652395.1). GTDB lineage: Bacteria > Acidobacteriota > Terriglobia > Terriglobales > Acidobacteriaceae > JAIQFF01. The sequence continues at coordinate 3,016 of CATPBJ010000180.1, read as the reverse complement.
GAAACCAGCGGGCGTGGGGTCCGACAATCTCGGCCACAGCAGTCGTGAAGGCAATGACATCGTGGCGGACTTCAGCTTCGATCTCGGCAATCCGGTCAAGGTTGAAGTCCGCCCGCTCGCGGATGGCCCGGGCGGCGTCCTTGGGAACCATGCCGGCCTCGGCCAGGGTTTCAGTGGCCGCGACTTCGACCGCCAGCCAGGTCCGAAAACGATTCTCATCGCTCCAGATGCGGCCCATATCGGGGCGGGTATAGCGTGGGATCAACGTGAACTCCCTGCTGTCTCTGAGAAATACGGGACTAAGAATTCTAAACGAGGGCGCCGCTGGTGACCAGTTGGCAAGCCGTTTGGGCCGTTTGGTGGTGTCCTAACTAAATTCACTGTCCTGGGTTTCGGTTGTGTTCTTTGCTGAATCCTTGGCGGACTTTGCGGTTCAAGATTCTTTCTGATTTTTGGCGGAGAGCAAAATCTTTAACAGCAAAGTCCGCAAAGACTCCTGAAATTAACTTCTGGCAGTGTCCTAATTTCGATTCTTCGTGTCCGGAACGCGGACTGACGTCCAGCTTGTCACTTTGCAGGCTGCGGAGGCGCAGTAGGAGCGGGCCCGATCAGGTGTACAGTTCTGGACCAAGGCCAAATCGAAGCGGCCCCGGCGACAACCAGAACCCATAGCCAAAACCAAAGCGAACGTCTTGGTTTACTCGACTCCACCAGGTAATGATCGGTCCAACAGTCTAAGCGAAGCAAGGCAAATTAGGACACTTCCTCCCGTCCGGGCCTGCGTGGACCGTGGGCTACGCCAGTGCGATCACGTCGATCTCCACCAGAACGTCTTTGGGCAGTCGGGACACCTCCACGGTGGATCGTGCCGGAGGCGCCACGTTGAAATAGCGTCCGTAGACTTCATTCATGGCCGTGAAGTCGCCTATGTTCTTCAGGAACACCGTAGTGCGCACCGCTTTTTTCAGCCCACTTCCGGCCGCGGTAAGAATCGCCGAAAGGTTCTTAAGAACGCGATCGGTCTGTGCGGCTACGTCTCCGCCGATTACTTGCTGATTCGCGGGATCGATAGCCACCTGCCCGGAGACGAAGACAAAGCCGTTCGCCCGGATGGCTTGGGAATAAGGCCCAATTGCCTGCGGTCCTTCTTTGGTTGCAATCACGTCACGCATGAAGCCTCCAGGTTGTGCCGCCAAGGAATAACTGAGATGAAGATTAATTAACGCAGATGGATGCAGGCGGCGTCAATTAGCGGAGGCACATTTCGGTGGAAGGCAGCCCCCGGGCGGGAAGACAAAACCAGTGATCAGTTTCAGGTTGTCAGTTCTCAGCGGATTCCTGGTGAGGAGCGACGACTAGATCTTCTGCAGCCTTTGCACGTCGTGCACCCCCGGAATCTTACGCACGCCGTTGACAATGTTTTCCAGATGTTTCAAGTCGGCGATGTCGAGCACGATATCGACATTTGCCTGTCCGTTGTTGGTGCGCGCTTCGATATTGCGGATGTTGGTCTGAGTATCGCTGATCACGGCGGTGATTTGTTTCAGCATCCCAAAACGATCGTCGCAGAAGACCGTGAGCTTTACCGGGTAGGCGCCGGGCGTTCCGTCCTCCTGGGCCCACTCCACATCAATCCGGCGTTCTGGCTCATACAGCAGGTTGGTCACATTGGGACAATTGAGGGCATGGACCGCAACCCCCTTGCCGCGAGTCACGTAGCCCACGATGGCTTCGCCTCGAATCGGGTTACAACAGCGCGCCCGGTACACCAGCAGGTCGCCGTGTCCCTTGACCCGAATGGCGTTGTTGTTCTGGTCGCCGCCGAACACGCGCCGCACCACGCTGGCGAGGCCACTTGTCTTCTCTTGTTCCTCATCAGCCAGAGGTGTGCCGGCCGCCGGCGCCATGCGTCCCAGTATCTGCCGCGCCGAATACTTGCCGTAGCCAATGCCCGCCATCAGGTCGTCGGGGCGTCCCGCGCCGTAGTCGGACGCGATCTTCTGCAATTCCTCGTCTTTAATGTCCTTCAGCGATATGCGGTATTTGCGTGCTTCCTTCTCGATCAGTTTGCGACCAATCTCAATGGCACGCTCCCGCTGATGGACGTTGAGCCAATGCTTGATCTTGTTGCGGGCGCGCGATGACTTGGCAATGGCCAGCCAATCACGGCTGGGTTTATGCCCGGCCTGGGTCAGGATTTCCACAATGTCACCGCTATGCAGCTTGAAGCGCAGCGGAACCATGCGCCCGTTCACTTTCGCGCCCACGCAGCTGTGGCCCACTTCCGTGTGGACGGAATAGGCGAAGTCGATGGGAGAAGAATCCCGCGGCAGGACCACGACCTTGCCCTTGGGGGTGAAGGTATAGACCTCTTCAGGATAAAGATCGATCTTGAGCGTGGACAAAAACTCGCTGGGGTCGGAGACGTCGCGTTGCCATTCCACCACCTGGCGGAGCCAGGCCAGTCGTTGTTCGTCCTGCGCCGAGACTGGGCCATCTTTGTACTTCCAATGCGCGGCGATGCCCTCCTCCGCCATCTTGTGCATTTCCTCGGTACGGATCTGCACTTCAAACGGCGTTCCCTCTTCCGAAATCACCGAGGTGTGCAGAGATTGGTAAAGATTCGGCCGGGGCATGGCGATAAAGTCTTTGATCCGTCCCGGCACAGGCCGCCACAGATTGTGGATGATACCCAGCACGGCGTAGCAATCCTGCACGGATTGCGTAATCACGCGCATGGCATAGAGGTCGTATACCTGCTCGACCGTAATATGCTGCCGTTGCAGTTTCTTGTGGATGCTGTACAGCCGCTTAATCCGGCTTTCCACGGTTGCGATGATGCCAGCCTCTGTCAGCTTGTCGCGGAATACTTCCCCCACCCGCGCCAGGAAGGCTTCGCCCGCCTTGCGCCGCGCCTCGACGGCATCGTGGACCTGCTGATATCCAATTGGGTCAACATAGCGGAACCCCAGGTCTTCCAGTTCCCCACGAATCTTGCCCATGCCCAGACGGTGGG
>CATPBJ010000179.1 GCA_955652395.1 uncultured Terriglobales bacterium | reverse complement strand
TGTGCGACCCTCTACACCGGAGGCTCCGGCGGCTTTGTTGTCTCCACCGCCGCTCCGATTGCTACCGGGTGGAGCGATCCAGTTCCCGGGCGGGTCTTTCATCCCGCTGTGGACCAATGCCTTTCACGGCGCACCACCACCGCCGGATTTACCACCGGTGAGCTTGATGGATATGGGCTTCGCAATCAGTTGCTCGCTCGCCCGCCACCGTAGGCCTCGTATCCGGTTCTTGTTCATCGGCTCGCGTCTTTGCTCTGCGCTTCTTTCTGGCCCCGCCTCGCGGCAAGTGTTATTTCACCCTTGCGCTTTGCTAACCCTTCACTTCCATCAAGTTGGGTAGAGGACTTACGCCTCCAAGCTGTTGAACATGCTCGGCACACAGAGAAAAGCGCCAGCCCGGTGGCTGTCCCAAGTTTTTCGTTGGGGAAAGAGAGCACTACCTTTACGGCAACAGAAGCAGATCCCGGGATCGACCATTTGGAACGGGCCAGCAGCGGCCGCCCGTTCTTATTGTCCTTAGGCTAAGGCGATTCATGGCTGCAGTTGTCACATAATTGTCATTTTCTTGTTAAGTCGCGGCGCCTTAGTGGCGGTCGTATGCGGGGCTGTCCGGTGTGGGCGAGTCGTAATCACGGCCGTACATGTTTTTATGCGTGGCGGGTAAATTGGCTTCCGCGAAATGCAGCACTCCGAGCGTAGAATTGGCGTCCGACACAGTGATCTCGCGCGTCATCGCCTTCAGAGTCTCCGGCAGCGCTGATTCGTACCAGACCTGAAGCGTGTATTTGCCGCTGGGAACGTTCGCAATCACCACTTGGCCGCGTGGGTCCGAAACGCCATAGTAAGGCGTGTCCAGCGCGACCACCACGGCGCTCATCTCGGGATGAATATTGCAGAAGATGTAGGAGACTCCCGGCTTGTCAAAGTGCACATCACGAGTGCTGCCGGCTTCATACAGGCCGAGATCGAAGCGCTTACCTTCGAACAGCGAGAATACATTGTGGAAGAAAGGGTCGCGGTTCGGAAACGCCACCACCGAACCCACCGGCACCGCCAGCACATGCGGCTCGAAGCTCTTGTTTCGCTGGACCAATCGCGGGTTCCGCGTCTGAGGATATGCCGCCCTGACCGCGCCGGACACCGGCACTAGCCACACCACAACATTGCCTGCTTCATGCGATTTTGCTGCCTTGTCGCCATTCAGCAGCTCGACCCGTGCCGTCAATGTGACTTCCTGTGTCCAGACGGCGCTGACCGTTAGCAGGACCACGCAGACGCATCGGCAAACGGACATAACGAGTTTTTTAATCAAAACAGAATTCCCATCATCAGATTGATCTGGTCGGCAGTTGGACTTCCGGCATCAACGTCAAACGTCCTGAGGTGACGGTATTCTCCAGAAAGGAGCAGGTCCGACCGAGGCCGGTAAATCACATTTAGCAAAGAGCTGCGATTCTGCAACAGGGGAGCAGGAAAACCCGGGCTCAACGTAAACCCTCGCACATCCCCGGCGAAGGGGTTGTCCACCCCGAACGCGCCGTTGAACTCCAGTTTATTGGTGGCCGAGATTTTCAACTGGGACCATCCTCCCACCGAATTCAGCGCTCGCAACTCGCTGGAATTGCCGCTGAAGAGCACGCTCCGGCCCACGCCGCCGCCCAGGCCGCCAATCGCGCGGCCGCGATAGAATTCGCCGGTGAGACTGACACGCTGCGTCAGGGGAACGCTCCAGTCCGTCATCGCGGCCCAGCCATCCACCCTGTGGTCGAAGCGCCAGCTCTGGCGGCTGTAATAGCCGGCGGTGCCCAGGGTCAGGGGCAGGCCAAAAACATCGCGCGTCCACGCCAGACGCACTGCGTAGGCCGGCTGCCCCGAGCTTTCCCCTGCCTGGGCGAAGGGTGCGAAGGCCGAAGGCAGCTCGCCCGTGACATTGTCCAGGATGCCACCTTGTAGGGTAATCCTCTGCGCTCCCGACAGCTTGAAGCGGCGTTCGATGCGAACCTGCGGAATCCATCCCCAGAGGTTGCCGGCATAACTGAACGCGGGCAAGGCCAGGGAAGCGAATGAAGTCGGCGCAAGCGGAGAGAAGAAAGCATTATCCTGCCCCGCTACAAGCGAAGTATTTTTCCAATCCATCCGCATGCTGGCGATACGCAGGCGGACCAGACCGAAATTGATCCCATTCGGAGCGTTCGGAGATCCCCCGGTAAAATCGAGCTGCAGGTTTCCCGAGGTTTTGGCTCCAGCCAGATGCGGCCCAAATACTTCAAGGCCAATTTCCGACTGCCGCATACTGGCGCCAAATGTTTGTCCGGACACATTGGGAATCTCTGGAATCGCCCAGGTGGGGACATCCTGGCTATCCAGGTATCCGCGATTGCTGAACAGATTCAGCAGCACAATACCCGAAAGCCGGAGGCGATATTTTGACGCTGCCTCGACTTTAGTCTGGTATTGGTCGTCCAACTTGCTGGTGAGCAGCTGAGAAGACTCTTCCAGAGAGGAAACACGGTCTTCCAACGCAGCCGGAGCTGAGACACCGCTGGCAGGGTTCGCCACCACCGCCTGAACCGAGCCGCGGGCCTCAAGTTCCTTTCGCAGTTGCTCCGTCTCGGCGCGGTACACGCCGGCTTCTGAACGCAATTCGATCACGGCGTTGCGCAATTCGCGCACTTCGTCCTGAAGCTGACGGACGGCGTCGGTCATCGGGTCGGCGGGTGGCGCTGCCGGCGTGCTGGCCGTTTGTGTCCAGCCACAAACGCTTCCTGCCAGCAGAAGCAATCCCATCGTGCCGAATTTTCCGATCCGGCCAGGCAAACTATTTTTGTGCTTCACGATTCGCCTCCGCAGAAAAAGTCCCTGGAGTTCTTGGCCCACCGCCCGAGTGAACTCCATGGCGACGACCTGAGGGTCTGTTTTGGAATGCTACTCCGCTTGCGACCGCTCGGTCCGGGCCATGGGCGTGCGCGGCTTTCCCTCTTGCCCGGCCTCGGAGGGCGAAGCCAGGGGAATCAGTAGGCGAAAGACCGTACCCTCGGCCGAGGTCCTTTCCACGATCACGTCCCCGCCATGGTCCTGAACAATCTTTTGGACGACGGTAAGACCCAATCCGGTTCCATTCTCCTTGCCATGACTGATGAAGGGCTCAAACAGCTGGCCGCGAATTATTTCCGGAATGCCGCGCCCGTTGTCGCTCACGCGAATCTCGACTCCGCCTCGAACTTCATTCAATCCGACGTGGATGCGACCGGCTTCGGGCACCACAGCTTCGCACGAGTTCAAAAGGAGGTTATACAGAGCGCGTTCCAGCTTCTTCGAATCAAACCATCCCGAACTATTGCCTTCCTGACCGAAAGTGATACGGACGGGGTGAAACTCCGGATGGGAGTGTATGGCCGCCGCCACCCGCTCCACCGAGTCCTTGACGTCGCCGTAGGTCGGCCGCAGAGACTCCCGCGTGCGCGAAAACTCCAGTAGCGAGTCGATGAGATCGGTCATCTGGTTCACCGCCACTCGAACTTCCTGATAGAGCTCTTCCCGCTGGTCGGAAGACAACCGGCTCTCACACAGAAACTCCGCGTTGGCAACGATGGCAGCCAGCGAGTGACGTAAATCATGTGAGATCGAACTGGCCATGCGCCCGATGGTGGCCAGCCGCTCCGCCTCCAGCAATTCCTGCTGGGTTTTTCGCAAACTGTCGCGCATCCGGTTGAAGGCCCGGGTTACTTCGGCGACCTCATCGCCGCCATGAGCGTCCAACGTATAGCTAAAATCGCCTCTCTCGAGCGCGCGAACGCCCTCAACCAGATTTCCCAGGGGGCGTGTGAAGGTGTGTGAAATAAAGAACACGAGTGCGCTGCCACCCAGCACCGCGGCCAATCCCAAGGCCAAGAGGAGGCGGTTGAGACTGTCGAGAAATGCTGTTGCCTGATCGTAGGATTTGAGTACGATCAACCGTACGGAGGCATCTTTCGTGCCTGCGAGCTCAAGCGATGTAATGAGGAAGCGTTCTTCGCCGAGTTGAATTTCTTGCGGCCCGGCAACTCCAGATGGGAGCTGGAGAACGCGCTGCCGGGCCAATTCCGATTCCTGCACTGGAGTCAAAGTGGTTTTCACTACCGTATCGCCGTAATAAAACGCCACCTGGCTGGCCGCAATCCGGCCCACCTGTGAGGTCAGCCGGTCATCGATTTCATAGCCGATGACCAGAAAGCCCCGCAGGTGGTTTTCGTCGGCTGGTCCAAAATAGATAGGCCGGAGAAAAACCTCGTAAAGATGCTGTCCCCCGAACCACCAGTGCCCCGAGCTCTCGTCATTCAGGGTGCCGGCCAATGACTGTTGCGCCATCTCGCGAGTCAAGCCCGGAGACGCTGTGTGCAAAGCGACCACACGACCAGTCCGGTCCGCCAGCATGAACAGATCGCTGCCCGCTAGCCTCCACAAGCCGCTGGATGCGTCCTGGATCGTGGCTTCGTGTTGCGTGGTCATCAACGCCCGCAGGTTGGGCAGGTCCGCCAGCAGCTCGGCGGAGTGGGTCAGAGTAAGTTCGCGTTCTCGCTGGAAGTTCTGGAAGGTGCTGACCGAATTGCGCAGGTCGGCGAAGATTTCCTGTCTTATTTGCTTCTGCACGCTGTCCCGCACCAGCAGAAGGCTGGTGGAGGTGAGCCCGGCAGAGATCAGCAACATGGAGAGCAGAAACTTGGTGCGCATCCGAAGTTTCAGCATGAACGATCTCTCCTGCTGCCGGGCCCGATCAACGCACAAACTTGTAGCCCATACCGTGAACCGTCCGGAAGTGTACCGGATTGGCCGGGTCCTTCTCCAGCTTTTGCCGCAGCTTCAGAATGTGATTGTCCACCGTGCGCGTGGAAGGATAGTTCTGGTAGCCCCAAACATCATTCAGCAGTTCATCGCGTGAAATTACCCGCTCTGCATTCTGCATCAGGAACTTAAGGGTTTTGAACTCCTGGGCGGTAAGCCCGATCGCCTGGCCGTCCCGCATGACTTCCATCTTAGTGAAATCCACGAAGATGCCATCGAACCCGTTGATGTCGGTGGTAGCGGGCCGCGTGCTGCGCCGCAACGCCGCCCGGACACGCGCCAACAGTTCCCGCGGGCTGAAGGGCTTGGTCACATAGTCGTCCGCGCCCAACTCCAGCAGCAATACCTTGTCGGAGACGTCACTGGCCGCACTAAGAACGATCACGGGGAGAGCCGGCGCCTGCTGCTTGATCTCCCGGCAAACATCGCGCCCGGACATGGCTGGCAGCCGGAGATCGAGCACGACTGCGGCCGGAGTGGCAGCGCGGTAAGCTTCTAACGCCGACTTCCCGTCCGCGCTGATCTCGACTGTAAAGCCTTCTGCTTCAAACAAACGCTTTAGCGCCTTCTGGACCGCCCGGTCATCTTCCACCACCAGAATCCGTTCCATCGGCCCCCCGGAATAAGGCACACCGAAGCTCGGCATCGCCTCGCCACGCTGGAGAGCACTGCGGCTAGTTTCCAGTCTCATCGCCTATGCTCCGCATTCAGCCCTACACGCAGGCCAATGCTAATCAAGCTTACTACCACTGGCATGGTGGCTAGGGTCTGTAGTGCCTTATTGACAATTTTTTTACAACTGGTGAAAACCCGCCCGGAGCGCTTTTGGCCCTAAAAATGAAGCATAGGCAGGTGACTAGAGGAAGTGGAGATCATCCGGATCGCCCCTGGCGCGAGAGAGTGAGCAGCCGGCTACTCCGCCGCCACGAACAGGTTCTCGGCAAAGGGCCACTCCTGGTCAATCCACTGCGCCTTGCAGAAAAAGCCCGTATCCTTGGCGATCTGGGACATCTCTTCCGGGCAATACTTGTGGCTGCTTTCCGTCCAGATCGTTTCGTCTTCGAGAAATGAAACCGTCAGCGCCGCCCGGGGAATCGTGACCATCTGTTTTCGCCGTGACCGCAGCCGCATCTCCACGCTGCGCGCGTCCGGATTGAAGCGGGCCAGGTGCTCAAATTGCTCCAGGACGAAATCCGCATCGAGCTCCCGGTTGATGCGCGCCAGCAAATTCAGATTGAATGCCGCCGTGACTCCCAGCGGATCATCATAAGCCGCCAGCAACTGCGGAATGGGTTTTTCCAGGTCGGTGCCCAATAATAGCGAATCACCCGGCTGCAAGATCCGACGCATCTCCCGAAGAAACTTCGCGGCCGCCGGCCGATCAAAGTTCCCGATCGTGCTACCCAGAAACAACACCAGCAGATTCTGACCCTCGCGGCGTCGCGCCGCCACCTCAACCAGACCATCCAGATATTCACGCTCGAAGCCCACGATGCTCATGCAATCGATATCTCCCAGTTCGCGCTCACACATGGCCAGAGCGGTAGGAGAGATTTCAATCGGGAAGTAAGAGACATGCTGCCGTCGGCAAAGCGCCTTCAGCAGCCAGCGCGTTTTCTTGCCGCTGCCGCTGCCCAGCTCCGCCACCGCCACCGGACCCGGAACCTGCTCCACAATCTCGTAGGCATGGCGTCGCAGCAGGCGCTCGTCCGCTCGGGTTAAACCGTATTGCGGCAAAACACTGATAACTTCAAACAATGCCGATCCGACATCGTCATAAAGATATTTGGAAGGTAATTCTTTCTGCCCGCCTCGAGTAAGTCCGGCGTGCACTTCCGCGGCAAATTCCAGCCCCGGATCGGCTGTGATGGCGTGCGTCAGCATGAGATGCCCCTTGTAATTCATCTAATTCCTCACGCAGCGGAATCCCGCGTAGACGTACTGATAGCGTGGCTGAAACCAGTTTCGGAAGGACCGGCGAAGCATGCAGCCAGCCGTACGGGCGCTGCCGCCCTTCATCACGTAATGTTCGCCATCGAAGAAACTAGCCGAATAGCCGGGATAAAGCTCAAAGGGCTGAAAGCCGGGAAACGGCGCGAACACCGTTGCCGTCCACTCCCATCCGTTGCCCATGAGGTCGGCGATACCGAAAGCGCTTCGGCCCTGTTGGAAAGCCCCGACGGGCGTGGGATCCCAGCTCTCGAAATCGAAGTTTCCGAATCTGCGATCGGGCGCGTCCGCTCCCCAGGGATAGGGTCGCTCCGTTCCCTCCGGCGTGCCATAAGCTGCGCGGTGCCACTGCGCTTCAGTGGGCAACGCCTTCCCCATCCAGCGCGTGTACGTACTGGCTTCCGCGTGACTTACATAAACCGGCCAGTCGAGCGGCAGTGGAACCTTCTCAAACATGGTTCGGTAGTGCCACTCGTCGCCGAGCTGAGTCCAAAAGACCGGGCGAGAGATATCGTGTTTCGTCTTCCATTTCCAATCGGCTTCGCGCCACAGGGACCGGTTCTCATAACCACCGGCATTCATAAATTCAAGATACTCGCGGTTGGTTACTTCGTATTGATCGATGGAAAATGCGGGCACTGCAACCGTATGCGCTTCGTACTCGTTGTCCCAGCCAAAAATGGCGGCGTCTCGGCGCGAAATACCCAGCGATGCATCGCCCGCCGGAATCTCGATCACGCGCGGCTGAACTGGAGGCACCACCAGTTCCGGCAGACGCGGCTTGCGCACCTTGTGGTCGAACGGCAATTGGTGCAGCATGTACGCCAGCGTTTCCGCGTGCATCAGCCGATGTTCAATGGCCACATTTAGCAGTTGATCCCTGGAAGCCTCCTGCTGTCTGTCCTGCTGAGATAACGTAGCAGCAGCCAGACCGTCGTCGAGGGCTTGCCGGACCTGACCCACGTAGTCACGCACTTGCGCAAGTGAAGGCCAGTCGGACGGCTGGTCTGACGGCAGTCCTCCGTCGACTGGGTCGATGCCAAATGCAAACAGGTTGTCCAATTCTGAATGGAAACTGGTCCGTCCCAGAACTCGCTCGCGCAGCAAGTTCCACTCGAACGCCTCCAGGTGCCCGACGTAAAAGACGATGCGGTGCCTCTCTGGAATCGGTCGCTCGTAGAGAAACTCCGGCTTAACGTGATCGAACAACCGGTCCGTCTCGGCGCGCGCCTCGTGGAGACGTGCGAGCAGTTCATGCGGGACCTCAAGTCTGTCCTGCGCGGCGAGCATTGCTCCCTCCTGACTGACGATAGTGACACCAGTGCCGAATCGCAGACTATTGAGATGATTGAACGGCCAGAAAGTTGCTCACTTCTTCGGACAACTACGCAGTTATCTTGCTCGATCTTGAATATCGATGCCTGCGGCGCGGGACAGGCGATTCACAGGAGTTGTATCGTACTCCAGTTGCCTGCCCACGGCTAGCAGGATGCGAAAGTGGGTGGCGTCCTGACGGGTACTGGATTTCTTTGCGAACTTTGCGGAATCCTTGGCGCAGTTTGCGGTTAAGGGTTTGATCTATGAGAACAAGATCTTAAATTGCAAAGTTCGCCAAGGACGTCGCAAAGGACGCAAAGACGGCTGAAATTAGGTTTATCTGGGGCGGAGAAGATGATTCACACAGAGACCGACTGGTACTCCACG
>CATPBJ010000178.1 GCA_955652395.1 uncultured Terriglobales bacterium | reverse complement strand
ACACTGATCGACCTCCGCGTTGACATTTCCGAGGCGTAAGGGCAAACTACCGCATTCGCTGCAACCCCCGTTTCCCGGCCATGGTTCAGTAATCGCCACAGGCAGGAACGCGGGACAGCGAGATTCCAGGATCCACAAGCTGTACCTAAAATCTTTGCCATGACCGAACAGCGGGTCTCCTACACGTTGGATTCGACGCTGGAGACCGTCGACAGCGCCGAGCAGGCAGCCAGCCGGATTGCAACCGAAGCGGGCTTCGACGATGACGAGGTCATGAGGATCGCCATGGCTGTGCGTGAGGCTGCGGTCAACGCCGTGCTCCATGGCAATGCTTATGATCCCGGCAAGAAGGTCAGTTTGGCGTTTGAGCAGACCGGCGGCAACCTGGTGATCACAATCAAGGATCAGGGCAAAGGGCTGGATCCGGACAAGATCCCCGACCCACTGGCTCCGGAAAATCTTTTGAAGACGTCAGGCCGGGGCATTTTTCTTATACGCTCGTTCATGGACGAGGTGCACATCAGCCCCTCGCAGACGGGCACCGAAATCAAACTTGTCAAGCACGTCCACGGTCCATCCGAGGGCGTTAAGGAGGCTTCCCAGTGAGCATGAAGACCAGTACGCGCCAGGTTGACGGCGTTACCATCGTGGATTGCAGCGGCCGCATCACTCTCGGCGAAGGCAGCGTGATACTGAAGGATGTGGTGCGCGAACTGCTTTCCAAGGGGCAGAAGAAAATCCTGCTCAATCTCGGAGATGTGAACTACATCGACAGCTCGGGCATCGGCGAGTTGGTCAGCGCCTTCACTACTGTGCGCAACCAGGGCGGCGAACTCAAGCTGCTCAACCTGACTAAGAAAGTCCACGACCTGCTGCAGATCACCAAGCTGTACACAGTCTTCGACGTGAAAGACGACGAAGCTAACGCAGTCAAGTCGTTCAGCTAGACTTCCCTTCTATTTGTTCCTGGCGAGGGCCGGTATCTGCCCGGCCCCGAGCTGTTTCTATTTCGGGAAATTTGCAGATTTCTTTTGCCCGTGTTCGCCCTGCTGGACACTTCTCCGCCTAACAATTCCCTTCAGGCCGACTCTTGTCGAACAGCGTTTCCCAGGAATCGTTGTTTTCTATCCAACAATATTCGATGCTGGCGGTGGTCACGGCCTTGAGCAGCTTTGCCCGATCCGATTGTCTTCCCTTCACGGAAGCCGGGAAACATGTGAGCGAGGTCAAGTGCGTGACCGGCTCGGTGGTGCGGGTCAAGCAGGGCGCGCGGGGAGTTCATTTTCTGGATTTCTGCGATGATTTTCGCTTATGTCCGTTTACCGTCGTGATCTTTCCCGGCGACTTGAAGAGCGTCGGTGTGTGCGGCAGTTGCCAGGCCGGACGGTCGAGATACACGGGCGTACGACGGACGCGCGGAGATCATTCTCGAAGAATACCGCCAGCTAAGCGGTGCCGGCGCCAGAATTCCTCCACTGCCAAAAAACTACGACGTGGAAAAGAAAGGCCGCTACGGCGCGAGAACCTTCCCCCACCCCAAGGCGGGGAGGAAAGACTTCCAAGAAAAGGCAGCCGGCGGATGTAATCACACAGGCGCCGGAGGACCCGGAGTAAGTAGCGCGGGGTCTCGCCGGCCGGGTGGGCGGGCCGCCGGCGCTACTTTTACACCATACCTTTTCTCAGCTCTTCTAGCGGGTAAAACGTTCCCCGCCAGACCACGCCGCCGCGTGCCAGCGTGAAGAACGTCGACCGCAGCATGGTGTAAACAAATAGTGCCGTGCTGACCGGATGCAGGACGAAGTAGTAAGGCGGAATATCAGACTTCCGCGACATTCCCACATAGATGGAAAGCATCGAGAACAGAGCGATCGCGTATCCTAGCCGCGCCCAACCTTGTGCCAGCCAAATCCCGGCAAATGGCATGAGGTTCAGGAAGGCGAGCGCGAAGGACGAAGCCAGAGCCCGAGGCCACTGGTATGACATGACGGCGAAAAAGTTCTTGGTAAGGTTGTCCACCACGCCGCGCGCGCCTCTGGCCCAACGAATGGAAACCAAGTCGGCGCCAAAGACGTTGCGCTGCGCGTAACCTGCATTCTTCACCACTTTGCCTAGTTTCATATCGTCGAGCACGTCGAAGCGCAGCGCCTGGTAGGTGCCCAGGGCGTCGTACACGTTCCGGCGAATCATGTTGAATGCGCCTACGCCGATGTGGTCTTTGGTTTTTGGATCGGCCACTTTCCAGGGACGGTGTCCAAAGACGAACAGCGTCTGGAAAAAGGCAATCATTATCCTCTCGCCTGGGTGCTTCATAACAATCCGAGGAAAAAGGACGAGGTGGTCGGCGCGTTCCGATTCGGCGTAAGTCAGGGCGCGACGCAGAGCGTCCGGCTTGAACAGGACATCAGCATCGGTGAAAAGCAACCAGTCGCCACTGGCCTGGTTGCTCGCGCTCCACATCGCGTGCGGCTTGCCCATCCAGCCGGCAGGCAGTTCGGTGATATGGATGACCTTCAGCCTGTCAGGTGACACCGCGACGGCGATTCTTTCCATGACTTCGCCAGTACGATCGGTAGAGCGGTCGTCTACGGCGATGATCTCGTAGTTATCGTATTGGAGAGCGAGTAGACGAGTGAGCGTCGCCTCGATGTCGGCAGCTTCGTTGCAAGCGGGAACGATAATGCTGATGCGAGGTTCGCCCGGCGGCCTACGGTCCCACTGTGCGCCGGAGATGTCGACGATTTTGGGCACACCTAACGTCGCATCACCGAGACGCCAGAGCCAGACTAGCCCCAGGGCGCATCCAGCAATCCAGTGGAAATAACTCATCCCGCCGGGGCTCCAGCGGCGCCGGGATCATCTTGGGTTCGAACTGTAGGAGCAAAGCGCATGCCATAAAACAGTATGGCAGAAGAAACCGCCATCGCGATCACGGGCAGTACGAACGCAGCCTGAAGCGAGTGCCGGTCGGCTACATATCCCATCAGCGTTGGTGAAGGAACGTCCCCGAGAAAATGAAACAGGAAAATGTTGACCGCGATGGCAGTAGCGCGGATGTGGGAGCCGACCGAGTTTACCAGCGCCGTGTTGAGCGGCGAGGTGTTCAACAAGAGCAGAAACGCTGCCACCGCGATAGCAGGCACCATCCATCGCCCTTTGTGGAATAGAGCGATGATCATTACCGGCACACCCAGTCCCATGCTGACCGCGGAGACGAAATAGTACGAGCCCTTCATCCGCGGCAGCAGCCGGTCTCCGAGCCAGCCCCCAATCAGGGATGCCAGAATGCCGTCGACCACGACGATCTGGCCGAAAATCAGGTTGGCGGATTCCAGACTGTACCCGCGTGCGCGAGACAGGAAGGTCGGCATCCACACCTGGATTCCTCCCAGCGAAAACGTCCCCGCGGCCATGCCCAGGGTCACGGCCCAGAAGGCTGGGTTGCGAGCTAGTCCCAGGAGCGTTCCTCGCTCCGGAGTTTCCTTCTGAGAATCGAACTGACCTCGCGGCGGTTCCGGAAGGAACCAGACCGCCAGCGCCAGCAAGAAGCCCGGAAACGCAGCAATATAAAACGGAAAGCGCCATCCCCGTGCGGCTCCCAGATGGCCTCCGAGCAGATAGCCCGCCGCTGTACCGACAGGAATCGCCAGGTAAAAGATGCCGAAGATACGCCCACGTTTATTTTCTGGAAACAGGTCGGCGACAAAAGTCGGCGCAATCGTTACAAAGGTCGCCTCGCCAACCCCCACCAGGGTGTGACGGAGCAGCAATTCTCCGTAAGTATGGGTGACCGCTGTCATCAAAGTCAGCCCGCTCCAGAACACAGCACCCAACACGATAATCAGCTTGCGCGAATACCGGTCAGCCAGAGGACCGACAAAAGGCGCAGCCACCATATAGAACAGCAGAAAGGCACTGGTGAGATATCCAACCTGGGCGTTGGTGAGGTGGAATTCGCTTTGCACCAGCGGCTGCACCGCAAACAGGACGGAGCGGTCAATGTAATTGAGGAAGTTCAGCGTGGTCAGCAAAGCCAGCGCGGTCCAGGGATAGAGTTTGCGCGGGGTCACTTAGCGAAGGAATATAACATGCTGAGAGTTGCGGAGCTTCGCTCCGCCGGGCAGGTGGGGACACCGGCCCCCTACGTATTTCTTTTTGGTCGCGGCCATCTGGCCACTACCACGGTTGAGATTCCGCCGCGCGGGCGAAAGTCTCCCTTCACCTCGGCCCACACAGGTTTCGCCCAGCGCACCACGTCTTCCAACACTCTATTGACGATGTTCTCCTGGAAGATTCCCAGGTTGCGGTAGGACAGCAAATATTCCTTTAGAGATCTTAACTCCAGACAATGCTTGTCCGGCATGTAGCGAATCGTCACAGTACCGAAATCAGGCAGGCTGGTCTTGGGACAGACTGACGTAAACTCCGGGTCGTCCACCACGATTTCATAGCCGGGAAACTGGTTAGGCCAGGTTTCGATCTCGGGAAATTTGTGGTCCCGTCCGGCTTCGGCGTGTTCCCGGGTGTAATGTGGTTTAGGCATAACTCATTGTAAACAGCGTCGGCCGTCTCCAGGGCCTTCGAAATGCCGGATTCCTGGGCGGAAATCCTGCATCTATACTCTTAAGCGTTAAGGCTGGCCTCCGCCCATGCGGTGGTACATTATTTAGCGGCAAGATGGCACCGATAGCAAACAGTAACGGTTTTTTCAGCCGGCATCGCTGGCTGGTGTGGGCAGCGAGCATTGCTGTCGCTGTGATGCTGCTGGCGTCGTTCATGTCGCGGGACGACGTGATTCCGGTGCGCGCCGCCACGGTGGAGCGCAGTACGATTCGCAGTGTGATTTCGACCAACGGGAAAGTGGAACCGATCCAGAGCTTTGAAGCCCACGCGCCGGTCGGCACCACCGTAGAGAGATTGTTCGTCAAAGAAGGCGACCGCGTGAAACGGGGGCAGCTCCTGGTGCAACTGGACGATTCCGACGCCAGCAGCCAGGCAGCGCGCGCTTTGGCCCAAGTCCGCGCTTCGCAGGCTGACGCGAGCGCTCAGCAGAGCGGCGGGAATCGCGAAGAAGTTCTCACCCTTGAAGCCCAGATGGTGAAATCCCGCAATGAGCGCGACACCGCGCAACGCAATCTTGAAGCTCTGAAACGCTTGCAGCAGCAGGGAGCGGCTTCACCCGGCGAAGTGAAACAAGCCGAAGATCAGGTGGCGGGAGCAGAAGCCGACCTCAAGCTGGTGCAGCAGAAGCAGAAAGAGCGCTATTCACAACCCGAGATCGCACGCGTGGAAGCCCAGAAGGCGGAGGCGCAAAGCGCGTACGCGGCCGCTGAAAATACTCTCCGTCAGCTGAATATCCGCGCTCCCTTTGACGGCATCGTCTATTCCCTGCCGGTTCACCCAGGCGCATACGTTAATCCCGGAGACCTGGTGTTGCAGGAGGCCGATCTTTCGAGAGTTCTGGTGCGCGCCTTCGTCGACGAGCCCGACGTAGGGCGGTTGGCGCGCGGACAAAAGATCGATCTCACCTGGGATGCGGTGCCGGGACGGACCTGGCAGGGCTCGGTCAGCACCATACCCTCCACCGTGAAGTTACTGGGGACGCGCAATGTCGGCGAAACCACCTGCATCGTGGATAACCAGGATTTCAAACTGCTGCCCAACATAAACGTGGGGGTCACGATTGTGACGGCGGAGCACCAGAATGCGCTCACCGTGCCCCGCGAATCGGTTCGTCTCGACGATGGCAAGACCTTCGTCTACCAGATTGTGAACAACGAATTGCAGCGCCGGGACATTCAGACCTCCATTTCGAATCTGACGCAGGTGGAGGTCGCGAGTGGGATAACGGAAAAAGCGCTACTGGCGCTGGCCTCGATCAACTCCAAACCGTTGCGCGAAGGCACTCCGGTAAGGGTGGTAGTTCGTTAGATTGGTTTACGAAACATGAGAATAAAATTCGTGATTGTGGTTTTACTATTGTTCTCCGCCGCCCTGGCGGCAGCAGACGATTCCGCTCCCGCGCTACTGGCTGCGGGACGCGCAGACGATGCCATCACCACGCTGCACTCCAAGATCAACGCGTCTCCTAGCGACGCCGAAGCTCATAATCTGCTTTGCCGCGCCTACTTCTCCATGGGCGATTGGGACCGCGGCATTTCGGCTTGCGAAAAAGCGGTTGCACTCGACCCCGTCAACAGCCGTTACCACATGTGGCTGGGCAGAATTTACGGCGAGAAGGCGGACGGTTCCAATTTCTTCAGTGCGGCCTCCCTCGCTGGCAAGGTACGAAATGAGTTTGAGGCTGCGGTTCGACTGGATCCGAACAACGTGGACGCCCGCAGCGATCTGGGCGAGTTCTATCTGGAAGCGCCGGGAATCGTCGGTGGCGGACGCGCTAAGGCCGAGGCCCAGGCCCAGGCGCTGTCTGCGCTGGATGCCGCCAAAGCCGACTATCTGAAGGGCCGGATTGCCGAGAAGAAAAAGGACCTGGCAACGGCCGAGAAGGAATATCGAGCCGCGATTGCAGCCAGCCACGGTAGCGCTTTGACCTGGTTCAATCTGGCGTTGTTCTTTCGGCATCAGCAGCGCTGGAATGACATGGAAGACGCCATCCAGCACGCCGTTGCGGCGCAGGTGGATCGGCCGGAAATTATTATGGAGTCGGGAGAAGTGCTGCTCCGCAGCGGGCGCAATGTTCCGGCGGCAGTCGAATATCTGCGCCGTTATCTGGCTTTGAATTCCAAAGTCGAAGAAGCCCCTGCATTCAAAGCTCACTACCTCCTGGGCACGGCCCTCGAAAAGCAAGGCGACAAGCGGGGAGCGGCCCAGGAATATCGCGCCGCTCTTTCCCTGGCCAGGAATTTCTCGCGCGCTCAGGAAGCTCTGGACCGGCTCAACCGTTGAGCGGTGGCCATCCTGCGGTCATTTACAATTCCCATTTTCTGCCCCGTCGAATTTCTCGTGGCCGACTTTCATTTGAAGGTGAAGAGATGAATTCTGCTCCTCGCTGTGCTCCGCGTATTGGTGCTCTTTTGGTCATTGCAATGCTCGGCTTGCCCCGGCTGGCCGCTGAGCCTTTGCCGTTGAAGCGCGCGGTCGAATTAGCCCTGGCGCACAGCACGACGGTCGCCGCGGCCAACGCTGATCAGCAACGGGTCTTTGCTTCCTACCGCGAGGCGCGCAATCAGTACATGCCGCAGCTCGTTGTGGGATCCGGACTGGGCAAATCGTGGGGGTTCCCCCTCAGTCTGGAGGGCGCGGCGCCCTCGGTCCTCAACGTGAATTCTCAATCGACACTGTTCAATCCGGCAACCCGTGACTTCGTTCGTGCCGCTAGAACGGAATGGAGCGCGGCGACCATGCAGACCAAGGACCAGCGCAACCAGGTAATCCAGGACACGGTGCTCAGCTATGCGGAACTAAGCAAGTGGGAAGGCGCATTAAGCCATTTGCGGGAAGAACATGCAGCCGCGCTGCAGACGGAACAGCTGGTCGCGGAACGGGTGAAGGAGGGCGTCGACAGTCCGCAGATGCAAAGTAAGGCGCACCTCAGTAGCGCACGGCTGCGCTTGCGGCTGGCCGAAGCCCAGGGCGCAATTGACGTGATTCGTAGCCGGCTGGCGCACTTCACCGGTCTCGCGGCCGCTTCCATTGAAACCACTCCTGAGTCCATACCTCCTTTGCCGGAAGTCAAGCAGGACGATCTTTCGGGTCAAGCCGTAAAGGAGAGTCCGGCGGTACAGGCTGCTGAAATTCGGGCCGCCGCCGAAGTTTTCCGGGCTCGGGGCGAGCACCGGGCCATATTGCCATCGGTGGACTTCGCAGCGCAGTACGGTTTGCTGGCGGAATACAACAACTATGACCTGTTTTTCAAAACATTTCAGCGCCACAATGCGACGGTCGGGGTGGTCATTCGTTTCCCTTTTTTCAATCTCTCGCAGCGGGCCCGTGCGGACGCCGCCGACGCCATCGCGTTGAAAGCAAAGAAAGATGCAGAAACTGCCAAGAACCAGGTCTCGGAAGAGACTCTGAGACTGCAACGCTCGGTAGAACAGATGGCTGCGGCCAGGGAGGTCGCCGATCTCGAGTACCAGGTCTCGCAATCGAATCTGGAGTCGCTCAGGGTGCGCCTCGACGCGGGGAGCATTGCTTGGCACGACGTTCAGGATGCGCGCGAGCAGGTCAATGAACGTTACAATTCTTTACAGGATGCGAATTTCGAGCTGGCGCGGGCGCGGATCACGCTGTTGCGAGCCAGGGGTGAACTGGAAGCCTGGGTCGGCGGCAGCCAGTAAGTTGACGATGTGCATAACTGCAGCTCTGGAAAGGATTGGGAACTCGTTCACCAAAGACTGGAAATCGGGCAGATGTACCTCGAATGTACCTAGGTTCCGGGTAAAATTCGCACCGAAATGTTAATATAAGTCACTCACTATTATGCCTTTAAAAACCCTTTTCTTGAATCCTCCATCGTTTGAGAATTTTGACGGTGGCGCCGGCTCGCGGTGGCCCGCCACGCGCGAGATTGAGTCTTACTGGTATCCGGTTTGGCTGGCCTATCCCGCCGGTATGCTGGAAGGAGCGCGGTTAATTGATGCGCCCTCTCATCATATCTCGGCTGATGAAACCATCCAAACTGCCAAGGACTACGAGTTTCTGGTTCTCTACACCAGCACTCCCGGTTTTCCTGGGGACATCGGACTGGCGCAGGCCATCAAGAGCTCCAATCCCAACATCAAGATTGCCTTTGTGGGTCCGCACGTCACCGTTCTCCCCGATCGGACGCTGAAAGATTGCCCGGCCATCGACTTTATCTGCCGCAAAGAATTCGACTACTCCGTGTTCGAATTCGCGCACGGCAAGCCGCTGGAAGAAATCCTTGGAATTTCTTACCGGAAAGATGGCGCGGTCGTCCACAATCCTGACCGGCCGCAGATTCAGGACTTGGACGCGCTGCCCCATGTCACTGATGTTTACCATCGCGATCTGGATCCCCGTCGCTACACTGTGCCCTTTCTGCTGCATCCCTATGTGTCGCTCTACACCACGCGGGGCTGCCCGGCGCAGTGTACATTCTGCCTCTGGCCGCAGACCACCAGCGGTCATGCCTGGCGCAAGCGCTCGACCGACGACGTTGCGCGCGAGATGGCGAAAGCCAAGGAATACTGGCCCTGGGTGAAGGAGTTCTTTTTTGACGATGACACCTTCAACATTCAGAAGGCACGCACGGTTGAGCTCTGCGCTAAACTGAAGCCGTTGAATCTCACCTGGTCATGCACTTCCCGCGTCACCACCGACTACGAGACCCTGAAGGCGATGAAGGAAGCGGGATGCCGGCTGCTGATCGTAGGCTACGAATCCGGCGACCAGCAGATTCTGAAGAACATCAAGAAGGGAGCCACCATTGAGCGCGCCCGCCAGTTCACCAAGGATTGCCACAAGCTGGGACTGGTAGTCCATGGCGACTTCATCCTTGGCCTGCCCGGCGAAACCCGGGAAACCATCAACAACACCATTAACTTTGCCAAGGAACTGGACGTAGAGACCATACAGGTTTCAGTGGCGCACGCTTATCCCGGCACTGAACTCTACGATTACGCCGTGAAGAATGGCTTCATGGTGGCGGACACGAAAATGGTGGATGAGGGTGGGCACCAACTGGCTCAAATCCAGTATCCGGGGCTGCCGGCGGATGAAATCATGGAGTCCCTGCACCGCTTCTACGATGAGTACTACTTCCGGCCCAAAGCCATTTATCGCATCTTGAAGAAGGCGGCATTCAACAGCGGGGAGCGCGTGCGTCTTTACAAAGACGCCAAGAGCTTCCTCAAGCTTCGTGCTTCACGCAACAAGGCGGTCAGGGACAAACGTGAAAGAGGCGACTCTGCGACCGTGGCCGAGCCCGTCAAGGCCTAACGAAAGACTGTGTGACGTTTCGTAAGTATCTGGTGCTGGCCGGGGTTACCTTGTGCGCTGCGATTGGCGATACTCTTCTCGCCCGCGGCATGAAACAGGTCGGCAGCGTTTCGCTGCGCGGTCTTCCCGATATCGTTTTCTCCATCCTGAATCCCTGGGTCGCCCTGGGGATTTTGTTTTTGCTGGGATTCTTCGCCGCCTACATGACGGCGTTGTCCTGGGCTGATCTGACTTACGTGCTGCCCGCCACGTCATTGGGCTACGTGCTGCTGGCCCTGATTGCAAAATTTTTTCTCCATGAACAGGTGACCACCGCGCGCTGGCTGGGGATTGGCCTTATCTCGGCAGGGGTGGGGTTTGTCACGCAAGGCCCGGCTTTGACTCGCCATCCGTCTCATCAGGACCGGCCGGACGCGGAACCCGAGCCTGTGGGTACCAGGGCTGAACCATGAAACACGCCTACACCTGGGGCGCAATTCTCGCGGTGGTGCTGGCTTCCACCGCCGGAGACGTACTGCTATCACGGGCCATGAAGAGAGTGGGCGATGTGGGGGCACTCTGGCGCCGGGCTGGCCTGCTCACGGTCGCGGGGCGAATCCTGCAGCGTCCCAGCTTCCTCCTGGGTATTTTCATGATGGCGGCCGCGTTCTTCAGCCTTCTGTTTGCCTTGTCCTGGGCGGATGTGAGCCTGGTGGCTCCTGCTTCCGCTTCCCTCACCTTCGTAGCCAACGCGGTAGCCGCCAAGGTTTTCCTGCATGAACGCGTCGATCATCGCCGCTGGATAGCGGCTCTTCTGGTGGCTGGCGGCGTCGTGCTGCTGGCGGCGTAGAGCCTCCCCTTTTCCTCCCAAAATAGAATGCGAAAGCGAGGGGGCCGTTTCCCTCCAGCCTGTGTTGTCGAGTCGTCCAAGCCCACCTCCTATCGTTACCAAAGTCCATGACGACGGTTACCTTTGCGTGAGGCTGCGAGTGTGGACAATAGGTAAGAATATCTGCCATTTAAAGTATTGATAACTAAGGATGCTCTGCGGATTGCATGGGTGTGGCAGGGTTCAAAACCCCCAGTTCTTACGACCTGCGAATCGGTTGGAACAATCCGAAGGAAACAGCTTCGACTACCGGAAACCTGGAGAACGTCAAGGAGACCGTTTGCTGGTCCGCAATTCAGCTTCGCAGGCGCCGCCGATGAGGGCTAGAACTTTTCTGGGCGGGCCGTTGTTTTCATTCGTGCTTGTGCTCCTTCTGGCATGCCTGGGCAGTTCCAAAGCCTATGGCGACGTGGGAGTTGTTCTCAACGAGTCGTTGGACACCAGCGTGGCCAGGATTACCGGCTCGGGCCACAGCGCTGTGTACTTTTCGCGCATTTGCCCAGAGTCGCCTGTGGAGCTTCGGCTTTGCCAACCCGGTGAGCAGGGCTCGGTCATGAGCAACTATACGACCCTGGGCGAAGATCAGCCTTTTGAATGGAACGTCGTACCCCTGAGTGTGTACCTGTATGGGGTGGAAAACCCGCGGTACCGGCCGATCGTTGCCTCGCAGAAAATCAAGCGCGTACTGGAAGAAAGATATCGCGAGAACTACCTCTCCGAATACTGCGCCAGCGAGGCCTGCAAGACCAGCAACAAAGCGGAGTGGCGGGAAATGGTTGGAGCCAGCCTCGAGCGAAGTATCTATATGTTCGTGGTGGACACGACGGTCGAGCAGGACCTTGCGCTGATCGAACAATTCAATTCGCTGCCCAACCAGAACCATTTCAACGGCATGACCCGTAACTGCGCCAACTTCACCCGGCGCCTGATCAACACTTTCTTCCCCAACGCCACCCGGCCCGATTACATCAACGATTTTGGGATGACCACTCCCAAAGCGATTGCGCGGTCTTTCACGCGATACGCCCACCGACATCCCGACGCCGGATTCCGGGTGCTTCACTTTGCGCAGGTCCCCGGCACCATCAAACGTAGCAGCGAGTGCCGCGGAGGAACCGAGCAATTGGTGCGTTCGAAGAAGCTGCTGGTCCCGATGCTGATCTTTGCCCACCACGTGCTGCCACTTGTAGCTGCGTCTTACATGCTCACGGGGCGCTTCAATCCAGAACGCGAACTGGAAGCGCACCCGACCATCGAAGCCACGGAAGCCGAGCATCCGATCAGGCTGGCGAAGGCCGAAAACAACAATCCACGCGCCGAGGAGCTCGAATCCGACAAAGACCATGAGCGCGCCACGGTCGTGGGCACGTCGGAGGAATGGAAACAATATCGCGCTTCGTTTGCCTGGATTGTCGCGGAGTCCGCCGGGGACCAGACCGTGACCGGGTCTGTGCGTGGGTCTTTGAATGGATCGCCGAATGTGAATGGCTCCTCCAAGAAGTTCTTTCGTCGGCTGGACGAGGCCGGAACCCCGCTGGCGGACCGCAATGGCACGCTTTGGATGGAGTTTGCGGATGGAGACGAATGGTCCAGCATAGGTCTTAGCGCCCACAACGTTTTTAGTTCGGGCACCGATACGGCGCTGGCGTACCAGCTGGTTCTCGCCCGCATTGGGCATGTCCTGAAAAGCCCCAAACATAGCCGCGAGAGCATGGTGGAATTCAGGAAAGATTGGAGCCTGCTGGAGTCCGCCCGCTCGAATCGCGCCAGTGCGGTGGCGAAGGCCGCAGCACCAGCCGGGGGCCGTGGCGGCAGCGTCCTGTCCGGCAACGAGTAAGTAGACGCTATTTTCGGACCGCAAAATAATTCTCATCAACCGCAAATTAATTCAGCAGGTCAATCCTCTGCCTACGGAAATTTCGTACGTCCGCTACCTGCCTTTCTTGCTATGATTCGATTCCTGTCATGCGCTGTACGCGTACCTTCGTCTGCTTTGTCCTCTTCTTCCTGTCTTTCGTCCTGGCGTTTGGAGAAGGGGGAGCACCGGGACCCGTCACACCAGTTGAGAATCGGGTAACGCCGCGAGCCATGGTCATCGGTTTCGTCGGCGGTTTCGTCAAGCACGATGCCCGCGCTCACAGTACAGTGCAGGTGGTCGAGCACCTCCGCAACGAACATCGCGAGGGGGTGTACGTCCAAAGTTTTGCGAACCGCCACCGTGACCAGGCCTACAAGGAAATTCTGCGGCGCCTGGATGGTAACAATGACGGAACGCTATCCACAGAAGAAAAGCACAATGCCCGCATCGTCATTTTTGGCCATAGCTGGGGCGCTTCGGAAACTGTGACTCTCGCGCGCAAGTTGGAGCGGGATGGTATTCCCGTCCTACTCACCATTCAAGTGGATAGCGTTGCCAAGGTGGGCGAGAATGATTCAGTAATTCCCGCGAATGTCGGCCAAGCGATCAATTTCTACCAGCCGGATGGAATCGTGCATGGTCGGCCCCAGATTCGAGCTGCCGATCCGGCACGGACGGAAATCCTGGGAAATTTTCGCTACGACTATAAGGCGAATCCCATCAGTTGTGAGGGCTATCCGTGGTTCGACCGGATCCTGGTCAAGGCGCACACCGAA
The DNA here is from genome assembly GCA_955652395.1 of uncultured Terriglobales bacterium. Lineage (GTDB taxonomy): Bacteria > Acidobacteriota > Terriglobia > Terriglobales > Acidobacteriaceae > JAIQFF01. The sequence goes on along the minus strand of CATPBJ010000178.1, from coordinate 11,838 downwards.
ATCGAGTGCGATCCGAAGGTGTGGGGCCAGGTGGAATCGTTGATCTCCTCAAAACTGTCGCCGGAAGCGCGCAACACCGCGGCGCGATAATAATTTCAATCAATTCTCTTCTCCGCAGGGCCTGCCCGTCTGCGCCAGAACCCCACTGTTGTGCTCACAGCGGAACCGACATCGGATTTCAGCCGCGAAACGCCGGGAGAACGGAGCCCACGGCGCAAGCCGTGGGGTCGAAAGTCGAACGAGATTGAGCCCCAACGGGACGAAAGGTCCCCGGAACCTGTGCCGTGGCGTTTCATCGACTTGCAGCCGTGAATTGCGCAGTGTGCGCGGGCCACATCTGTTGGACGTTTCTTTCGCCCTTTCAGGGCTGTGTGATTTCCTGCTATTTACCCGCTTGCGCCCTGGGCTACATGCTCACGCCGCTTCGCGGCTGACGAACGCGGCTAGCCTAAGATTCGCATGAATCCCGAAGGCGGCAGGTCCGGAACCAGGAACGCAGCATCACGGCGACCGGCGACCCGTGCAACGCATTGGGCCGCGGCGTAACCGCTCCGTACGGCGCCTTCCATCGTGGCCGGCCATCCTGTGGCGGTCCAGTCTCCAGCTAGAAAAATTCGCGGCCACACGGTCTCCGGACTCGGGCGGTGCGATTCAATACCGGGGCGGGGCGAGTAGGTGGCATGGATTTCTTTGATCACCGTGGATTTCACCAGGTTTGCAGTCCGCGCACCGGGGAAAAACTCGCGCAGGTCCGATAGCACCAGTTCAATAATCTCCTCACGGGATTTCTCGACCAGAGTCTTCGACGAGCTGACCACCAGTTCGACGTAGCTGTTGTTCTCCGCGGCTCCGGCGTCGCCGGTCGATTGTTTTTTCTGCCCGTTCGTACCTGAGCCCGGCGCTAACAGCAGCTTCGATTTGTGGAACATCCACTGGATGGTGCGGTCGAGCAATACGGCATGATCAAGGTCGGTGATCTGGCGATCGAACCAGAGGTGGATGCCCGTGATCGGTGAAGTCTCGAAGCGGCTGAGAGTCTGGCGCAATGGCTCGGCTGCGGTGGTGTTGGGCAGTATGCGCGATAGCACGTCGAAGGGCACAGCGGGAATGACGAAATCAAAGCTCTCTTCTCCACTGGGCAGAAGCAGCTTTACGTCGGCAAACTCGGCTCGGAATGCTTCCGCATTCGCGCGCAACCGAACCTCTCCCCCGCGAGCGGTGATGTAGTCGCCGGCACGGTTGTAAAGCTCGGTAAGGGGAACCGTGGGCACGCCCATGCGCCCCGCGGCGCGGGATTTCAAAAACGACTCGCGCACCACCTGCGCGGCATACGGGACCGAAATCAGATCAATTTCCTCGTTCAGCGCGCTGACCAGGACCGTTTTCCAGAAGCGATCGATGGCACGCTCCGTCTGCCCATGGCGGCGCAGCCACTGGAGGAAGGATTCGCCCGTGTCACGTGGCATGATGGGGGTCAGGGCGGCAAGACCGACCGCGATCGAAAGCTTGTCAACCAGGCTCAGGCAGGATGCACGTAGAAATGACGGCGCTGTGTGCAGAGGAGCCGGCAGCGCCGAAGGCTGGATCACCGAGGCGCGGCCGCCGGGCTCGAGAAAGGTCATCTGCTCGTACCAGCGAATCTTGTCCTCGACCCCTATGCGCCGGTAGAACTCGATCAGATTGGTACAACAGCCGAGCAGAACATGCTGGCAGTTGTCCACGACTTCGCCGGTGCCGGGATGTTGATACGAGGACGCGCGGCCGCCCAGATAGGGGCGCCGCTCGAAGAGGGTGACGCGAAAACCACTTTCCGCCAGGGCACTACCGGCAGCCAGTCCCGCAAGTCCGCCCCCCAATACTGCAACTTTTGGAGATTGTGTCCAGCGCTCCGTCATCAAGCCAGGCGTTTCACCAGACCCTTTCCCAGGATGACGACCTTCTCTCGAACCGTGAGACGGATCTTTTTGCGGAAGACGTCATACTTGCGGTCGGAGATTTTCTCCAGCAGCCGGCGGTAAATTGTGACCAGAACCCAGAGCGCGGGCTGACTGTCCTCGTCGATGAGCAGCATCAATTCCCTGGCGGATCCGTAGTATTCGCGGGCGCGGTCCGCCTCAGCTGCAAGCAACCAGCGTACCCGCTCCGAAATCGCCGCCTCGCGAAACTCCGAGGGCGCAATCTTGAAACGCTCGAGGTCTTCGGCGGGAATGTAAATCCTTCCCATGGCGGCGTCTTCCTGAACGTCGCGGATGATATTGGTGAGCTGAAACGCCAGACCCAGATTCTCCGCCAGCGTTTCTGCAGCGGGATCGCGATAACCGAATATGCGGATGCAAACCAGTCCAACGACCGAGGCCACGCGGTAACAATACTGGCGAAGATCGCTGAAGGTGCGGTACAGCACTTGAAGTTCTGCAGCTCCCGACGACGAGAGCGTGGCGCCGTCCTGAATATCCATTCCTGTGCCATTGGCCAGCTGGTCGAGCAGTTCCACCGGAATCCTGTAGCGCCGCTGGGTGTCGGTCAGGGCCAGCAGTACTGGATCGTCGGTCGGGTGACCCGATTCGGCGCGGTGAAAAGCATCCAGCCAGGCATCGAGTCTTTGCCTTCGTTCGTACGCAGGAAGTTTGAAGTCGTCGGCGATGTCATCGCAGCGGCGCATATAGGCATACACCGCGCACAGCGCCTGACGCTTGGCCGCGGGCAGAACCAGAAAGGCATAGTAGAAATTCTTTGCCGCGGAGCGCGTAATGCTGCGGCACACGGAATACGCGACCGCGATTTGCGACGCAGTCGGCGAAAATGGCGAGGGCATGGGCTGCACGGCGGTGCTCATGCCAGTTCCCCGCGCAACATCTTCAGGGCGGCCCGAGCCACCAGCGCCAGTTTGCGGGTTTTGGAGATGACGGGACGCCGGCCCAGCACGGCATATCCCTGGCGCTCGATGGCAGTCAGGATTTCCTGTCCGCCGCGGCTGAACAGTTCGATGTCGACGGCCAGCTCTCGATCTACCTGTCCCACCAGCGGCAAGCCCTGCTGAAACCACTGGCGTGCCCGTTCGACCTCGAATCGCATCATTTCGCGGAACGGCGGCGTATTGCAAGCGGCCGAAATATCGGCTTCGGTCACCTGGTAGCGACGAAGGTCCTCAAGCGGGAGATAAATTCGTCCCTTGGAATAATCGTCGCTCACGTCCTGCCAAAAATTGGCCAATTGCAACGCGCTACAAGTGGAATCGGAGAGCGCCTGACGTTCAGGATCGCGATATCCGCATAGATACAGAACGAGATGGCCCACTGGATTCGCGGAGTAGCGGCAGTAGCCGAGCAAATCTTCGAACCGCTCATAGCGTGTAATCGTCTGATCCTGACGAAACGCTTTCAGCAGATCGTCGAAAGGCTGTTTCGGAATATCAAATTTGTGGATAGTTTCTTCCAGGGCGACAAAAACTGGGTGCCGGGGATTGCCGGCATAGCAGGCATCGAGTTCCACCTGCCACTGGTCGAGCATCTCGAGAGACGCCAGCGGGTCTCCGACTTCGTCGCCGAGATCGTCCGAGATACGGCAGTAGGCGTAGATATTGAAAAAGTGCTGGCGCAAGGGCGCGGGCAGAAACCAGGTCGCGACGGAAAAATTCTCGTAGTGACTGCGGGCCAGGTGACGGCAGTACTCCTGCGCTTCAACTCTAGAAGGCGCTTGCTCGGGGATAGCATATTCCGGAGGAAGGCGGCCCCATCCCAGGGAAATAGGGGCGGTACGGGAGTCGTTGCTGGCTATGGATGACATGGTCAGTTTCGTCCCCAGATCGTGTGCAAGTGCTGCTCGTCAACCCCAGGACGATGCCAGCAACGAGCCCACAAAAACCAGTAGAGCTGTAGCTGGCTACGTCGAACTCCGCCTCAGTGACCAGGAATGATTGCCGTTTTGATATCACCGTTACGGTTCAGCATGTGGCGGAGGACCTGCTGCAGCCGCGATAGTGGCGCCTCTCCGGTGATGTAGTCAGTAGAGCGAATTTTCTTTTCCGCGATCAAAGCGAAAGCCTTGCGCACCGTTTCCGGCGTGTGGTGGAACGTGGCCTTCAGCGTGACTTCCGAATAGTGCAGTCGGTTAGTGTCGAGCTGAACTTTGGTGCCACTGGCGCATCCGCCGAAGAAGTTGACCGTGCCGCCTTTGCGGACCATATCGATGGCCCACTCCCAGGCCTCGGCCCGCCCGACGGCTTCGACCACTACATCGCTGCCGCGTTTTTCGGGAGAAATCATGCGCACCGCTTCCACCGCGTCCTTCACCTTGGTGATCTGCACCACCTCGTGCGCACCCATGCGCTTGGCGGCCGCCACCTGAGAATCGCGTTTCACCACCGCAATGACATTGCATCCAGTGGCCTTGGCGACCTGCACGAACATCAGGCCGATAGGACCGCCGCCGATCACGGTGACGGTGTCTCCGATCTCAACCCCGGTCTCGTGCAGTCCGCGCAGCACGCACGCCAAAGGCTCAACCATGGCCGCCTCTTCGTAGGTGACGTCGGCGGGAACCGCCAGCATGTTGGTTTCAACGATGCGGCGAGGAATGCGAATGTACTCGGCGTAGGCGCCATTGTTGAACAACAGATCTTCGCAGAGATTTTCCTGATGTTTGGAGCAGTAGAAGCACATCTGGCAGGGTGCCGAGTTCAGCGCCACTACCCGCATGCCCTTCTTGAAGCCGCGCACGCCGTGCCCGACCTCTTCGATGACTCCGGCCAATTCATGTCCAAAGAGCGCCGGCGGGACAATCATCCGAGCGTGATAGCCACGCTGGTAGACCTTCAAATCGGTACCGCAGGTCAGCGCGACCTGCACTTTAACGAGTACTTCCCCATCACCAACTCTCGGGATGGGCACTCTTTCAATCTTCACGTCCTCTTTGCCATAGAGGACAGCCGCTGTCATCTTTCCGTTCACGCTCGAATTCCTTCCCACGAGCTACCCGGTTGAATCGCTATCTTCATAGACTCGGGTTGGGGATGGGCAGCCAGGTTCAGAGCTTCGACGCTGCGAGCCAACGAGAATCGGTGACTGATCAACCGTTCCAGATCCATTTCGCGGTTCATCACAAACTGCACCGAAGCCTCTTGCAGATCGACCGAAGCGCTATACGACCCCAACAGGGTTTTTTCATCTACGCAGACGGCTCCAGGATCGAAAGTGGCGTCCCCGTGGACGGTCTGCGCGAACAGCAAAACCCGGCCTCCAGGACGCACCGCATCCATCGCAGTCCGGATCAAACCATTACCACCGACCGCCAGGATGGCTGCATCTGCACCACGTCCTTCGGTCAACTCACACACCGCTTTCACGACATCAGTACGCGAGGCATCAATGCTGTTCCCCAAGCCGTAACTTATAGATATTGTAAGCCTCTGGGGATACAAATCGGAAGTGACAACCGTGGCGCCTGCCCGTTTAGCTAATACACTCAACATGATACCGATGGGACCTTGACCTATCACTACAACCGTCTGTCCGGGTTGCAAACCCAATCTTTCGATTCCCTTCATGCAGGTGTTGATGGGTTCGACAAAGCACGCCTGCTCGTAAGAAACATTTTCCCGGATGCGAACCATGCCCCGCCGCGTAATCCAGTCCATGACCCGGACGTATTCAGCAAAGCCGCCGCCCGAGGGTTCGAAACCGGCGGTGCATCCGACTCTCTTGTAAGTCTCGCACTGGGCAAAAGTTTTATTCCGGCAGTAGTAGCAGTCGCCGCACGGGACATGGTGGAAGACGACGACTCTATTGCCCGTTTCAAAATCGCGTACTCCCGCGCCCACGGCGGCAATCATGCCTGCAGTCTCGTGACCAAAAATGCGCGGCGCGGAATGCGAGCCGGTAGCAATTTTCTTCAGATCAGTGCCGCAGACTCCGCAGGTGTGCACGCGCAGAAGGAGTTCGCCGGGGCCGATCTTGGGCACGGGAACGGTCTCGAGGCGAACGTCGTTCACCCCACGATAGACGGCCGCCAGCATGGCGGCAGGAATCGCGTGTTGGTTTTCCTCGATCGCAAGTTGACCGGCTATTGCCATATCGAATCTGACTGCCGCTACGTTCTAATTGGGACCTTCAGAGCTCGGACGTAAATCCGGCTCCGAATCTATCGATTCCGGGTCATGGTCCTGTTGCGCCAACCATTCGCAAAGCGCTGTCGCCGCTGTGGAGCTATTCTTTGCCAACTGGATCACGCGCAGCCAAAGCCAGGGCCGCACCGCCACGAACCCGGCAAACGCGAGGGTCCGGAACTGTCCGCTGCGGCCGATGAATCGCTCCACCGGCGGCATCTCAAAATCCGCTTCGTCGGAGATGGCTTTGAGTCCGACGAAGGTGATGTCGTGGGCCTGAGCGGCGCGAGCCACCGCCGCCGCTTCCATGTCGACTGCATGCGCCCAGTAGGCCTCAGCCAACTTCGCTTTCTGCAGGACGCTCGCCGGGTGGTCTACACTGACCAGAACCCAGTGCCCGACCCCGGCTTCTATCCGGCTTCCGTCTTTGGCGTCGACGACGCAGATTGGAGTCAGCACCGTGCCCACTTTCAGAGTGGAATCAAGGGCCCCGGCGAAGCCCGCGGATTGCACCAAAACAGGTGCATACAGATTGATGATGGCCTCGGTCGCGCGCCGCGCCGCTTCCGGGCCGATGCCGCCACAAACCAGCACGGCACGCTCATTCTCGAAGAATTTGTACTTCTGGCCGTCGTAGTCGCGCTCGACCGCGCGCCAATTTTTGATCAACGGACGTACTTCGCGCTCCAGAGCTGCGACGATCGCGACTTTGGCGGTGTTAGGCAATTTCAAACCTTGCCGAGCCTGCTCAGCCTGACCGGGTCTTACCGGCACAGAAACTATGCATAACCGTTGGCCTGGAACCAGTCGACCGCCCGGTGCAACGCTCCGTCTACCGGTACGATTTTCCACCCCAGATCGCGCTCGGCTTTGCTCGACGAGACGAACATCTTCTTTCGTCCCATCCGGACAGCATCGATGGTGGCGCGCGGTTCACGATTGCGAATGTAACCTGTGACTACCTGGTCCACTACTCCGGTGGCAAGGGCAACCACATATGGAACTCTTATCTTTGGTGACGGCAGTCCGGTAGTGACGGCGAGTTTGTCGAGAATTTGCTTCAACGTAAGATTCTCACCGCCCAGGATGTAGCGCTCGCCGCTTCTTCCTTTTTCCAGTGCCGCTAGGTGCCCGCGGGCACACTCGGCAACATCCACCAGATTCAGGCCCGTGTCCACGTAGGCGGGGAATCTTCTCTTGAGGAAATCGACGATGATCCGCCCGGTCGGCGTTGGTTTAATGTCGCGCCCACCCACCGGAGTCGTCGGATTGACCACCACCACATCCATTCCAGATTTTCCGGCCCGGACGGCGATTTCCTCAGCCATAAATTTCGAACGCTTGTAAGGACCGACCATTTGGGCCAGTGAAACCGGAGAATCCTCGTTGGCCAGGTGCCCGTTCGACTGGAATCCCATGGTCGCGACGCTGGAGGTATAAACTACCCGGCGCACTCTGTTCTTGCGCGCTGCTTCCAGAATCGCCTTTGTGCCTTCGACATTGGAGCGATACATCTGTTCCGGATCGCGAACCCACAGCCGATAATCCGCCGCCACGTGAAAGACCACATCGCATCCAGCCATGGCTTTCTGCAACGATGCCGCGTCGCGCAGGTCCCCGACCACCCGCTCAGCCTTCAGTTCCTGAATATTCCTGAGGTCGCTGCCGGAGCGGATCAAGAGCCGAAGATCGGCGCCCTGCGCGGCCAGAACGTGGGCAACGTGACTGCCCACGAATCCCGTCGCACCGGTGATAAAAGCTAGCATTTAGCAATTGGCACTTGGCAATTAGCCTTCACATGGGCGGCCCAACGCTTCAAGCCACTTGCGATTGCTAAGTGCCCATCGCTAACCGCTGCTTCTCTCCGCCATTACCTTCTTGTACGTAGTCAGCGCGATCAGCGGGAAGTATTGCCTGTACATGCGGTACATCAGGTAAAACACGCGCGGGAAACCAGTGCCAGTGAAATGGGGTTCGTCCCAGGATCCGTCGTTCCTTTGCGTGCGCAGCAGGTAGGCGATGCCTCGGACCACGCAATCGCTGCGCGTATCGTTGGCGGCCAGCAATCCCATGATGGCCCACGCCGTCTGCGACGGGGTGCTGGGGCCAACTCCCTTGGTATTAGGATCGTCGTAAGAACCGCACGTCTCTCCCCATCCACCATCGGGGTTTTGTACCATGCGCAGCCACTCAGCGGCTTGCTGAACGTAAGGCTCGTGATGATCAATTCCCATCGTCTCCAGCCCGCGCAGTACCTGCATGGTCCCGTAGATGTAGTTGACGCCCCAACGTCCGAACCAGGAGCCATCCGGTTCCTGCTCGTCGCGAATAAACTTGAGTGCCTTCTTCACCGCGGGATGACTCTTGTCATAGCCGTAGGCAGCCAGCATCTCGAGAACGCGACCCGTGATGTCGACCGTCGCCGGATCGAGCATGGCGTTGTGATCGGCGAAAGGCACGTACTGGAACACCATGCGGTCGTTGTTCTTGTCGAACGAAGCCCACCCTCCATTCCGGCACTGCATGGAGAGAATCCAGTCGATGGCGCGCTGTACCGACTCTCGCTGGTAGCGTCCGTTGGGGTGTTCCACGTGGCCCAAGCCCAGGCAGACCATGGCGCTGTCGTCCACGTCGGGATAGAACTCGTTGTTGAACTCGAAATACCAGCCTCCCGGCTGCCCCTGCTTGTTTTTCACTTTCCAGTCGCCGGCCATGCGCACCTGCTTTTGCAGGATCCAGTCGGCGCATTTCACCAAGCGGGGATCGCTAGCCGGAACTCCGCTCTCGCCCATTGCAAATAAAGCGTAGGCCGTGTCCCACACCGGCGACTTGCAGGGCTGCATGCGGAATGTGTCTTGTTCTTCGATCCCGAGCTTTTCGAACTCATCCATCGCGCGAATCACCCGGGGATCGTCCACGGAGTATCCCAGGCAGCGCAGGGCGATGATGGAATTCATCATGGAGGGAAAGATCGCGCCCAGACCATCGCTCATCTCGAAGCGTTCCAGCATCCACTTCTCTGCAACCTTCAGGGCGACCGACCGCAGCGGACGGATGTGCACCCGCTCAAACCAGTGGGTCAGGCGGTCGAGCGAGAGGAAGAAATTGCGCCATGAAAACAGCTTCTTGTCCCAGCGCAGATGCATACGCGACTTGTCACGCCCGCCGACGAACAGCTCTTCGACGCCCAACTCGTCAGGAATCTTCTTGAACGGCTTCTTGGCGTAGCAAATGGACAGCGGCACCAGAATGGCGCGAGACCACGAAGAAATCTCGTAGATATTGAACCAGAACCACTTGGGAAACAGAACAATTTCCGGAGGGATGGCTGGGACCGCGTCGTAGTCGTATTGCCCGAAGAAACACAGATAGATTTTGGTAAAGGTATTGACCTCGGTCACGCCGCCCATTTCCAGAATCTTCTTGCGGGCGCGAACCAGGTCAGGATGATCGGCGGCGTAGCCAGCCAGTTTCAATCCGAAATAGCATTTGACCGACGCGCTGATATTGGACGGACCGTGAGCGTAAATGCCCCAACCACCGTCCTCGTTCTGGCGCTGCCGAATGCAGCGCGCTGCTTTCACCAGGCGCTCAGGACTGCCCGTCCCCAGCAGAACATGCAAAATGATGTAATCGGCTTCGAGCGTGGCATCTGCTTCCAGTTCGCCACACCAGTAGCCTTCTGCGTGCTGTTCGGAAAACAGGCTGTTGCGTGCGCCATCGGCCGCCGCAGCCACTCGGCTGATCAGATCATCAATTTTTCCGAAGCGCATCTGCGGTACAGCAGAAGCGGGGGGGAGGGAGGAGGTATCTTCCATAGTTTGCTATCGTTACTCCACAGCCGCACCACTGGGAGCGGCAGCAATGGCCTCCACGATTTCAGGAGGCAGGCCAAACCTTACGTTCTCCGGCATGACCTCGACTTCCTGCACGTTGGCGAAGCCTTCCGTCGCCAGGAACTTTACGACTTCTTCGACCAGACACTCCGGAGCGGAGGCGCCCGCGGTCAGCGCGATTGTCTTTACGCCCTCCAGCCACTCCGGCCGGATGTTTCGGAAGCTATCAATGAGATGGGAGCCCGTGCCCAGGTTGCGCGCAACTTCCACCAGGCGATTGGAATTGGAGCTATTGTCGGAGCCCACCACTAAAAGCAGGTCAGCGTCGGAAGCCACGTGCTTCACCGCCACCTGCCGATTCTCCGTGGCATAACAGATATCCTGGGCCGCCGGCCCCTTGATGTTGGGAAAGCGCTGGCGCAGGGCGGCAATGATGTCCCTGGTCTCATCCAGGCTCAGAGTGGTTTGGGTCAGATAAGCCACCCGGTTGGGGTCAGCTACGGTAAGCGAGGCCACTTCTTCCGGCGAACCCACAACCTGGGTCACGACCGGTGCCTCGCCTAGTGTCCCGATGACTTCGTCGTGGTCGCGGTGGCCGATCAGAATTAAGGAATACCCCTCTTTGGCGAACTTGACCGCTTCCACGTGGACTTTAGTGACCAGCGGACAGGTTGCGTCAACCACACGCAGTCCGCGGTGCTCGCTGGCCTCGCGTACTTCGGGTGACACTCCGTGGGCGCTGTAGATCACCCGTTCGCCATTTGGGACTTCTTCTACGCTGTCGACGAAAATGGCGCCCTTGCCTTGCAATTCCTCAACCACGAAGCGGTTGTGAACAATCTCCTTCCGGACGTAGATCGGTGGCCCGAAAGTTTCGAGCGCGATGCGCACAATGTCAATGGCCCGAACCACACCCGCACAAAAACCTCGGGGCTTGAGCAAAAGCAGCGTCTTTTCGTCCTGGTATGGGGCCATATTCTGCCTTCTTAGGGTACACGTTCCCTATGGGTCGTTGACAACTAGACTATCGGAGAAGTACCCACTTGGTCAACGTAAGCCGTAGAAAGGCTTAGGATTAGCAGCGATTGGGGAGAATTTGGCAGCGAATGGCTCCAGCAGATCTGTCCCTACCAGACCCGATTCACACCATACCCATCAAGCAGCGCATCATTGCTGACAATCACCAGACTTTCGATCTGCGCCTGCGCCAACCAACATGCGATCGACTCCCGAGCCAAGTAGCCACCTGAAATCCCTAGCCAGATCGGCAGCCACCTCCAGCCTCCGGTTGCAATTTCCCAGGCCGAGATGGCACTCACGAGCACCGCGCTATTTCGCGAAGCGATAAGTTTTCGCGCGGAGACAGGTAGAGTGGAATCCTCGGTCAGCCACCAAATCAGAGTATGCGTGTCCAAAAGGAGGCGCATAACCCGTTACTCCCAATGATCCAATTCTTCTGGCGGCAACGGTTCAAAGAATTCGGGACCGAGGCGTATCTTTCCCTTCAACGCTCCAGGTTTCCGGTCACCCTTGGGGTTCTGGATTGCCACCAAGCGAACCACGGGCTGGGATCCGCGCGCAATGACCATCTACTCGCCGCGGCAAGCCTGCTCAATCAGCTTTGAGAGCTGAGTCTTGGCCTTGTGGATGGTTATGGTTTTCATTTTAGCTAATTCACACTAGCTAAAGCATGGTCCGCACCTGAACGTCAGTTACCGTGGGGAGAAGGGCAAGACGACGGGTTACTACGTTCCGCAGGCGGCGGTGGAGGCCACGCGGCAAGGCGTGGCGGCCTGGCAAGAACTGCAAGCGTGTTTGCGCGAACTGGCGGAGTTGAATAAGGAGAGGAATTTGCGGCAGGCTCGCGAGGTAGATTCGCGATGAAGCGATGGTGGGGTT
>CATPBJ010000177.1 GCA_955652395.1 uncultured Terriglobales bacterium | reverse complement strand
AGCCCAGTCCTGCGCCCAACCCTCAGTCGCGCGCCCTGTTCCCCTACATGATCGCCAGCTTCTATGACCGCAGCAACGGTTTCGCCGACTACAACGCCTTCCAGTTGCAATTAGATAAGCGTTTTGCCGGTGGCTTGGCCTATCAGGTTGCCTATACTTTCTCTAAGGCTCTCACCGAAAACGACGGCTGGTTCGGCTCCGAAGGCAAGAACGTCGCCGATCCTTACAATCCGAGGGCGAGCTTGAGTCCGGCAGGGTATAACCTGCCTCACATCCTTACGGCCAACGTGGTGTACGAACTCCCCCTGGGCGCCAACAAGCGCTTCGCCACCAACAACCACGTTGTGGATGCCGTGATCGGCAATTGGCAGGTCAACAGCATCTTCACGATCCGTTCGGGCCAGGCCTACGGCGTCACTGACGGCGTGGACCAGGCGAACACCGGGAACACCGGGTGGGCCGGATACGAGCAGGCCAATCTAGTGGGTGATCCCAACTCAGGCTCTTGCCCCAACGGCGCCGCCGCCAAGTCACGAACCTGCTACTTCAACACTAACGCCTTCGCCAAGCCGACGTTCGGAACTTTCGGCAACGTGCGGCCAAATGGCTTCCAGCAACAGCGCTACTGGAACTTCGATATGTCGATCTTCCGGCAGTTCCCTCTGTGGAGCGAAAACCGTCGTCTCGAGTTCCGCGCCGAATCATTTAACCTGTTCAACACGACGATCCTGGGCACGCCTGGGAACGACGTCAACAATCCCGGTGCCCTTGGCATAGTCACCAGTGCGGCTAACCAAGCTCGCCAATTGCAGTTCGGCTTGAAGTTCATTTTTTAAAAGCCGGTTTCCTCAAGCAACCTTCGCCCGCCCTGCTTCCAAGGCAGCGGCGGGCGAAGTTTTTTGGGAGCTTTCCTGGTGTTGGTTCTTTTGCGGTGGCTTGCTACGCCTCTTGCGATTGCTTTGGCTACATTTGCGGCTAAGCAGTTCTGTGGCCCGGGGGCGTAATCCCGGATCTGCAAGAATTTATGTAGCTGCTTGGAACAGTTTACGACAGGCTCGGCAACCGTGATTGGTCGACAAAATATGATGCCCTGAGCCGATACGGGCGTGGTACGGTGCTCTTACCAAATTTACTCGTGGGTTCTATTACCCGTGGTTCTGGGGTCTCCCGGACAGCCAGATGTAGTTAAACACCGGCGCGATCGCCTGGCGCATCTTACCGATTAATTCTGGATCAGTCTTAGCACTTAGTAGCTTAAGGTTGGCGGTGACCTGTGCCCGGCTCGGAATACCCACCAGAGTGCTTGAAACGTATGGATGGTCAAGGCAAAAACGAATTGCCACGTCCGCGATATCAGCTCCCTGCTCACGGCAGAGAGTAGCTAACTTGCGTCCTGCGGCACGAACCTCCGGAGGGGCTGGATGCCACGCCGGTTCACCCGCCTCGGTGAGGATCCCCATGTGCAGACTGGCCGCATTGATCAGCCCAATCCCGTTGCGCTTGGCAAATGGCGTCAGGACATCTTCCATATCGGTAACCATGAGGTTATAGCGGCAGTAAGTGAGAACGGTGTCAACCGGCACAGCTTCCGCGATGCGGACCAGTGTCTTGAGCGGGTAGCCCGTAATGCCGATGAACCGGGCTTTCCCCTGCTCCTGTATCTTACGCATCGCCGGGACGGTCTCGTTGATGACCTGCTCCACATCGCCAAACTCAACGTCGTGCGCCTGGAGCAAATCCACATAGTCGGTCTGAAGCCGCCGCAGCGACTCGTCAATGCTGCGGGTAATTCGCTGGGCCGAGAAGTCGAACTCCTCCAGGCCGTAGCGGCCGCACTTGGTGGCGAGCACCACTTGGTGGCGCTTTCCGACCAGTGCCTGTCCCAGTCGCTCCTCGGCCAGAGTCAAGCCGTAGTAGGGAGAGGAGTCGAAGAAGTTGATGCCATTTTCGATCGCGAGATGTACGGCACGCGTTCCTTCTAGAGGATCCATGGTGCCGTATACATCACCTAAGGGAGCAGTGCCAAAGCCGAGCAGCGAAACTTGAAGATCCGTGCGGCCCAGTTTTCTATATTCCATCACACCTGTATCGGAGCTACCTGCCATTTGTATTTTAGCGGCCTCGCCGTCCACGGCCTACAAGGGCTGTTCGCCTCGGCTCGTAGCGTGAACCTGGTGTTCTGCCATCCGATTCACAGAACTTCCACGATACAGTAATGGTTTACTCTTGTAAATGCGGCAAGCACCTGTGCTCCGCAAAAACTCCGTCTGGTTACGGAGAGACGCTTATAATCCTTTGGCCTAACTCGCGAAATTCTCTGTTAAAGATCGTTGTCGGTCAGGAAGTGCCCGTGATCGTTAGTTTCCAGCCAGTGGTAGAGGTCAACCTGGTACAGATACGACGCTACCAGGTCTTCCCCGAGTTCGTGAGTTTCCGTACATAGGAATGGAACCTGGAGTCCGGCAAGCACCGCAATCAGGGACTGGGTGACGCGGTTCGGGTTCGCGCCCCTGTGGGGATATGGAGACTTCACCTGGCTCAATGCGGCAGTGACGACGAGCAGCCGATGGGGATAGCGACTGATCCGTCGCAGACGGTTCACCAAGACGGAGCGCTCGGCAGTTAGGGAGTGGATCAGATCGGGAAGGTCTTTGCGCTTGAGAAGGTGTACAAACATCCAACTTGATCCAGATTGGGTCCCGCAGAACTATTCAGTTCTAGACTGGCGGCCCGGAGAGAATGTGATCCCAATGTGGCCCCCACTCAGGCGCACAGTCTTTACTTCGTAGCCGGGGAGCGCCTATCTTAACGGACTGCCCGGTTCGTGGTGGACAACCGTGATGCCGCTTTATAGACTTCCAGTGCTCGCCCTGTATGCGACTCATTACTTTTGAAGATCCCGTGCGGCGGTCCCGCGTCGGTGCCCTTGCCCCCGACCGACGAATCGTTGACCTGCATTCGGCCTGCGCCTTGTATTTGCGTGACGTGGAGAACGAGGGCGCTTTCTACCGCTTGGCCGACGCGCTGGTCCCACCCAACATGCGCGAGCTCTTTGCTGGCGGCGACACCAGCCTGGAAGCTGCCCGCAAGGCTCTTCACTATGTAGTGACAGGCAACAACCTCCCGAGACTGCGAGCAGAGCCCATCTTCTACTTGGCCGACGAGGTTACTCTCAAGGCACCGATTGTCCCCAAGAAATTTTTTCATACAGCGGGCAATTTCCGCGAGCACCACGAGGAGGCCAGTAAGGCAGGTTTTTCTCATCCCGTAATGCCGTGGATCGTGTTCTTCCAGAACGTGGACGCCATCATCGGCCATGAGGAGCCGGTCATCTATCCCGAGCACCTTACTCAAGAATTGGATTACGAACTCGAACTCGCCGTCGTTTTGAAAAAGGGCGGTAAACACTTCGCGCCGGAAGAGGCCACTGGCTACATCGGAGGCTATGTCATCTTCAATGACATTACGGCCCGCGACATTCAGCGTCGCGAGATGAAGTCAGGAGTATTCAGCTTCTGCAAGGGGATCGACACATTCTGTCCCCTGGGGCCGTGGATCGTGACCGCTGACGAGATCCCCAACCCGCATAATCTGGCCATGGAGCTACGGGTGAACGGCGAGCCCCGGCAAAATTCGCATTCCAGCAAAATGTCAGTGAAAATTCCTGAAATTCTTTCGCACTATTCACCCATGGGCTACAGCGCGGGCGATGTGGTTTCCACCGGCACAGTCTCAGGTGTCGCCGCGTTCAGCGGTGACCCCAAAGCCTGGTATCTCAAGGCCGGCGACGTAATGGAATGTGAGATCGAAAAGATCGGAATCCTGCGCAATCGCGTGGTTTCGTGGGAGGAGGCCTACGGCCGCAAACCCGCTGCCCTGGCCACCCAGGAAACATCTCGGTAGAGACGGAGCTGGCTGCGTCTCTCATTGAAAGGACATCCATGAGCACCGAGCAAAACCACGGCAAAGTCTGGGTGAGCGATCTCAACGCCCGTCCCGAAATTCGCTCAGCCTTCCCGCGCACCCGGGTCCGCTTTTACGACACCACGCTGCGGGATGGAGAACAAACCGTTGGCGTGGTTCTGTCACCGCAGCAGAAATTGGAAATCGCCCGCAAGCTGGACGAACTGGGAATCAGCCGGATTGAAGCCGGTTTCCCAAAAGTTTCCCCCGAAGATGCGGAAGCGATCACTTTGATGCGGAAGGCCAACCTCAAGGCAGAACTCTGGGGCTTTTCCCGAGCGATCCGGGGAGACGTTGAAGAGCTCGTTCGCCTCGGCCTGAGGGCGTCAGTGATTGAGTCGCCTACCAGCGACATCAAGTTGAAAGCCTATGGCCTCTCGCGCGAGGAAGTTCTCAAGCGCATTGCGGATGCGGTCGGCTTCGCGAAGCAGAATGGGATTACAGTCGCGTACTTCGCTGTGGACGGGACTCGCACCAATCTTGATTTCCTGAAGAAAGCCTATCTGGTCGCCCTGGAGGCGGGCGCCAGCGAAATCGTCGTGGTCGATACGATTGGCGCCTGCGGCCCCGAAGCGGTCGAATTCCTGGTACGAGAGGTGCGCCATTGGGTTGGGCCGAATGTTCCAGTTCATTATCACGGCCACAATGATTTTGGCCTGGCCACGGCCTGTGCTGTGGCGGCCGTGCGCGGCGGGGCGTCTTGGATCCAAGGCACCATCAACGGCATGGGGGAACGCGCCGGCAACGCCGATATCGGAGAGATTGCGCTGGCGT
>CATPBJ010000176.1 GCA_955652395.1 uncultured Terriglobales bacterium | reverse complement strand
GGGATGAACCGGTGCAGTTCGCCGTAGAGTTGAATTTCCTGAATAATTTCGCGGCGGTAGGCCTTGAACGTGGTCCCGAAATCGTGCAGCTCGATGCCCGAGAGCTTGGCCATCATCCAGTTCGCCACGCGGCTGGGAATCTGGCGCATGAGCCAGTGATCGCGTCGCTCGTGTCGCCACCCGCTCACCAGATCGTACCCTTCCTCAATCTTTTCCAGGAAGCGCGGAATCTCTTCCGGGTCGTGTTGCAAATCTCCGTCCATGGAGATAATGACATCGCCGTGCGCGAAATCGAACCCCGCTTTGAGCCCCGCGGTCTGTCCGAAATTTCTGCGCAGCCGCACCAGATTTACGCAACGGTCGTGTTCGTAAATGTCACTGAGAACTTTGAACGTATTGTCCCGGCTGCCGTCATCGACAAAAACAAGTTCGTAGGGCTCGCCGAGCGCATCCATCACTTCCGTCAGTTTCATGTAGAGTGGAGAGACGTTTTCCTGTTCGTTGTAGAACGGGACGACGATGGAGTAGCGAATGCGAATGGGAGAGGCGCTTCTCATACTGCTTTCTATAAGACCTTAATTATAGGTGAAGACTGAGGGATTGCAGGTGCCGCCTGAGGGACCACACTACCCACAACTCCCTGATTCAGTAGTGTCAGAGTTGCCGCCGTTGCCGCCACAGTGGCTTGTATGTGCCCGATCAGGCGGGTATACTGGCGGTCGTTCCTCAATCATGCGGGGGTTTTATGGACTCGACCAGCCAATCCAACAGGTGGACACCTTATGAAGTCAAAGCGGAGTCGATTACTTACGAACGCCGTAGCGAAGACTTGCAGTTAGAACAACTTAGGATTCGACTCGAGAAGAAGATGCGGGAAGCAGAAGACCGCGCATCCGCAGCAATCGCCGCCGCCTAATTCCTTCCCTGAACACGCCTTTCAAAGGCTGGCTTCCGCCACCAGACCTCTTCACGCACGGCCAGTAGTCCACCTGGCGTTTTTGGATTCTTCGGAGCCTCGGGTGGCTCCGCTCCGATTTTGGCTTCCGCCCACAGGCTCCCTTCTTGCACCCCTTCGCGCCTCTACGCCCGGACTCGTTTAGGCGCACTGTGCCCATTATCCGTTGAGCTATTAAGGCGGTCCGCCCGGGCATGCGGGTCTTCCAACCTCCCCCAAGACCGGCAAGCGGAGGGAGGAGTATCTGGGATTTCCTGGCGGAACGCCTGGCTGAGTCATGAACCGCTGCGGTCGTTTAGGCCACGCGAAGCATTGCCCGACACCTCAGGCCCCAGTCTGAAAATTCTGTCCATGGGCAACCATTTCTCGCCCGGTTTTGCCTCGGGGAGCGATTGCTGGAACCGCCACATGAGTTCCTCCCATTCCTGAACTCTTGGATTCTGGCGGTCTGCCTGCGCCTTTGCCTCAAAGGAGAAACGCTCGTTCACTTCCATGATCATGAACATGCGCGTACCGAGGAGATAGATTTCCATGTCCTCGATCCCGGACTCTCTTATACTTTGCGAAATCTCCGGCCAGATTTTCTGGTGATAGCGCTTGTACTCGGCAATCAGCGAGGGATCGTTTTTCAGGTCTAAGGTGAGGCAGTATCGTCGGTTCATTTTGTCGCTTTCACTCCCATCCCCAACTTATGGTGGTGCTGATTGTGTACGACGCGGTCTTGCGTCAGGACATTCAGATCAGGACCGCGGCCCTACGAGCTTAAGCACGAAGGCGTAGTGCCCCGGCAGAGCGGATGGCAAATCAACGCGAACATCCTCGCCTTGCTGCGACCATGCGACGGGCTTCGCGTTTCCCAGCAGGTAAATCTGTGAACCCGGCTTCGGAGCGAGAGACGTGAGCGTCATGCTGGTTGTTTTCGGCTGACCGAGGAGTGTGGCGTAAACTGCGGAATTTCCGGGTGAATCGGACAGGGATATCTTCAGCAGTCTCGCCCACCGCCCGCTTCCAGGGCCGGCTGCCGTAGATGGCTTCGCCGTTCTGCTGCAGCCACGTTCCCAGGGCTTGCAGACGACTCATCTGGACGGGTGGGATCGTGCCATCGGCTTCCGGACCGACGTCGAGCAGAAGATTTCCGTTCTTACTTACGATGTCGACCAGGAGATAAATCAGTTCGTCCGGAGCAATGGTCTCGGCTTCACCTTCGGCGCGGTTATAGCCGAAGGAGCGTCCAAGTCCGCGGCATTCTTCCCACTTGGTCTCGCTGATCTTGTCCAAGGTCTGGTATTCCGGGGATTTGAAATCAGAGTGTTGGACTCCGAAGCGGTCATCGATCACGCCATCGAGCACGGCATTGTAATACTCCGCCATAATCTCGAGAGGGTGACCTGACTTGGGATAGTCGATGTCGTTCCACAGCACGGCGGGATGGTAGCGTTGAATTAGTTCGCGCATATTTGCCGTAGGCTTCGCTTTGCGGCTTTACCTTCTGGTGGTCGGCGGCCTCGCGAATGGGACCGGGAAACAAAAGTCCAGTCATACCCGCCAGAATAGTACAGACCCATGCGCAAACCCTGATTGCGGACAGCAGTAGTCAGCTCGCCGACAATATCGCGCGTGGCATGTTGGCGATCCGCGGGCAGCGTGGGGTTCGGGGTTGCGCTGGGCCAGAGGGAAAATCCATCGTGGTGTTTCGAGGTGAGCACGACATACTTCGCACCCGCCTCGCGGAACACTTTGGCCCAGGCATCAGGACTCCACTTCTTGATTTCGCGGTCGAAGATGGGAGCGAAATTATAGTAGTCGTAGCCCGCGCCATAGTGCTCGCGATGATAAGCCTGAGTAGGCGAGCTATCCAGCCGCATGGTGTTGAAGTACCACTCGGCGTATGGATTGTTCTTGATGTAGTCCTGAGAAGCGAAGTCATGCTCGGGATGGACGAGTGGAGCCCATCCCGGAACTGAGTAGAGACCCCAGTGAATGAATATCCCGAGCTTGGCATCGGCATACCACTGCGGAAGAGGGTGCCGATTGAGGGACTCCAGCGTTGGTTCGTAGTGCGAGGGCTGAGCCTGAGGACTGGGGAGCATCAAGACACAGAACAGAAGAAAGAAAATTGTGCCCCTGGCTCTACGAATCTGTGAACGACGCATGCAGCGCCTCCTGATTGATCAGAACCCGCCGTCTACTGAGCTGCGCCTCCAAACAGAATACGGAAAGTGTAAGCATACTTGCCCGGAGCTTGTGCGGGAAGTTGCAGGTGCAAACCGTCGGCCTCCTGGCGCGACTGAATTTTGGCATCTGAGCCCAGCAAGACCACCGATTCAATCTTCTGGGTGCCCACCACGGTGCCCAACGAATGGATGACGGTCTCTCCACCAGAAGGCCAACCGAGTTCGATCGCGTACAGACTGTTGCCTTTCGTGGTAAAGCGGAAGTCTTCGGCGGTGTAGGTGGCGGTGTCGGTGTCATGGAACGAGCCGGCTGCGACCGGGGTTGGCCCCTCGCCGTAAATCTTCCATGGACGCGTACCGTAAATAGCGTCGCCGTTCACCGAGAGCCAGGAACCTACATCACGCAGTACCCGCTGCACGTCGTCTGGGATAGTGCCGTCCGACTTCGGACCAATGTTCAGGAGGAGATTGCCGTTCTTGCTGACGATGTCGACCAGTTGATGAATCACAAACTGCGGCGACTTGAAAGTGTCGTTTTCGATGTTGCCCCAGGACTGGTTGCTTACTGAGGTATCGGTCTGCCAGGACAAAGGGCGAATGTCGCCCAGTTGGCCGCGCTCCAGGTCTAGCACCGCGGAATGCTCCTCTAGAGCCCAGTCTTTGTAGTTGATGACGCCAACGTGGTCGCCGTATTTGAGCGAGGCATTGTAGTAGAAGGCCGCGAAGCGGGTCAGGTTGGGACGAATTGAGGGCTGGCCGATCCACCAGTCGAAGTACATGATGTCGGGATGGTATTTCTCGACGATCTCGGAAGAGCGCGCCAGCCAGTCGTCGGCCCACGCGGAGGAGACGTAGGTGAAATCGCTTGAAACCGGCGTGCCTCTCTTGTTGGCCAGCCACTGGTGTGCCGGGCCGTAGAAGGCGCGTATTTTGGGTCGTTGATGTCGGAAGGAAATGTGCGGCCTACGCCCAGGAAGAAATTGTGTTCCACGCGGTGTGAGGAGGTTCCAAAGCGCAGACCCTGGGCCCGAACCGCCTGGGCTAGGTCTCCGATGACATCGCGCTTTGGGCCCATCTTGGCCGCCGTCCAGTCACTCAGGCCGCTGTCATACATGGCGAAACCGTCATGATGCTCGGCCACGGGAACGACGTATTTCGCGCCAGATTCCCTGAACAGGCGGGCCCACGAGGCGGGATCGAAGTGCGCGGCCTTGAACATGGGGATGAAATCTTTGTAGCCGATCTTGTCTTGCGGGCCGTAGGTGGCAATGTGGTGCTTGTACACTTCCGAATCCTGGCGATACATGTCCCGCGGATACCACTCGCTGCCGAATGCCGGGACAGAATAAACACCCCAGTGAATGAAGATGCCAAACTTGGCGTCCTTGTACCACTCGGGGACCTGGTATTTCTCGAGGGATTCCCAGTCGGGACGGAACGGACCCTGGTGTGCGACGCGATCCACCTCATTGAGGATCGTGGTGCGCGGGCCGTCATATTTCGCGCTTGCCTTCTGCCAGGCTTGGTCGATCACAGCTGGATCTTCAGAAGCGGTGGGAGCCGTCGACGAGGCAGGGCTTTGGGAATACAGAGTGAGCGGGAACGCTGCGAAAACGGCGAGCGCGCGGCCGGTCACTAAGATTCTCCGGATGAGGGATGGCAGGGGCAGAACAGACATGGGACGTTTTTTCCTCATCATTTTCATGCGGTTCCTTCAGAAAGTCCCGCCTTGGCCCCGACAAACCCGTAGGCCGCGATAAAAACATAGGCCACCAGCGGAATCAGATATGCCGTGGCTATGCCGTGGGCCTCCGCAATCAGGCCCATGAGCGGCGTAAGCACGGCCCCGCCGACAATCGCCATCACAAGCAAAGAGCCGCCGATCTTTGTGTTGGGCCCAAGCTTCTTCAACCCCAGGGCGAAGATGGTGGGGAACATCAGCGACATGAAGAAGCTGGTGAGGAAGACCGCCCACAATCCGACCCAGCCGGGCCGCAGTACGGCTCCGCTTACCAGCACGACATTGAACAAGGCGTAGGTGCCCAATAATTTGTTGGGGGCGATGAATCGCATGAGATAGGCGGAGAAAAAGCGTCCAATTCCAAAAGCTCCCAGTGTGCCGGTGAGGAAGTATCCCGCCACCTTTTCAGGCCGGTGGGTGTAGTCCTGAACATATTGGATGAAATAACTCCAGGTCCCCACCTGGGCGCCGACGTACAGGAACTGGGCCACGACGGCCAGCAGGAAGTGGGGATACTTCAGCAGGTCCCGGAAGTGGCCGTGGTCGCCACCGCCGGCTTCGTGTTCGCTTTGAATGCTGGGAAACTTCGTCCGGATAATCAGCAGCGCCCAGAATATGGCAAGCGCGCCCAGCGCCAGATAGGGCTTCACCACGCGCAGCGTCTCCGAGCGCAAGTACGCGTCGTAGAGATGCTGGGACTTCATCGAATCCACTTGCTGGGAACTCAATTCCACCCCCGAAAAAATGAACGCTGTGCCGATCAGTACACCGGTAATCGAGCCGAGGGGATTGAACGCTTGCGAGAAGTTGAGCCGCCTCTCCGAGCTCTCCGGGTCGCCCAGCTGCGCGATGAAGGGGTTGGAGGCGGTTTCGAGAAACGATAGTCCGCTGGCGATGACAAAAAGGGCGAGCAGGAAAAACCCATAGCGTCCGGCCAACGCGGCCGGCCAGAACAGCAACGTGCCCAGCCCAAACAAGAGCAGCCCGATCACAAATCCGGCTTTGTACCCGAGCTTGCGCATGATCAGCGCTGCCGGCATTGCCAGAACGAAGTAGCCCATGTAAAAGGCCGATTGCACCAGGCCAGCCTGAAACCGGGTGATGGCAAATGATTTCATGAACTGCCGGATCAGGACATCGTTGAGGTTGTTCGGGATACCCCACAAATAGAAGAGCGCCGTAACCAGGAAGAAGGGAACAAGTTGTCCGGCGGGGAAGAGCGGGCGGCGCGCCGGTCCACTTGCCGTTGGGCGGGCCGGAGCGTTCGATACATGCATAGAGTGGTCCCCTCTTTGATTCGGGAAATAGTTTTCCGCGGGGCTGGCCACCGCCCCAACTTCAGTCCATGCGCATCATGATCTTCTTAACCCGCGACGGATTGGCACTCCACGCGGCCAAGGCCTGCGGAGCTTCATTCATGGTCACGATCGAGCTGATGGCATCGTTCACCGGAAAGCGATGTTCTTCCAGCATGCGGATCACGTCGCGAAAATCCTCCGGCAGGGCGTTTCGCGACCCTAGAATGTCGAGTTCCTTCTGTACGAACAGCCGGGTCTCGTAGGCCACCGCTTCTTTGGCATAACCGATATACACGACTCTTCCGGTGAAGGCTACTTCCTCCACAGCGGCGCGGAAAGTTTGCGGCAGTCCGATGGCTTCGATCACTACATCGGGACCTCGGCCATCGGTAAGTTCATCCAATCGCTGGTGCAGATCTTCCTTGGCGGTGTTGATTGAATGGGCGGCGCCCGCGGCCCGCGCGGTGTTCAACTTTTCGTCGTCCATATCGACGCCGATGGTCTTCGCACCCCGGAAACCGCAGGCGGCCACGACGCCGAGTCCGACCCCGCCACAGCCCAGGATCGCCACCGTATCTTCAGCGGTGACGCGTCCACGGGCCACGGCGTGGAATCCGACGGTCAATGGTTCCACCAAGCACAACTCCTTGAGGGTGAGGTTCGCCGGATAAATTCTTTCGGAGGGCACGACGATGTATTCCGTCGCGGCGCCGTCCCGCTGTACACCGAGAGTCTCGTTGAATTGGCAGGCGTTGGGACGACCCCGGCTGCAGGCGGCGCACGTTCCGCAACTCGAATAGGGAGAAAGGGTTACATCCGCGCCAGCAGAAAGGGCGGGATTTAGGTGGCTGCCTTCCACGATCGTGGCAGAAACTTCGTGCCCAGGAATTCGGGGAAAGGACACCAGAGGATTGCGGCCGCGAAAGGAATTGAGATCACTGCCGCAGAAACCGACCATCCGGACTTTTAAGAGGACGCTCCTCGGACTGCCGACCGGGTCCGCGACTGCCCTGATTTCGGCTTGCCCCGGCTCTTTGAGCACCAGTGCTTTCAATTCATTCGTCCTTCCCGCCCGGTTAGGTTCGAGTATCGGCGGGGGTAGCGGCAGAGAATTAGCCAATGGCTGGCGTCCTCGTTTCGCGGAAAGCCCCAACGGCCAGACGCGGTTGAAAAACGGACCCAGTAAGGCGCGGACCTCGACCTCGTACCAATACGACAACATTACAGTAAACGGTACAGTAAAATAAAAAAGCAAGTTTTCTTTTCGAGGGAATGCGGAGAAAGCCACGCCTGCAACGAAAATTTACAGCGAATTTGTACGCGCGATATTGCCCAGCACCGCAGCGCTAGGCTTAATCGTTCGCCGTTGCGTGGCCCGATCCACGGCAACAATACCGAACTTCGGCTCAAAGCCCGACATCCATTCGAAATTATCGAGCAGCGACCAGGCAACATAGCCCCGCACGTCCACGCCATCGTCAATGGCGCTTTTTAAGCCCGTGAGGGCGCGCTGAACATATTCCACGCGGCGACGGTCATCGATCGTGGCAATTCCGTTTTCCGTTACGATGATGGGCACACCTGTTGCCTTGCTGGCGTAGCGCACCACATGCTCAACACATTCCGGATAGAACTCCCAGCCCACCTGCGTGGTCTCAGCGCCTTTTGGGACCGGCAAGTCCTTCTTCCCGACGATGGCGCGCGAGTAAGTCTGCACCCCCAGATAATCCTCTTGCTTCGCAACCTCCAGCCACGGGCCATAAACATCGGCGCGCCTCTCCTCCACGTGGCTGTCCTCGGGGGCTGGTTGATCGTCCGTCATGGCGAGGTTGAAGCCCACCGGCATGTCGCTCCTTACCGACTTCATGGCGGCTTTGCCCTTGTGGTGCGCTGCCAGCAGGCCATCGCGGATCTTGTTCCCATCCCCGATAAAGAAGCTGGCGAATTCAGGAGCGTTCAGCTGCTTGCGTACTCTCGTCAGACTTTGGCGCAGGGTATCGATCAAATTCGCGCCACCGTTCCCCGGCAAGTTTATCCAGTTCAGCAGTTGGGGAACATCAGGTTCGTTGAAGGTTGACGCGTATCCCACCAGGTCGCCCAGGTGCCGAGTCGCCTTCTCGCAGAAGCGCGCGTAAAGATCGGCAGCAGCGGGATTCTGCCATCCACCCTTTACGGCGAACCAGCGCGGCATGCTGGACAGACTGCGCCGACTTAGGCGCTTCAATGTCGATTCAGCAACAGGTGCCTTCTCGTCTTTCATTTCTACCCTCCGCTACTTGGATTTTCGGCAAACTTTGAGTAGCATTAAACCCAACCGCCATCGATCACATAGCTTTGACTGGTTATCGCACAGCTGTCATCCGCCGCGAGAAAAAGCACCAGTCGAGCGACTTCTTCGGGCAAGATCATACGCTTAAGGGCCTGACCTCTGAGAATCTCCGCTTTGTAGGTGTCCGTAAACCACAATTGTTTTTGGCGCTCGGTAAGGATTGCCCCCGGAAGAACGCAGTTCACGCGAATATTGTCTGCCCCGACCTCGCGAGCCAGCGTGCGCGTCAGTCCAACAATCGCGGCCTTTGCCGTGACATAGACCGGCAATCCCACCGATGGGATAACCCAACTGATCGAGCTCATGTTGATGATGGACCCTCGCCCCGCTTTTTTCATTGCGGGAATTACCGCCTGACTCATGAAAAACTGATGCTTGAGATTAACGGCCATCGACTGATCCCAGGATTCCGGGGTTACGGACTCCACTGAATGCCGAGCATCATGCCCGGCGTTGTTGACCAGCACATCCACCGTTTTGAATCGCGCGATGATCCTGCGCACGCCGTCGCGAAGGGCGTCAATGTCGGTGAAATCACAGGGGAGAAAGTGAGGCTCCGTCCCGGCGTTGGCGCTGATCTTGTTCACCAGCTGCATTCCAGCTTCTTTCTGGATGTCCAGAAAAGCCACATGCGCGCCTTGTTGCGCGAACCGCTCGACGATTTTTTCGCCAATACCACTGGCGCCTCCAGTCACGACCACGACCCGGTCGCGCAGGCTAGGGTAGGATCCGTATTCCACTGGCCGGTCGTCGGTCATCCGGAATTCCCTCTAACGGGCGCTAGTATGTTGCACGGCCGCCGCTGAGATCAAAAACAGCTCCAGTCGTGAAGGAATTTTCTTCGGACACCAGCCATGCCACCATGGCGGCGATCTCATCGAGTTCGAGAAATCGTCCTCGCGGAATCTTGGACAGCATGTAGTCGAGGTGCTCCTGCGACATCTGATCAAAGATTCGCGTGCGGGCTGCTGCCGGCGTAATGCAATTGACTGCAATGTTGTGATCGGCCAGTTCTTTTCCTAATGACTTGGTCAATGCGATCACGCCCGCTTTTGCGGCACTGTAGGCGGAAGCGTTTGGATTTCCTTCCTTTCCTGCGATGGACGACACATTTACGATCCGACCATACTTCTGCCGCAGCATGAGGGGTATGACGGCACGGCAGCATAAAAATACACCTGTCAAATCCACGTCGAGAATCTGCTTCCAGACCTCCACGGGATATTCCCAGCACTTCAGGTTGGGTCCGGAAATCCCCGCGTTGGCAACCAGGATGTCGATCTTGCCGAACTTTTCGGCCGTCGAGGCAGCCGCACCAAGAACACTCTCGGCATCGCTTACGTCTGCAGTGACGACATCGATGGCACCGCAGCCTTCAAGTTCACTCACTGCCGTCGCCAGAAGTCTTCTGTCCCGGTCCCACAGAGTGACAGAAGCACCAGAAGACAGAAAACGCCCGGCGATGGATAAGCCTATGCCCTGCGCCCCGCCGGTTACGACTGCGTGACGATTAGTTAGGTCTATCTTGTTCATTAGGTCGCCGAGACAGCAGAGATCCACCGCTAGGGCTCAACGACAGAGGGTACACGTCGGACGGATGCCGCGCCAATCTAACAATGCCGCACCAAATACAAAACGTCCCAGACGCTGTTGAGTCATGGGACGTTTGTCGAACAGCCCTCCCCCGAAGTCTGCTCAAGAACAAGATAAAGGTCGGACGATGGCAGGTGAATGGCCCGGATGGGCTACTGTGGAAAACTACGTTGCGGGTGGAACGATATCGATCGCGAAGGCTTCAACGCTTCCAGCCTTGGGGAAGGGAGCCCGGCGCGGGCGCGCAAGAGGTTCCATTGACGGTGCCGATGACCGGCGAGATACACTGCTGATGCCGATGAGTTGGATTTCGTGCTTTGGTGAGGTGTTGGAAAGTCCAGGTAGCTTACTTGGAACTGCTGGCCAAGGACCAACCCCAGGTTAGCGCGGCCCTGGTATGAGCGAAGAAAAACACAGCGGAATCAAATGGATGGACGTGCTCTCGCTGATCTTCCTGCTGGGTCTGGCGGCGTTGCCGCCGGTGTGGGAACGCCACAAGCAGCTGGTGCTGTTGGCTATTGGCGTGGTGCAGCTGGCCGAAGGCAGAATCATCGCGAAGGTGCGATACGGAAGCTCCCTCGTGGTGCTAATCAAGATCGTGTTGGCGACCCTGCTGATAAACCACACCGGCGAGTTGAGCATTAACAGCAGCTACTATCCAATTTATTACGTTCCAATTGTGACAGCGGCCATCCACTTTGGCCCTTGGGGCACCCTGCTCTGGACCTCATTGGCGTCGGCGGCCTACTGTTCGTATCTCTATCCCGCGCTGCAGGAATACACGTTGACTTCGACGGGCGCGGCTGAACTCGCCATCCGTATCATGTTTTTCTTTTTGGCGGCCATGGTCGTGAACCGGTTCTCGCTGGAGAACCGCCGGAAGACGCTGCAATATCAGCTCGTGGCCGAGGAGTTGATGAAGGCAAATCGTCAACTCGAACGGGCCCAGGCGGAGGCGCGGCGTTCCGAGCGTCTGGCGGCCCTGGGGCAGCTCTCAGCGGGCCTGGCGCATGAAATTCGCAATCCTCTGGGCGTGATCAAAGGCTCGGCGGAAACGCTTAACCGAAAGCTGGAAACCTCGAACCCTCTGGCCAGTGAGCTGGCGGGATACATATCGAGTGAAGTGAACCGCGCGAGCGCGCTGGTCACCCGCTTTCTGGATTTTGCGCGGCCGCTGCGCACCGAAATGCGTCTCCAGCGAGTGACGGACTTGATCGATCAGGCCCTGAAATCGGTGGCGGATCAGTGGAAGGGTGGGCCAGTTGTGGTGGACCGTGAATATCAGAGGGACTTGCCCCTGGTGCCGCTCGACGAGAATCTTTGCGAGCAGGTTTTCTTGAATCTTGTGCAGAACGCGTATGAGGCCATGGGCAGTGAAGGCGGGACATTTCGGGTCGAGGTTTCGGCTTCGCGCTCGAACGGGCGAAAGGGCGTTCAAGTGCGGCTGAAAGATAACGGACCCGGTGTCCCGGCGGAAATGCGCGAGCACATTTTTAATCCTTTTGTGACAACCAAGAAAACCGGCGTCGGGCTGGGCCTCTCGATTGTTTCAAAGATCGTGGATGAGCATCACGGGGCCATCCGGCTGGAGAATCCCGACGGGAAGGGTGCCTGTTTCGCGATTTTCTTTCCGGCGGAAGAAGAGGGCCGGCAGGGAGCTGGAAGCTCATGACGACCCCGAACCTAACCATTCTGATAGTCGAGGATGAAGGGAAAATGCGCCGTCTCCTGGAACTCGATCTGGGAGACGCCGGTTTCCAAACCTTGTCCGCTGAGGACGCCGAAACCGGCCTGAAGCTGCTGCAGAACGGTTCTGTCGATCTGGTGATCACCGATCTCAAGTTGCCGAGCATGAACGGACTGGATTTTCTGCAGGCGATAAAACGCTTTCAGGCCGCGATGCCCGTCATCGTCATGACCGCGTTCGGGACCGTCGAAACCGCGGTCGAAGCGATGAAGGCGGGCGCCAGCGACTATGTCCTGAAACCCTTTTCTCTCGACGAAATGCGCCTGGTGGTGCACAAGGAGTTGGACGTCCAGCGCCTCCGAGTTGAGAACCGATCGCTGCGCGAGGCGCTGCAACAGCGCTGCGAGCATCCCAACCTGGTGGCGCGCAGTTCGAAGATGCAGGAGGTCGTGGCCCTAGTAGAGCGAGTGGCGCCGACCAATTCGACGGTGCTGCTGGGTGGGGAAAGCGGAGTGGGCAAGGACCTGGTGGCGCGCGCCATCCATGAGAAATCACGGAGGGCATCGGGACCGTTCATTAAGATCAACAGCGCAGCGATTCCAGAGAACCTGCTGGAGAGCGAATTGTTTGGCTACGAGAAGGGCGCCTTCACCGGGGCGACCAGTAGCAAGCCAGGAAAATTCGAACTGGCCGACAAGGGCACTCTCTTCCTCGACGAAATCGGTGATGTACCCCCTGCGACGCAGGTGAAATTGCTGCGGGTCTTGCAGGAACGAGAGTTCGAACGTTTGGGCGGCACGAAGATCATCAAAGTAGACGTGCGGCTGGTGGCGGCCACCAATCGGGATTTGCGGGTCGCGCTGGAAGACGGCACGTTTCGCGAGGACCTCTATTACCGGCTGAATGTTGTGCCCATCGATATTCCTCCGCTGCGGGAGCACAAAGAAGATATTCCCGAACTGGTGAATCTCTTCCTCTCGCGCTTGGCCCAGGAATCGGCCAAGAAAATCACCGGAGTTTCCCCGGAAGCGCTAAAGATCCTGATGGAGTACCACTGGCCGGGAAACGTTCGCGAACTGCAGAACATCATGGAGCGGGCATCGGCTTTGGCCGCGGGTCCCTTGCTCGAGCCCAGCGACGTTCACGTTGATTCGCGAGGGGGCAAGTCGGCTGATTTCCCCGGGAGTTTTCTTCCCGAAGGCATGACTCTCGAACAATGGGAAGACGAGATGATCCGTGAAGCTCTGCGCCGCGCTCATGGAAACAAAAGCCAGGCTGCGCGCATACTTGGGCTCTCGCGTAACGCCCTACGCTACCGGCTGTCGAAGATAGGCATCGGCGACGAACCCGAAAAAGAGAACGAAGAATAGTCCTTAGCGATCTTTGCGTCCTTAGCGGTCGAAAGTTTTAACCGCAAAGGGCGCAAAGCCCTGGTGGCTGAAAACCACCACTTTTGGTTGAACTCGGCCAGCGTTGCCCCATGCGCCAGACGCGCCCTTTGGAGTCAACCCCAATCTATTGAAAGATATAGGTTTATTTAGCCTTCCGGAGCTGTTTGGCATGGCAGCTGCAATGTTAACAACGCGCGAGCCCTTCTCGCTCGCGAGAGGTGGGCCATGAAAAACAGTTTCGCATTGATTGTCGGAGCAATGATTTTAGGCGCGTGTGTGATGGCGGGCGCGCAGGCGCAAGCGCAGGTCGAGCTCACGTCCGGCGTAGCGCGCATCGGTTTGATCCACGGAGACGTTTCCACGCAGCGCGGTGATTCCGGCGATTGGGCGACGGCTGCATTGAACCAGCCCATGGTGAGCAGCGACAAGGTTTCCACGGGCGTCAGCTCACGGGTCGAGGTTCAGCTTGACCACGGAAACGTGCTGCGGCTCGGCGACAACACACTGGTCAGCATCGCGGGCCTTTCGCGAACTCAAATCCAGATCCAAGTCGAGCGCGGACTGATCGACTATTCGGTTTTCAGGGGCACAGAAGCCGAGGTTGAAATTGATACGGCGAATGTGGCCGTTCACCCTTCGCAAAAGGACGGAATTTACCGGGTTGAAGTGAATGCGGAAGGCGAAACCCAGGTGATTGTCCGCAAGGGCTCGGCGGAAGTCTCCACCCCTCAGGGCAATACGCATGTGGAAAAGGGTCAGATGGTGATCGTGCGCGGTGGCGAAGGCGACGCTCAGTACAGACTGGCCGAGGCGCCGTCGAGGGATAGTTGGGACTCGTGGAACAGTGATCGCGATCGCACTATTCGGGACGCCCAGTCCTGGGGAAACACGAACCGCTACTACGTGGGTTCAGAAGATCTTGATGCTTACGGACGCTGGGTCACAGTGCCGGACTACGGTCCGGTGTGGTCGCCTGTGGTTTCAGTGGGGTGGGCGCCGTATCGCAGCGGACGCTGGGTGTGGGAGCCGGGCTGGGGCTGGACCTGGGTTTCTTATGAGCCCTGGGGTTGGGCTCCTTATCACTACGGACGCTGGTTCGTTTACGACAGCGCGTGGGTATGGTGGCCAGGTCCGGTGAGGGGTTATCCCGGATACCGGCCGGTGTGGGCGCCCGCGTATGTGTCCTTCTTCGGTTTCGGAGGGGGAGTGGGCGTCGGATTTGGATTCGGTTCGGTCGGCTGGTTGCCGATTGGGCCTTGTGACAGGTTCTATCCCTGGTATGGCCGTTACGGCTCGCGCTACAACGTTGTGAAGGTCACTAACATTACGAACATCAATATTCACAACGGACCGGGTCGGGGGTTTGGAGGCATCGCACCGCTTCGTCCGGGTGGCGCCTATTCCAACCTGCGGCTGGCCACGATGGATGAGAGAGTGCGTAGCGGTGTTTCAACCGTTCCGACGGGTCAGTTCGGCACGGGGCGCTCCACTCCTGTAGCGGTCAACAACGAAGCCTTTCGTGGCGGGCGCATGATCGCGGGAAATCTTCCCGTGGTTCCGACGCGTGCGGCATTGTCGGTAAACAACCGACCGGCCGCGGCGTCCACCTTGCCGCGAGGACGCGAGCAACGCCCCTTCTTCTCGAAATCGCGGCCGGCAGCTCCGCCGCAACCGTTCGACAAGCAGGTGGCTCAAATGCAGCAGTCGATCCAGCGCGGCAGTGCTGGAGCGGGTCAGGCATTTTCGCGAGGAGACAGACCCAACCAGAATCCGGCTGACAACGCGGCCGCAGGCACCGGACACGATGCGATCGCAAGACCTACGCCGGGAGTTCGTACTCCCACAGGCGGCGGGCTGAACAACGCTTCCGGCACGCAGCAATCGGAACGAGGGGCCGGCTTGGGAGAAAACCAGGGCTGGCGGCGCTTCGGTTCCGGTACTACGGCGAACCGATCTCAAGGGCAGAGTCAGCTTCAGACCCCAGCTCAGACCCAAGGTCAAACCCAGGTTCCGGCGCGCGGGACGGTCTCTTCGCCCGCCCGTAATGGCGGAGTCGCCAAGCCCGCGACTTCCGATGGTTCGGGGTGGCGGAGTTTTTCCGATTCAACTCCGGCCCAGCAAGGGGGCATGACTCGTTCAGCGGAACGATCGTCGCCGGCAGCGACGTCCAATAACAATAACAATGTTCCGCGACCGGGAAATTCGTCGCGGCCCGATGCCTCGACCAATGATGGAGGCTGGCGGCACTTCAGCCCGCAATCTGGGGGGGACGTCCAGGGATCTCCGGATCGGGTGAACAACGGAATCGGCATGAACGGGCGCGGTTCTGATTTCCCGTCGCGCAACGAGATATCGCGGCCCGACCGGGAATCAGTCGGTGGGCGCGGCATGGCCCAGGACTCGCCGCGGGGCTACTCCCGACCGCCTTTGGAAATGAGGCAACCGATCGTGACGCCGCGCGGCTCTGACATGCGGGGAAGTTCGCCACGAGAATCGGCTCCATCACGAAGTGTAGGCGGTGGGGGAGGAGGCGGAGGAGGAGGCGCAGGAGGCGGCGGGAACCATGGGGGATCGGGCGGCGGCGGGAGCCACGGTGGATCGGGCGGTGGTCCGCACGGCGGGTCCGGCCGACGGTAACCTGAGGTTGGTTAGCTGCTGGAAACGGCATCCCGTGAGGGATGCCGTTGTTTCGGTCCAGTTCTTGATGGTCCTCCAAGACAGTGTTACGCCCCCCGATGGCAGTTCCGATTCGCCACAAATTCAACTGCTGGATTTTCGACCATCTGCTGTGGACGCGACTGGCACAGAGCGCACGGGATTCTGCGAGGATTGTGGCCGACACGGAAACTCTTCCTGGCTCTTGCGGGAGCGTCCTTGCTGTGCGGGAATGGGTAGAGCATCATCGTCCCGAAATCGCGATCGTGGCGCTCATCCATTTCGTTTTCGTACTAACTGCGATGTCGCTTCTCGTCTATACCGGGCAATAGTTCGGCCGCAACGACAAGAAGTCACCGAGCAGGCAAGAGAAAAGCCCGTAGCGAGCAGGGTTCAAACTGGTCTGCGTGCAGCCAGAAAATCGCGATCTCGGGCAAAAAGCTAAGAAACAGAAGTCAGGCAAGGAAAGCTGGATTCCTGGCGCGTCACTCCTTGGGAATCGCGTGCGTGGCCGTCTTGATTCTTTGGATCGTCCTTTAGATCGTCTCTGACCAACGCACTGGAGCTCATTTTTTGGAAATGCTATTGCCGACTGGTCGGGCGTGGTAGTGACGGTGTTAGCCACCAAGTATTTGTATGAAAGAGGCTCTGCCGAGAGCAGAAAACCTCAGCTGAATTTCCGCGGCCCCGTCTGGGCGACGATCACCAATCACTCGCTGACGTTGTTCCTGCTGCTTACGGGTGTGTGCTGGGTCGCCGTGTATAAGCACGCCGACCCAGATTCGAAATGGGGACGAGTGGCCGGGAACATAGTCTCGGAGTGGACCCAGATTCTCGCGCTGGTAATTTTGACCAAGCGCCTGATCGAGACGCACTCCAGGGAAAGCGAGAAATAACCCGCCCCTCAGACCCTGCCAGTCAGCGCCAGTATCACCACGATAAGCAGAACCAATCCCAGGCCGCCACTAGGATAGTACCCCCAGCTGCTGCTGTAGGGCCACGTCGGAAGCGCGCCCAGCAGGAGAAGCACTAGAAGCACAATCAAGATTGTTCCCATGGAAGTCCTCCTCGTATTGTCTGCAATTCGATATTGCTGGACAAGGTTAGAGGCGGGACAATCCAACGACAATCAGGGCAAAACTGTAGGCCGCCGGACATCTCCATGTAGGCAAACGTTTGCGAACTTCAGAAGTGATGCCCGCTTTCGTGGGAGGGAATATGGGCCTTTCGACTTCGAGGAACGCTTCGCCAGCGAGGCGTTCCTCTCCGTCCAGGGAGACATTGGTAGGTGGACTATTGATGAATTCTTGCCGCCCAACCTCCGCCGGGCGCGAGAGATATTTTAAGTTTTGTGTCCCGAGTGATCTTGGTTTTGGTTTTCTTGTAGTCACTGGCCATGCGGTCGGCGTTTACTCCATCCTGGTACGCTTCCAGCCAGAACGTTCCTGCGGGCAGGAAAGAGAAGTCCACTTCCAGATTGCGGCCGGTCCAGTTGGTCATCGCACCGACGTACCAATCCTTGCCACTTCTTCTTGCGACTAAAGCATACTCGGCGATACGAGCGTCGAGCACTTTTGTGTCGTCCCAGACGGAAGGCACGGGCGCGAGAAACTCCATCATTTCCGGCTCGCGCAAGTAGTTCGACGGAGTGTCAGATAGCATTTGCAATGGACTTTCAAACACGACATACATTCCCAACTGATGGCAGCGCGTGCCCAGGCTCATGGGGCGTTCGAAGATGGGAGCAAAACTTTTCTTCGATGCGTTCAGCATTGCGCCGGGAGTGAAATCCATCGGACCCAGAAACATGCGGGTGAATGGGAGGGTGATGTTGTGCTGGGGTTCGGTTTCGGCGCTCCACTTGCTCCATTCCAGGCCCCGAACGCCTTCGCCGCTGATCATGTTGGGCCAGGTTCGGGTCATGGTGATCTGGCTCTGTCCGCCGTGAAAATCGACCAGCATGTGACGCTTGGCTGCCTCGCGGGAGGCCTTGTAATAAAAGTTGATCAGCTTCTGATCGTTGCGCTGCATGAAATCAATCTTCAGGCCCTTGACCCCCCATTTCTGGAACTCATCGAAGGCCGCGTCGAACTGGTCGTCTAACGTCTTCCAGACCATCCATAGAATGATGCCGACATTTTTCTGTTTAGCGTACGCGGTCAACTCTTCCATGTCGAGTTCAGGGACAACTTCTAGCACGTTGCCGAGTTTGTACCAGCCCTCATCGAGAATGATGTAGGGGATGCCGTACTTGGCGGCGAAATCCACGTAGTACTTGTAGGTCTGAGTGTTGACTCCAGACTTGAAATCCACGCCATCGATGTTGAGCGCGTTCCACCAGTCCCAGGCCACTTTGCCAGGCTTGATCCAGGACGTGTCCTCTACCTGCGACGGCTTGGCCAGCAGCCACACCAGTTGATTCGTGATCAGATCACCGTCTTTTTCGGCAATTCCCATCAACCGCCAGGGATAGCTGCGGGTGCCGCGGGTTACGGCGATGTAATCGGCGGCTTGTGTGACTTTGAAATCGCGGTCCTTTTCCAATGTTTCTTTAAGCGGATACCCAGGGAAGGTTGCCGCCAGTCCGTTGCCGCTGGTGCCGTGCAGCCACAGCCCGGGATAGTCTTCAATATCGGATTCGGCAATCGCGACTTTCACGCCGTTCGCGGCGTCGACCACGGCCGGCAAGCTCGCAATGGCAGTGGGCGCGATCGTTTTCAAATTCATCGGAAGGTAATGTCTTTCATTGTGCGAGAAGAAAGTTTCTTCCAGAGGGTAGAAAACCCGGTGATCGTCGGCGAAGTTAAAGCTGGATTCCTCGTTGTAAACCTTGACTTCGGCCTGTGCAAGTGACGTTTCTAGGCGGTACGCCACGCCTTCGTTATAGGCGCGGAAGACAACGGTGTAGTTACCGTCCATCGTCAGGCGCAATTCGTTGTAGTTCTCGCGCACTTTGGCAAACTTCTGCCGGACAGGAGGTTCGAGCGTGCCATCGTAGCTGCGTTCTTTGGTCGTCTTGACCTTGGGTTGCAAGCCCAGGGTGTTGTGATCAATGTCGATGGAGAAAGTGGAATTCTGCAGCAGCACCGTCCCCTTGAAGAGGACGTCGTAGCTGAAACGGTCGCCAGTCCGGATCCTTACCTCGATCCGCTTGTCGGGAGAAAGCAGGCTGTAGCTGGCTTGCGCCGATGCGGTCCTGGCCAGGCCTAGCCAAGGGATCAGGATGAAAGCAGCTTTCCAGAACAATTTCATAAGACTGTTCTCCTACTGGCGAGAACACTCAGAGTGTGGTCAAACGCGCTCGAAGTCACGCATCGACACTGCGGGTTATTCCTGGAACCAAAAGCAGTGAATCTTACCGCAATATGCCCCAGTTGTGTAAGCGGTCGCTGTCTTCGTCCCAACGATCGGCAATGTCGGTGCGGTGCGGTAATACATGTTGGGAATCAGGACGTTCTTGATCCGGGAATAGATCTGAGCCTGTGCCTGGTCCATGCTTTGGCCCAAGTTTCGGCTCCATCTTCAACAGCGGCTGATCGAAAAGTTGATTGGGCTCGCTCCAGAACATGGACGTGCCCATTTCCTCCGTGGGCGGCCCAGGTTCCCGGGAAAAAGCTTCTCGTGCACGAAGTTGATGTTGACGGGGTAGACGAACTGTTTCCCGTTGAAGAAGCCGCCCACCGCGACTTCCTGGCGCCGCAGTTGAAAGACCTTGATCTCGTCCGGCAGGCAACAAAAGTAAGCCTTCGAGTTTACCACTGCTTGATTAGAGCTTAATTACAAAGAGCCCGCACAAGGAATGTTTCCGCGCCAACCTGGCTACTGCTCCGGTCCTCTGTCAGCAAGGCATAATTGAGCAGACGTGACACAATGTGTCGTCTCTTATGCGGATGTCTCACACGGTTCGCAGTGTGACTCACGATTTTGCCGGCCTGAAAGAATTGCTGGCGAAGGCATCGCCCCTTCGGTCGGGAGACGAGCTGGCCGGCATCGGCGCGGCCACCGCTGAAGAACGTGTCGCGGCAAGACTCGTTCTTGCCGATATTCCACTAAAACATTTTCTTGACGAACTGATCATTCCTTACGAATCCGACGAAGTGAGCCGGCTGATCGTCGATGCCCACGATGACGCGGCCTTCGCGCCGATCGCGTCATTCACAGTGGGCGAGTTTCGCAACTGGCTGCTGGACGACCAGGCTTCGGGCGAGGCGTTGGCCGCGCTGGCTCCGGGTCTGACTCCGGAAATGGTGGCTGCGGTATCGAAACTCATGCAGGCGCAAGATCTGATCGTGGTGGCTCGCAAGATCAGGGTCGTGACCCGCTTTCGCACCACCGTCGGCCTGAGCGGACGGCTCTCGACCCGGCTGCAGCCCAACCACCCGACCGATGATCCGGTTGGAATTGCGGCGTCCATCGTGGACGGGCTTTCGCTCGGTTCGGGGGATGCGGTGATCGGCATCAATCCGGCCAGCGACAATGTTGCCTCGGTGTGCACATTGCTCAGGCTCGTGGACTACGCCCGTGAAAAATTTGCCATTCCTGCCCAAAGTTGCGTGCTGGCGCATATCACCACACAAATGGAGGCGTTGCGGCAAGGCGCGCCCATCGATCTGGTGTTCCAATCGATCGGGGGAACGGAGGCCACCAACCAATCGTTCGGAATAAATTTGGCGCTGCTCGATGAAGCGCATCAAGCGGCACGCGAGCTCCACCGGGGAACCGTAGGCGACAACGTCATGTACTTCGAGACCGGCCAGGGCAGCGCACTGTCGGCGGGAGCACACAACGGCTGTGATCAGCAGACGCTAGAAGCTCGCGCTTATGCGGTCGCCCGTCGCTATCGGCCTATGCTGGTGAATACAGTGGTCGGCTTCATCGGGCCAGAATATTTGTACGACGGCAAGCAGATCATCCGTGCCGGACTTGAGGATCATTTCTGCGGCAAACTGCTGGGTCTTCCCATGGGATGCGACGTCTGCTACACCAACCACGCCGAGGCCGATCAGGATGACATGGACACGCTGCTGACCCTGCTGGGTGTGGCCGGAGTGAACTACATCATGGGGGTGCCCGGAGCGGATGACATCATGCTCAACTACCAGAGCACATCGTTTCACGATGCGCTCTATCTGCGCTCGGCGCTGGGATTGCGGCCGGCTCCGGAATTCGAGGCCTGGCTGGAGCGCGGCGAATTCCGCCGACTCACGGTAAATGAGTTGTTGCCGGCGGGGGGGCAATCCGGTGTCGTGATATGACGAAGGAACTAGCCAGAAACCTTCGGCATTACACTTCGGCTCGGGTCGGGTTGAACCGCGCGGGCTGTGGACTGGCGACTCACGAAGTCCTTGATTTCCAACTGGCCCACGCGCAGGCCCGAGACGCGGTTCACGCCGTGATTGATGTGCCGTCTCTGCGGGGTGGACTGCGCGAGCGCGGGCTGCCAGTTTGTGTCCTGAGAAGCGCCGCTCCGGACCGGGCTACCTTTTTGCGCCATCCCGATCAAGGGCGGGTGCTGAGTTCGGAGTCAGCGGCGAAGTTGGTTGAGGCTCCCTGTGACGTCGTGTTTGTGGTTGCCGATGGTCTTTCCGCGTTGGCCGTGGCGCGTCACACGCTGCCGGTGCTGGACGCGGTATTGCCACTGCTTAACCATCAATGGTCGGTCGGTCCAATCTGCATCGTTGAGCAAGGACGCGTCGCGATTGGCGACGCCATCGGGGCGGCGCTACAGGCGAAAATTTCGGTTGTCCTGATTGGTGAGCGTCCCGGCTTGAGTTCGCCGGATAGTCTGGGTGCGTACATCACATGGGCGCCACGTCCCGGTCACACCGACGCCGAGCGAAACTGCATCTCGAACATCCGTCCCGAAGGACTGGAGTACGCGGCCGCCGCGAGAATGCTTGCGTTCTATCTTCACGAAGCACTGCGCCAGAAGTTGACTGGTATCAAGCTCAAGCTCGTGGGCGACTTTCAAAGTGGTGGGATTCGCAGCTCGTTGGAAGCCGAAACATGAACCGGACCGGGTATCCGATGTGGATGTGATAATAATTCCGGGAGGAAACGAAGTTTGAGCCTGGACTACGCCGCAATGCTTGCTGTCGCACTGGCTGAAGCCCGCAAGGGGCTGGCGGAAGGTGGTATTCCCATCGGCGCGGCGATTTTTGACGCACGCGGTCAGCTCGTCGGCTCAGGTCACAATCGCCGAGTGCAGCATGGAGATCCATCGATGCATGGCGAGACCGATGCCTTCCGCAATGCGGGTCGGCAGCGCAGTTATCGCGACCTCATCATGGTCACCACGCTGGCGCCGTGCTGGTATTGCAGCGGGCTGATCCGACAGTTTGGTTTCGGCACCCTGGTGGTGGGCGAGAGCCGCAATTTTCAAGGTGGAGTGGAATGGCTGCGGTCGCTCGGGGTAAACGCGGTCGACCTTGATTCCGAGGAGTGCGCTTGGTTGCTGGGCGAGTACATCCGGGCGAATCCCGAGGTGTGGAATGAGGACATCGGGGAAGAATAGCGTGCGGCACCCATGAGCCCCTTTAAAGCCAGTTTGGGTATCGCGGTGGTCATGATGTCTGTTGGAACTGCAGCTGCGCCGCAGGAACCCTCCTTCAACGCACAGTCCAACGTGGTGCTGGTGCCCACGCTGGTCAGAGATGCTGGCGGTAAAGTGGTGTACGGCTTGCAGGCGAAAGATTTCATTATTGAGGACGACGGCGTCGAACAGGTGCCTTACCTGGACGAAGGCGCGGAAGCCGGGCCGGTCTCGGTGATCATCGCGGTCCAATGCGGTCGCCGAGCCAGGCGTGAGTTTGACCGCACGCGCGGTTTGGCTGCGATGCTGGATGCGGTCCTGAGCCAACCGGACACCGAAACGGCTCTGGTTTTCTTTGACAGTAAACTTACACTGGCGCGCGACTTCACCAACAACTCCAAGATCATCGAGGGAGACCTAAAAAACTTGGAGGCAGGCGACAACGGCGCCGCGATTCTCGACGCGGTGGCCTACTCGGTAAAGTTGCTCAACCAACAGCCTGAGGGACGGCAACGGGTGCTGCTGCTGATCAGTGAAACCCGCGACCATGGCAGCCACTTTGCGAAGCTCGACGGCGTGGTGAAGCTGATCGGAGTGGCTAACGTCGCCGTGTATGCGCTCCCCTTCTCACCCTATGTGTCTCAGCAATTGGATGCGGCGCGTGGCAGCAACCAGGACGAATGGGGCACCCAGGTTGACATCATCGAGAAATTAGCCGCAGCGAGGCAGGCGATGAGAAGTAATACGCCGAGAGAGCTGGCCTCGATGAGCGGTGGTGAGTATCAGCTGTTCGCGTCACGCAAGGCTTTCGAGACAAGTATGAACAGCTTTGCCAATCACGTGCACAGCCGCTACCTGTTGAGCTTTGAACCCAAGAGCCCCCGTCCCGGGCTGCATCAGATCCGAGTGCGTTTGAAAGATCCGGCTCGGATTGAGACGGTGTTGTTCAGAAGCAACTATTGGGCCGGCAGTGCTGACCAGTGAATACTGCCCCGTCGTATGGAACGACAGCGGTGGAGTTCTCTTATGAAGCTTGATACGAACCGATTGAGCAGCTTGCCGAAAGTGCTTTTGCACGAGCACCTGGACGGTGTGCTGCGGCCGCAAACCGTCATTGACTTGGCAAAGGAAACAAAATACACAGAACTCCCCACTCGTGATCCGATCGCGCTGGCCCAGTGGTTTCATCAGGGCGCTAACAAGGGAAGCCTTGCCAAATACCTGGAAGGCTTTGCCCACACCATCGCGGTCATGCAGACCGAGGAGGCGCTGGAGCGGGTTGCTTATGAGCAGGCTGAGGATCTGAGCCAAGATGGCGTGGTCTACTTTGAAACTCGCTTTGCACCGGTCTTTCACACCCGCAAGGGACTAACCCAACAGCAGGTAGTCTCAGCCGTGTTAAAGGGACTCGAGCGGGGGCGAAAAGATTTTGGAACGGTTTC
Organism: uncultured Terriglobales bacterium; assembly: GCA_955652395.1. Classification (GTDB taxonomy): domain Bacteria; phylum Acidobacteriota; class Terriglobia; order Terriglobales; family Acidobacteriaceae; genus JAIQFF01. The sequence continues at coordinate 20,643 of CATPBJ010000176.1, read as the reverse complement.
AGGATTGATCATTTGCGCCATGCGCAACATGGATGTATCGCTCGAGATGGCGGAGTTGGCTGTGGATTTTCGCGAGCGCGGCGTGGTCGGCTTCGACCTGGCAGGCGAAGAAGGCGGATATCCTCCCAAAAAGCATGTGGATGCCTTTCATTACATTCAGCGTCAGAATTTCAACATCACGATTCACGCGGGCGAAGGCTACGGCAAGGAATCGATCTGGCAGGCCATCCAGTATTGCGGAGCGCATCGCATCGGACACGGAACCAGGCTGATTGATGATATCGCCGTCGCGGACGGCAAAGTGGTGAAGTTGGGCGATCTTGCGCAGTACGTTCTCGACAAGCGCATTCCGCTGGAGATTTGTCTGATCAGCAATGTCCACACGGGGGCGACCCCGAGCCTGGCGGAACATCCGTTCAAGATTCTCTATCAGGAAAAGTTTCGGGTTACCCTGAACACCGATAATCGGCTGATGAGTGATACTACGATGACCCGGGAATTCGAGGCCGCCGCGGAAACCTTCGGCCTGGCTCTGGATGACTTTGAGAAAATTACTATCAACGCGATGAAGAGCGCCTTCCTGCCGTACGACCAGCGCTGTCGTCTCATCTACTCGGTCATAAAGCCTAGATATGCGAAGATTCGCGAGTCTTCAGCGGCGAGGAACTGACAGGCCTCTGCGAGTTACGAGGGAAGCGATCTTTTGTGCCAGGCGAGCAGAAGGGCTGAGCCGATGATCATCAGGCCGCCGCACAATCCGATCCATACCCCGACCGCGCCCCATCCTAATTTGAAACATAAAACATAGCCGACCGGAAGTCCGATCAGCCAGTAGGCGACGAAGTTAGCCAGCATTGGTGTTTTTGTGTCACCGGAGCCGCGGAGTGCTCCGGTCGCGACCGTCTGCAAGCCGTCGAACAACTGGAATGCGGCAGCGACCAAGAGCAGCCTAGCGCCGGTGCGAATCACCATCGCGTCCGGAGAGAACAAGCGGGCAATCAAGGTGGGAATGGACACAAACACCAGGCCCGCGCAGGTCATGAATCCGGCTCCGAGCAGGATGGCGGACCATCCTGCGCGGCGCGCTCCCAAGGGATCTTTTCTTCCCAACTGTTGTCCGACTCGAACTGCTGCGGCGGAGCTGATGCCCAATGGCACCATGAAGGTGAATGCGGCGCAGTTCAAGGCGATCTCGTGACCGGAGAGTGGAACGGGCCCCAGCTTGGCCACCAGTGCGGTGGCCGCCGAGAAGGCTCCGATTTCGAGCAAAATCTGGGTTGCTGCCGGCGCTCCCAGCTTCAGCAAGCCTGCAACTCGGCGCAGATCGACGCGGACCGCGCCGACCCACTTTGGCAGCGAGCGTTTTGATTCCCCCCATAGCAGCGTGACGGCGAGCATGCCCGCCATGTAGATGCGGGCAAAACAGGTTGACCAGCCCGAACCGGTGATGCCCATGGCGGGAAGCCCGAGATGCCCGTAGATCAGGGCCCAATCGCCGACCGCATTCACAATGTTGGCGGAGATAAGAGCGAACATGATCGGAACCACCACGTTCACCGCCTGCAGATAACGTCGAAGTGCGAAGTACGCGAGCAGCGGCAAGGTGCCCCAATTGAGTGCGCGCAGGAACGGCCGCATCGGCCCGACCAGTTCCGTGCCGATGCCGAAGCGCCGCATCAGCGGCGGCCAGAACGAGACCGCCAGCATGAGGATGGGGGTCAGCGCGAAGGCGAGAAACAGTCCGTTCACAAGCGAGAGTCGCGCGTCGTTCAGATCCTCGCGACCGTAGGCGTGCGAGACGAACGTATCCAGTCCAAGCAGCAGGCCGCCGCCAAAGATCGCAATGCTGTGGTAAAGGCTCTGGCCCAGGCCGGTTGCGCCGATAGCCACGGCACTGTCGGGCAGCCGTCCCACCATAATGGTGTCCACGATGCCCATGCTCATCCAGCCGACCTCGGCGACGATGAGGGGCAGCGCCAGGCGCAGCGTCAGGAAAAAATCTGCGCGCAGCGCGGTGCGGGAGGCGGGTTGAGACTGCACGGGCATGGGATCATTTGTGAATATACCAACTCGGGAAGCTGGGTGGAGGCCGCGATCTTTGTATATCGATTGTGGGATACTGAGATAGACTTTGCTTCGGACCTCTTAACCGCGAACTGGAATCCGGGCAAGATACTCGAATGCCAACTGCATATCTGGAAGAAGTCAATCCGTGGGAAGCACAGGCTGCGCGGTCCGACGTGGCCGCAGAGAAACTCAAGCTCGACGAGGGTCTCTGGAAGATACTGCGCGAGCCCAGCCGGGAAGTCATCGTGCACATACCGGTACAGTTGGACGATGGCCGCCTGGAGGTATTCACCGGGTTCCGGGTGCAACATTCGATCGATCGGGGTCCGGCCAAGGGCGGCATTCGTTACACCCCCGATGTCACGCTGGACGAGACTCGCGCGCTGGCCAGTTGGATGACCTGGAAATGCGCCGTGGTGGATATCCCGTTCGGGGGTGCGGCCGGGGGGGTGATCTGCGATCCCGACAAAATGTCCAGGCGTGAGCTCGAACGGCTTACCCGCCGTTACACGGCGCAGTCGATGGAGTTGCTGGGGCCGGAAAAGGATGTGCCTGGTCCGGACATCAATACCGACGAGCAGGTCATGGCGTGGATCATGGATACATACTCCATGCATGCGCGGCACACCGTCACCGCGGTTGTGACTGGCAAGCCCCTGGAGTTAGGCGGGTCACATGGGCGCATTGAAGCTACGGGGCGCGGCCTGATGATCGTTTGCGACCAGGCCGCGAAGAAGCTTGGTATGAGTCCCGATCAAACCCGAGTGGTAATTCAGGGCTTTGGCAACGTGGGCTCCAATGCCGCCCGCCTGATGCGCCGCAGGGGATATAAGATCGTTGGCGTATCCACCAGTAAGAGTGGGTTGTTTAACAACAACGGCATTGACATTGAAGCACTCTCGCTGCATTACCAGAGGAATCGCACGCTAAGCGGTTTTTCCGGTAGCGAAGAAACCAATTCCGCCGAATTGCTGGTTGCCGACTGTGACATTCTCATTCCTGCAGCGCTGGAGAACCAAATCACCAGCCGCAATGCGGATCGGGTGAGGGCCAAAGTCCTCTGCGAGGGAGCAAATGGTCCCACCACCGCCGAGGCCGATGAAATTCTGGTAGACAAGGGCGTCTTTGTTATTCCTGACATCCTCGCGAATTCGGGCGGGGTGACGGTTTCCTATTTCGAGTGGGTGCAAGACCGTCAGGGATATTTCTGGACGGAAGCTGTGGTCAACGATTCGCTGCAGCACACCATGCGGACCGCCTTCGCGGAAGTCCTGAAGTACGCCGAGACCCACGGCGTCAGTAACCGCATTGCGGCCTACATGCTGGCCATCGACCGTGTGGCCTACACCCTTCGGCAGCGCGGAATCTACGCATAAAGCCGGATCGGCTGATGAACTCATTCCCTTTATGGCGGCGAGTCGCGGGCGTCGTGAGACGCGGATTCGCTCTGGTCCTGGTTGTGCTGCTGACTGCCTGGGCGGTGGCGGCGTTGTATTTCGACCTGCTGTCGGGCACCCCTGCGCGAATTTTTGCGGCCTCCGGCTATGGCATCGCCATGCTGGGAACGTTGCTGGCCTTCCGAGGACGCGGCAAAGGAATCGCAATTTGCGTCGTGGGATTTGGCCTGGTATTGGCGTGGTGGCTCACTTTGAAGCCGTCGAATGACCGGGCCTGGCAGCCTGATGTAGCGCAGACCGCCTGGGCGGAAATAGACGGCGATCACGTGACCATTCACAACGTTCGCAACTGCGACTACCGCACCGAAGGCGACTACACCTCACATTGGGAGATTCGATCGTTTGACCTGTCGCAGATACGGGGCATGGATATTTTTTTCACCTACTGGGGCTCGCCCTGGATCGCGCATCCTATCGTTAGCTTTCAGTTTGGCGACAATGACTACATTGCCATGTCGATCGAGACCAGGAAAGAAGTTGGGGAGGAGTACTCCGCCGTCCGCGGTTTTTTCCGCTACTACGAACTGATTTATACGGTGAGCGACGAGCGCGACGTGGTCCGTCTGCGGACGAACTACCGCACAGGCGAAGAGACGTATCTCTATCACACGCGAGCCACGCCCCAACATGCGCGGGCCACTTTTCTGAACTATCTTGAACGGATAAACCGGATACGAAATCGGCCGGAGTGGTACAACGCGCTGACCAACAACTGCACGACTAACATAGCTACGCTGGCGGGAGAGCCGCAGTGGGACTGGCGTATCCTGCTGAACGGGCGCGCTGACCAGATGCTCTACGAACGAGGAGACCTGGCGACGGGAAATCTTCCCTTTGCCCAACTCAAGGAGCAGGCACACATCAACGCAGCAGCGCGCGCGGCGGGAGATGCTCCTGATTTTTCCCGCCGTGTGCGAGAAGGACTGTATGGGCGATGTAACATCGCAACCGCACCCACTGACACGGCCGCGGTCCCCGGCCAAGATCCAAGAATCCAAGCTTCAGAATCCAGGCGTGAAGGTGTATCCCAGTGACACGCCGAATCGTGTGGCTCGAGGAGAACTGAACTCGTCATTGTTGCGGACCAGGTAAAGGTCAGCTTCCGGGCGAACGAAGAAGTGGCCACGAAAGTAGTAGCGAAGGCCGGCCCCGAAATGACCCATGAAGTGATTGCTGCTGACAAAGTCAGTGCAGCTGATGGCGCCGCAACTGGTGAATCCCTGGTAGAAGCGCAGACTCTCCCATCCGATGCCCGCTGCTACTTCGGCAGCCGCGTGCTTGCCCAGCTTGGGGGCATAGATGCCGTTAAGGTCGTAGAAAAGTGGACGATAGGGCTGGAAGCCGGCGTAGAGATTCCGACTGGCTTTCCAGGCTAGTTCACCACTCACACCAAACTGCCGCTTCAAAAGTAGGTCGGCACCGAACACCGGGTAGGCTCCGCCGGTGATTGACACCTGCTGGTGATTTCCGGAAGCGCTCGACGCCGAGGGCGCCGTGAGCGTGCCGACGCCAAAAGCCACATCGAACTGCTGCGCATGAACTGTACCCCGAGTGAGGAAGGGAAGAACCAGCACTACGGTCAAGCTGAGCTTTCTCAAGTGAACCTCCGGAACGATATATGCTTTAGATGCAACAGGTCTGCGGGGGGAGAGTGAAAAGTTTTGTAAAGCGGGACGCCGGCTGGCAGGAATACCAGCATGGAATCGAAGATCACCTGCCCGCAATCGTTTGCATCTATAATGCGGCACCGGGAATCAAGATAACCTGTTGCCTCGGTTATGTTCCGCCCCGTCTCCATATGCATATGGAAGATCTGAACCTTGAAAGGGAGTCACCACAAAAGAAAGTTACCGTTTCGGCCGCGTTGATGCTCTGTTGGTTCGCGCTTTTGCCCGGACAGGCGCTAGCGCAGGGCGGCAGCGGGTATTCGAGCCCCTCTACGGACTCTGCGCCGGCAGCTAGCATCCAAGTAACGTCTCCGTCGAATCAGAGTCCCTATAGTGGCAGTGTGCCCCGGGGAACCGCCAAGCCGGAAGTGGTCTCGCTCACCTTCCAGGACGCGATTGACCTCGGATTGAAGAACAACCTGGGGGTGCTGCTGCAGAGTTACAACACGATCTCCGCGCGGGGACGGAAATGGAAAGAGCTAAGCGAACTCCTTCCCAACGTGACGGCGAGGGTCAGCGAGAACGTCGCGCAACAAAATCTGGCGGCGGAAGGTCTTCGATTTCCCGGCTTTCCAACGGTGGTCGGGCCTTACGGATTTACCGATGCCCGGGTTTACCTTAGCCAGTCGATCCTGAACCTTAAAGCCCTGAACCGCCAGCGCGGAGCGGCAGACGATGAGCGGGCGGCACAGTTCAGCTACAAGGATGCCCGCGACCTGGTGGTACTTGCCACCGGCAATGCTTATCTTCAGGCTCTATCCGGGGCCGCCCGGCTGGAGACTGCTGAGGCGCAACTGCAAACTGCGCAGGCGCTTTTTGGCAAGGCCACGGACCAGCAGAACGCGGGTCTCAGCCCCGCTATCGACACGCTTCGCGCCCAGGTGGAATTCCAGAACCGGCAGCAGCAGCTGATCGTCGCACGCAATGATTTTGCCAAACAGAAGCTGGCGCTGGTGCGCGCCATCGGCTTGCCGGTAGGCCAGGAAATCGCTCTGACTTCCAAGGCGCCGTATGATGCCATGATCACGCTTGGAATTGAGGAAAGCCTGCAGCAAGCGTATGCTTCCCGCGCGGATTATTTGGCGGCCGCGCAGCAGGTCCGAGCTGCGGAGCACTATCGTAAAGGCGCCTCCGCGGAATACTTCCCCACCATTGATATGGCCGCCGACTATGGCGATCTGGGGGTCAATTTCGGGAACTCGCATGGAACCTTCACCTTTGCGGGCCGGCTGAACATCCCCATTTTTCAGGGTGGCAAAGTCCACGCCGACGTGCTGCAATCTGAGGCCACGCTGCGCCAGGCCCGCTCCCAGTTGGAGAATTTGCGCGGCCAGATTGAATACGAAGTCCGCACCGCTCTGCTGGACATAGAGGCTGCCAACCAGCAAGTGCAAGTTGCGCGCAGTTCAGTCGATCTGGCGGAGCAGACTCTGACCCAGGCCCGCGACCGGTTTTCCGCCGGTGTCACCGACAACTTGGAAGTGGTGGAGGCGCAACAGACGGTCGCGGCTGCCCATGAAAGCTATATTTCCAGCTTGTATGCTCACAACCTGGCCAAGCTCGAACTGGTCCGCGCCATGGGATTCGCGGAACAGCGCGTCAGGCAATATCTCCAGAGCAAGTAATAATTGAAGAGCAAGTCATATGGAACAGACTACCGAGACGAGAGTGCAGGACACGCCTAAAGTTCAAACCCGGGAACACCCTCCCTTGCCGGCTTCAGACAAGGATCTGCGTTGGAAGCATGCCTCCCGCAATCCCCGCTTTCGCCTGGCCTTGATCGTGGGCGGAATTGTGTTGCTGGTGGCCGGCTTCTTTCTCTGGCGCTACCTGGGTAGTTACGAATCCACCGACGACGCGCAGATTGATGCGCACCTGAACGCGATCAGCGCCCGTGTGTCCGGCCACGTGGTCAAACTTCTGGTCAACGACAATCAATATGTGGAGGCGGGCACACCTCTGGTCGAGATTGATCCCAAGGACTACCAGGTGGCGGTGGCCAAGGCCCAGGCGGCCTACCAGGATGCTCTAGCCACCGCGGCATCCATGCAGGTAAACGTTCCGATCACCTCAATAAACACAGGCAGCCAGTTGTCGTCCTCGCAGGCAGAAGTGGAGAGCGGACGCGCCGGAGTTTCCATGGCGCGCCAGCAATTGGAGGCCGCGCGGGCCCAGTTGGAGCAGGCCATCGCCAATGACATCAAGGCCCAAAACGATGTAGGGCGGTACAAACAGTTGGTTGACAAGCAGGAGATCTCGCACCAGCAATATGATCAGGCGGTCGCCGCCGCCCGGTCCAGCGCCGCGGGAGTGGCCGCGGCCCGAGCATCTGTAGGCGCTGCCGAGCAGATGGTATCGCAGGCGCAGGCCAAGCGGGAGCAAGCAGAAGCCAACCTGCGCGCTGCCCAGACCGCACCTCAACAAATGTCTGCGATGCGCTCGCGTGCCCAGTCCGCCCAGGCCCAGGCCCAGCAAAAGAAAGCTGAACTGGACCAGGCCGTGCTCAATCTTCAGTACACCCACCTGGTGGCTCCGGTCAGTGGCATCGTGAGCAATCGCACAGTCGAAGTCGGCCAGAATGTTCAAATTGGGCAGGAACTGATGAAGATTATTAACCTGGACGACATCTGGGTAACGGCCAACTTTAAGGAAAGCCAACTCCGTTACATGCGGCCTGGCCAACGGGTCACCATCTCGGTGGATGCTTACGGGAAGAAATATAACGGACACGTGGAGAGCATCGCCGGGGCCAGCGGAGCGCTGTTCAGCATGCTTCCCCCGGAGAATGCCACCGGCAATTACGTAAAAGTCGTGCAGCGCATTCCGGTAAAAATCACGTTTGATCCAGGAGAGACCAGAGAACATATTCTGCGCCCGGGAATGTCGGTCGAACCCAAGGTCTGGGTCCGATGAGTAGGCTGCGATGAGTTCGGCCGCGCTGACCGCGGACGGCGCAGCCCTGCCGCGTTCGGCGGTCAATCCCTGGATTATCGCGCTGGCGGTCACGCTGGCCACGTTCATGGAGGTGCTGGACACCAGCATCGCCAACGTATCTCTGCCACACATCGCCGGTAGCCTGTCCGCGGGCACCGACGAAAGCACCTGGGTGCTGACTTCTTACCTGGTTTCCAATGCCATCGTACTGCCGCTGAGCGGCTGGATTTCTTCGATCATTGGTCGCAAGCGCTTCTACATGAGCTGCGTCGCCATCTTCACCGTCAGTTCGTTGCTGTGCGGACTGGCCCCGAACCTGGGCATGCTGATTTTCTTCCGCATCCTGCAAGGCGCGGGAGGCGGTGGCTTGCAACCCAGCGAGCAGGCCATTCTGGCGGACACATTTCCTCCCGCCAAGCGTGGCATGGCCTTCGCGGTTTACGGCCTCGCGGTAGTACTGGCCCCTGCCATCGGTCCCACCCTCGGTGGCTGGATCACCGACAACTTCACCTGGCGCTGGATTTTTTTTCTGAATATTCCCGTCGGCATCCTTTCCCTGATGTTGACCTCGCGTCTCATCCAGGACCCGCCCCACATGAAGCGAAAAAAACTTTCGGAAACAAAAATCGACTACATCGGCTTGGGCTTAGTGGCTTTAGGCTTGGGCACATTGCAGGTTGTCCTGGACAAAGGACAGCGCGACGACTGGTTCGAGTCGCACCTTATCCTGGTACTCTCGCTCATCGCAGCCAGCTCTCTGTTGTTTCTGATCTACTGGGAGTGGACGCGCAAAGACCCGGTGATCGACCTGCACTTATTTACCAACCGGACGTTCGCAGCCTCCAATATGCTGATGTTTATGCTGGGATTTGCGCTGCTCGGCAGCACCGTGCTCCTCCCACTCTTCATGCAGACCCTGCTGGGTTATACCGCCGAACAGTCCGGGCTGGCGCTGTTGCCGGGTGGCTTCAGCCTGATGCTGCTGATGCCGCTGGTGGGCTTTATGCTCTCCCGTTTCGATGCCCGCAAGTTGATGATGGGCGGACTGCTTGTGCTCTCCTTCTCTCTGTTCCATATGACCAACTTCACCCTGGGCGTTGATTTCCGGACCGTGGTGTTTGCCCGCATGATCCAGACGGCGGGCCTGGCATTTCTGTTCGTTCCCATCAACACCGCGGCATATGCGTTCCTGCCCAAGGACAAGAACAATGCCGCCTCGGGTCTGATGAATCTGGCCCGCAACATCGGCGGGAGCGTGGGTATCTCGATCGTGACTACCATGCTGGATCGGAGACAGCAATACCATCTCAGCCGCATGTCGAGTCATCTTTCGGCCGGGAATCCGCAAGTGCAATCCATGCTTCAGGGCACGGCGCGCGCGCTTGAGTCCAGGGGATTTTCTGCCGCAGAGGCCATGCACAAGGCCTACGCATTGTTGCAGGCCAATTTCTTCCGCCAGGCCAGCATGCTCGCCTACATTGACAACTTCTGGTTGTTGGGAGTAGCTATTCTAGTGATGGTTCCGTTGGTTTTTCTGATGAAACGGCCGCCCACTGGCGGTGAGATTGCCGTCCATTAGAAATGCTGGATAGGGAGAGCGCTCCTTGTTTCGAGTCATCACGGTCGAACGGGAATTCGGATGCGGGGCCGGCGGAATCGCGCGCGAGCTGGCCCACCGGCTAGGTTGGAAGCTGTGGGACGAGTCCTTAACCGAAGAGATTGCCAAGGAGGCCCACGTGGACCGCGCAGCCGTGGCGTGCTGCGAGGAGCGCATGGACAGCACCTTCCACCGTCTGGCTAAAACATTCTGGCGCGGCAGCTATGAGCGCAGCATGCCCATGGCGGACGCTGCCCCGTTCGACGCTGATTGCTTCGTCGCCATCGGGCAGGAAGTCATGAGCAGGATTGCCTCGACCGGAAATTGCGTAATCGTCGGCCGCGGCGCTCCCTATTTCCTGCGCGAGAGCCGCGACGCTTTTCATGTCTTCCTCTATGCTCCCAGGGCGGAGAAGATTCGGCGCCTGCGCCTGATCGGGCACAGCGATAGAGAAGCGGAAGATCTGGTCGATACCGTGGACCGTGATCGCATCGAATTCGTGAAGCATTACTTCAACGCCGACTGGCCCACTCGCTCTCTCTACCACATGATGATCAACACCGCCGTAGGCGATGAGAGTGTCATCACTACCATCCTGGACAGCATGAGCCGGCTGGAAAAGAAGCCGGTGTCCGTCTGACCGGCACTCGGCCCCTAGGACCCGCCCTCGTGAAACCCGCGGACTGTGCTCCCGCCGAACCCTGTAACCCTTTGGTAACATTGAACTGCACCTTTTTCGTTGCACTTTAACATTGTTGAAATATTGTCGGATTAGCATTAAGTGGAGGTTGTTCTGCGGAGCCTTCGCGATATGGGAGCGGCCCGGATTCTACGTCATGCTCTTCCGCTGCAGGTGGCGGCCGTCTGCTACCGGCGGCGCGGCCCCTCGGTCGAGTTCCTGCTGGTGAACACGCACGGTGGCGGCAAGTGGACATTTCCTAAGGGTGATCCCGAATCTTTTCTCTCTCATGGCCAGGCTGCGGAACGAGAAGCCTGGGAAGAAGCCGGGGTTCGCGGCAGCATTGAACCGCGCCATTTCTGCCTCTATATCCATTCCAAAGGTGTTTTCTGGAAACCTCCGGGAGTGCGGGAGTATGTGATCAAGGCATTCCTGCTGGAAGTCGACCAGGAAGAACAAGCGCCAGAGGCGACCCGAAATCCCACCTGGTTCAGTCCCGAAGAAGCCAGGAAAATTCTTGCCAAAGGTCGCGAAGTGAAATACGCGCGTGAGCTGCAGGCAGTGGTCGATCGCGCGCTGGAGAAAATTGGCATCGCCCAAGCCGAGGCCGCGCAACCGCTTTCTGCAAAAATGTAGCGCCGCCGTGCCGGCTGTCGTGGGACGTCCCGCCCCCCACACTGTCATGCTGAGCGGAGTCTGTGCGGTCGCCTGCGACCGCACGGACACAGTCGAAGCACCCCTACTCACTTCCACTCACTCATTTGGGACGCTGCCAGATTCTCTCGAACCCGAGAGTTCACTTGCGCGCTAGGGGCCCCTCGACTTCGTTCAGGATGACATGGGGAGGAGCCTTCTTCAGAAAGCCTCTTTCATGAGACGATTGAGTGAATGATCCAGCTCTCTGCAGCCGGCAAACGTTATGGCCACAAGCTCCTCTTCGAACGAGCGGACTGCATGATCACGCCTCGCGACCGGGTTGGACTCGTGGGCGCGAATGGCACCGGCAAGTCCACACTGCTCAAGATTCTGGCTGGCACTGAAAGTCTTGACTATGGCTCGGTCAGTCGGGCCAAGGGCATCAGCGCGGGATATTTGCCACAGGATGGGCTGGCGCTGTCCGGGCGCACCGTGTTCGCCGAGTGCATGTCGGTATTTTCGCAACTGCGGGCCATGGAACAGGAGATGGAAGAGCTGACCGGACGCATGTCCGAGCTCGATCACGCGTCTCCGGAGTACGCCCAGGTGGCGGAACGCTACCAGCGCATCGAGCACGAATTCACGACCCGCGACGGATATGCCATCGAAGCGCAGGTGGGCACGGTGCTTTCCGGGCTTGGTTTCCGTAAGGAAGACTGGACCCGGCAGACCGAAGAATTTTCCGGCGGCTGGCAGATGCGCATCGCGCTGGTCAAGCTGTTGCTGCAGCAGCCCAACCTGCTACTGCTGGACGAGCCCACCAACCATCTTGATCTCGAAGCCCGCAACTGGCTGGAAGAATATCTCAGCAACTATCCCTACGCTTTTGTGCTGATCTCGCACGACCGCTATTTTCTCGACGTGACCATCCACAAAATTGTGGAGATCTGGAACCAGCGTATTCATCTTTACAGCGGCAACTACGAAAAATATCTGGGCGCCAAGACGCAGCGCCTGGAGCAGCTCGAAACCGATTATCGCAACCAGCGTGAACGCATTTAGCAACTGGAAGTCTTCACCAACCGTTTCCGCTATCAGGCGACCAAGGCCAAACAGGTACAGAGCCGGATCAAGGAGCTGGAGAAAATAGAGCGCATCGAGCTGCCGGAGGAAGAAAAGACCATTCACTTCTCCTTCCCGCAACCCAAGCCCGCGGGCCGGATCGTGGCCGAGTTCGTTGGGGTGGCGAAGAGTTATGGCGAGAAGGAAGTATTTCGCGACGTCAATTTCATGATCGAGCGCGGCGACCGGATCGCGCTGGTAGGAGTGAACGGGGCGGGGAAGTCCACGCTGATCAAGCTGCTGGCCCAGACCGAACCGTTGACCCAGGGCGAATACCGTCTGGGACACAACGTTGATCCGGACTACTTCGCGCAGGACCAGTACAAGGAACTCAATCCGGAGTCGCGAATCCTCGACGATCTTGGCGAGATCTCTCCCCGGTCCACACAAACCGAGTTGCGCAGCCTTCTGGCGTGCTTTTTGTTCTCAGCGGATGACGTGTTCAAACGCATCGGCGTGCTCTCGGGCGGCGAGCGCAACCGCTATGCCCTGCTGCGCATGCTGCTGCATCCGGCAAATTTTCTGCTGCTGGACGAGCCTACCAACCACCTCGACATGCGCGCCAAAGACGTCCTGCTGAAGGCGCTGACCGACTACAATGGCACCGTGGTTTTCGTCTCGCACGACCGGTATTTCATCGACAAGCTGGCTACGCGAGTTCTAGAGGTAGGAGACGCTAGGGTCGAGGTTTATCCTGGCAACTACGAGGATTATCGCTGGAGGAAAGAGGGCGGCGCTGCTGCCTTGCAAAAAGCGGTTACGTCACCAGCAATTTCCCTGCCCACGAACGGCAATGCCAGCGGGCAGACAGCGAAATCCGAGGATTCCGCGGCCCGGCGCCTGAACCCCATCAAACGCAAGCAGATGGAAGATCGTGTCCACCAACTCGAATCTGAGATCAACCGCCTGGAAGATACCATCACCGAATGTGAAGCAGCCCTGCAAAACTTCGTCAGCGCCGAGGAAACACAGCGGGTTACACAGGAACTAGGGCTGAGGCGCGCCGACTTGCAGAGCCGACTGGCGGAGTGGGAAGAGCTAGGACAGGCGCTCCAAACCTAGCTTCCCGAGCGGCCCGAAACCGCTGTTCCCATCCGGTTACCTGATTTTCGAACCCGTACAGGTTCTTCCGTAACCTGCTTTATTGGCTGCTCCCATGCGATAGTCAGTTTGGCCAATCGGCCACAGTCAGCAGACTTGCCGCATGCGGTAACGCCCATAGCGCGCGCCGCGCGGAACATTCAAGGAGCGCCGCAACCGATGCTGCAGCCACCAGATTCTCAAAAATCGCAGTTACCCTCGAACCAGACCTTCAGCCCAAGCAAGACCGTCAGCGTGCCCGTGGAGCAGGCTACGATCGGCCGCTCTGTGGTCATCAAAGGGGAGGTCAGCGGCACCGAATCGCTCTACGTCGATGGGCGAATCGAGGGCACCGTCAATTTTGCCGAACACCGGGTCACCATTGGACGCAACGGCAGCGTCGCCGCCAACATCAGCGCCCGCGAAGTCGTCATCCTGGGCAAGGTTCAGGGCAACATTCAATGCACCGACCGTCTGGATATCCGCAGCGAAGGTGCTCTGACGGGCGATGTAGTCACTCAACGGATCAGCGTTGAGGATGGAGCTATTTTGAAGGGCAGCGTGCAGGTGCGCGCGGTCGAGCACAAACACGATAAATCTCAACCTCAAGTTCAGAAGCAGGCGCAGTCTGAGCCCAAACCCGTCGTAGCCGAGCAGCCCAAAGCGGCTGCCGCGGTCGCAGGCGCCTGATCGGTTTCAGGAATCCAGGGGGGCACGCGTTCGCGCGTGTCCCTATTTCTTTTCGTCTTTCGTTGCACCCGGTTTCAACTCTTCCGTCTTCAAATCTTCCGTCTTCAAATCCAGCGCCGCCGAATTCATGCAGTAACGCAGGCCAGTCGGGGCGGGCCCGTCTTCAAAGACATGTCCCAGATGGGCATCGCAGCGCGCGCAACGGGTCTCGGTGCGAACCATGCCGTAGGTCTTGTCGGTGTGGTTTACCACTGCGGCCTCGTCCACTGGCTTCCAGAAGCTGGGCCAGCCGGTGCCAGACTCGAACTTGGTCTCTGAGCTGAACAGTGGCTGTCCACAACAGACACAGGCGTACGTGCCTGAGTCCTTCGTCTTCCAGTATTTCCCGCTGAACGCCGGCTCGGTTCCCGCCTTGCGAGTCACATAGAACTGCTCGGGAGACAGCTGCTTTTGCCATACTGCTTCCGGCTTGTCAATTTTCTCTGCCATTCCATTCTCCGAATCGTGATTGGTTGTTGATGATGAGAATTCCCTTGCGGCACGATGTCATCTCTCAAATCTCGATGACCATGTCCTCCAAGCGGGTGGGGTAGCTGTTCAACACCTCGCCCTTGTCCTTACGCACGACCACCGTATCCGAGTGCCGAAATCCGCCAAAGTCCGGATCGTAGACCCCCGGCTCACAACTGAAAGTCATGCCCTGCTGCAACACCGTCTTGTCGCCCTCGGCAATCCAGGGAGCTTCGTGGCCTTCGAGACCAATGCCGTGCCCAGTGCGATGTCTGAGGAACTTTTCAAACCCCGCCTTGCGGATCAGGTCCAGACTCTTCTGGTCCACTTCCTCGGCCACCGAGCCTTGCTTCATGTGCTCGACACCGGCGTCGTGGGCCGCCAGCATGGCGTCGAACAGGCGTTTGGCGTAGTCGGTCGGCTTGCCTACACAGAATGAACGCTCGCACTCGACGTTGTAACCTCCCACTTGGGCGCCGAAACTCAGGATCAAGGCGTCTCCTGTCGTCAGCCGGTCCTTGCTGGGAACGGCGTGCGGAAACGCCGAACGCTTGCCGAATGGTACGAGTCCGCCGAAGGGAGGATCGATGCCAACGCCCACCACGTCATTCAGTTCTTTGGACATCCTGTCGGCGACTGCGTCGGCCGTCACTTTCAGGATTTCGTCTTCGCTCACGCTGCCGTTGCGCTGCACGAATTCGCGACCCGCCTGCACTTTGAAATCGGCATAAGTCATGGCCCGGCGCATGATGCCAATTTCGTCTTCGTCTTTGACCAGGCGAAGATCCTCGACCAGGTCGCCTGCCACGACAATTTTGGCCTTCGGCGCACCCATATTCATTTGATGCAGCCGGCTGGGCCGGGGCTCTTCCACACCGATGCGCGCCCGCTCGAATCCGCGCTTGGCTACGCGCTCGAAGATCCAGCGCACCCGGTTCACCGGACCGGGAAAATCGAAATAAGCCTCGTAGTCTTTCACCCACCAGGTCTTGACCTGATCAGCCTCCAGCCCGGGGATGAACATCACCGGATCTCCCGACTCCGGAATCAACGTCGCCAGAGGACGCTCGGTCGAAAGATGGAAATATCCTACGGTGTAGATGATGTTGGTCGCGTCCAGAAGGAGCAACGCATTGAGCTTGCGCTCTTTCATCTTCTGCTGCACCTGGCCGACCTTGCGCCGGTACCAGTCCGGTTGCAGGCGGTCGTGTGGGCTGGTGTCAGGCATGGCGGTTGCCATGCGCAGAAAGCGTATCCTGCCCAGTTGGCTCACATCCGTGGTAATGCTGAGCGCTGCCACACCGGAGAGCGTGCGCATGAACTCCCTTCGGTTCGCCATCGAGCCTCCGCCCGGACACCATTTGTGGACCTTCAGAAGCGATCCATCTTTAGCGTACCAGCTTAGCGCACCAGCCCGCGTCGCGGTTTGCCGGCGCCCGATCACGATGCCGGTTTATACTTCCAGTGGTGCGTGCTGCTGCGTGCAGCGTCCGGTATGCGACTTGTTACTTTTGAAGACAGCGTGCGGCGGTCCCGCCTAGGCGCCCTCGCCCCCGACGGGCGGATCGTTGATCTGAATTCGGCCTGCGCTTTGTATTTGCGTGACATGGAGGGCGAAGGCGCCTTCTACCGCCTGGCCGACGCGCTGGTTCCGCCCAACATGCGCGAACTCTTCTCCGGCGGCGATACCAGCCTGGAAGCTGCCCACAAGGCTTTGGACTACGTGCTGGGGAGTGACAGCCTCTCTGGGCCACACGGGGAACCGGTCTTCCACTCGGCCGACCAGGTTGATCTCAAAGCGCCGATTCTCCCCAAGAAATTCTTTCATGCCGCAGGATTCCGAAACGTGGACGCCATCATTGGACATGAGGAGCCGGTGATCTATCGCGTGCCCCGAAGGGCAGATCACCAGTGGGGGAAGGACCCACCCGAGCAGCCATCGGCAGGGCTCGGTAGCTGACGAGCAGTTTGGAAGGATAACCGACCGGACTGGAGCCTCGTGACAAAGTCCACTGTGGAGGTGGGCGAACAATCTGACAGGCCGTAACGTGCGTGAAGCTTGAGCAGGCCTCGAAAGTGAAGTCGTGGAAGCCGACCCGCCGATAGAACGGGGAAGGCCATGGGGACAGGGAAGAAGCCGAAGATGCACCTGTCGCAACCACCGGGGTAGTGAGCACGGCATGTTAGAAAAAGGCGATCTGGTTAATCGGGGGAGACCCAGAAGGGACGAGGGTAACGGCCTCAACGTCATCGTCAGGATGGCGGTCCACTTTGGGGGTCGGAGAGGGTCATAAGACCGAGGAAACCGGGTAATGCCGGTGGAGGGAAGGGCCCTTACTTTTGGACGTGCTTTCGAAGAAGGAAAGGAGAGGTGATTGACGTGAGTCTGGAAACACCGGAAAAGATCCAGATTCTTCAGAGAAAGCTGTACAGGAAGGCGAAGAACGAGCCGAACTACCGCTTTTACCAACTCTACGACAAGATCTACCGCGAAGACATCGTGATCTACGCCTACGCCCAAGTGAAAGCGAACGAAGGGGCGCCGGGGGTGGATGGGGAAGACTTCGAAGAGATCGAAGCACGAGGATTGGCAGAGTGGCTGCGAGGCATCATTCAAGAACTGCGTGCGAGGACGTACAAACCAAAACCGGTAAAACGGGTATGGATAGATAAGCCGGGAGGCGGACAGCGTCCGCTCGGAATTCCGACGGTGGCTTCATAATGCACCTGCTCCAATCCCCTTCAGGATGCCGAGGAAATCCTGGTTGAGTTGTGCACCCAATCGCGCAATTGTTGTTCCTCTGCGGCATCGAGTGTAATCCAATACGGCATTGTCTTATTGAGTCGGCGCGCCCTGACTATCCCGTGTTCGATCCAGTAGTAGACCACGCCGGGGCTTACTCCAAACCGTTGGGCTAGTTGTTGGACGGTCAACTCCTCCGGCTTCTTGAGTTTCGCCGGCGAGATCTGATAGCGCCAACGGATCCACTGGACAATCTTCGTGGTATACGGCATACCTTTGGCGCTGCTGTGACCTTCTCGATTGAGCTGATCAGCGATCTGCACATCGAGCAAGGCATGGGCCAGTTCGCGGACTCGCTCCACCACCGCGATAGGGTAGCGCAGCCGGTCGGCGATGTTCAGCGAAAGCTGTACGGAGCGGTTGGAACAGGCTCCGCCTTGCCAGCGGATGTGAACTAAGAGCTGCTTAGGTTCGGCTCCTAGCTTGTCCACCGTGATGTCTTTGATCAGCAGCCGCAACATCCGCTTGCGATCCTTAGCTTGGGTGGTGGGGGCACGCCATAGACGCGGCAAGTCTCGGGCGAGAGCCAGCACCTTCTCCTTCTGCTCGGCAGTGGCCACGCGAGCTTCTTGCAGCTGAAACTCCCCAGCTTGCTTCTTGAGATCTTGCAACTGAACCAGGGCATCGTTCCAGCGGCGTTCCAGGGTGCTGGCCACCAGGCGATTCGAAGGATCGACTTCCTGATACCTCCGCTCGGCAAGTGCGGCTTCGTACTCGGCACGTTCCAGTCGCATCTGCCATTGGCGCATGATCGCGTGATCGCGCGTCTCCAGCTCTTGCAATGCTGCCAGTGCCAGCTCCAGTTCCGCGGGCTGCAGTGCGTTTAATACTTCCTCGGCAATAACGGAGTCCAGTACATCACAACGGAAGCTCAGACAGTCCTTGGTGGCGAGTCCTTCGCGATGCAACCAGTTGCACTGATATATGGGATAAATGCCACCGTTGCCCGTGTACCGAACGGTGATAGCCCGACCACAGTGACCGCATAGCAATAGCCCTTGCAGTAAAGCCAAGCCTTCGCGCGTCGGGCCGCTCAACACCGTCTCCTCGCCATGGGTGCAATTTTTCTGCAAACGTTCTAGATTTTGCCAGAACTCTTCCGCCCGAATATAACCTTCGTGGTGCTCCGGCAAACGGACCCGCCAGTCGGGCATTGCCACCGCTTGCATTCGTTTCCGAACTTCGCCCTGGGCGCTGATCTGCACCCGATAGCGGTAACGGCCGAAAACATACATCCCCGCATAGGAGGGGTTCTTGAGGACCCCCAGCACCCGGCTGTGGGTAAGCCGACCCCATATCAACTGGCCAGCCCAGGCTCCTCCATAGGCTCGCTTCGGAAATCGTAAGCCGCGTTCGGCGAAGCGTTGCACCACCGCAAAAGCGCTGCCGGTTTCGCGAAATAGGCGAAACACGAAGGCCACCGCACCCCGCACTTCTTCATCGGGATCCAGAATGATGCGGCCTTGCTCGTTATAGCGAAACCCAACCGGCAGAGGGAAGCGCAACTCTCCCTTCTTGGCTTTGTTGAGCTTACCGCCCTGGAGGCGCGTGCGCAAAAAATGCAGCTCGGCCTGAGCCATGGTCCCTTTCAGCCCCAACAAAAGTCCGTCGTTGAAATCGGCCGGATCGTAGCAGCCATCCTCGTCGATCACCAGCGTTTGGGTGAGGGCACACAACTCCAGTAGTCGATGCCAGTCCAAGTCCGAGCGCGAAAGTCGGGAGGCTTCCAAGGCAAACACGGCGCCCACTTGTCCCATCGAGACATCGGCTACCAACGTCTTGAAGTCCTCCCGTCCCGCCGTCTGCGTTCCGGACTTGCCGAGGTCCCGATCGAGGGTGCGGATCGAAGCTTCGCTCCAGCCCAGTTCCTGTGCCTTCTCGCGCAATGCATACTGGCGTTCCGTGCTCTCCTGATGATGGAGCACTTGGCCGGGCGTCGACTGGCGCAGGTAAACATAGGCGGATCTGCTGCGGTGATGTTCGGCGATCTTTGGGTTCATGGACAGCCTCCACGGTGGCTTCTCCCGTGGGTTCGCCGTCGAGCCAGGCGGAAAGCATATTGGCCAGGAGCAGGCCGCCTTGTTTGCAATCGAAGGGAGCGGGGGGCGAGGCAGAAGCATGGCTCATGGGGATGGCTCAGAGCACCTCGCGGCGGCATAGCAGTTCGTGATTGATGGCGCAGACCTCGTCCAAGATCTCGCGGAGACGATGGTAGTTGCCGAGACACTCGCTGGCCTGGCTTTGATAGTCCTGGGGGATGTAATCCATTTGCGGTTGCCGGCCATAGTGACTGACCGAGAGGTAGTACTTGGGGCCATGACCGGGGCCTCGGGCGCACTTGCATCCCGGCTTGCCGCATGGCTTGTAGCGCTCGATGAGCGAACCCCGCAAGAGACGATCGAGCGGCGGAAGGTGGCGCAATAGCTGTTGGCGGCGGCGGCGCAACGCGACAGAAGTCTGTTTGCGCGGTTGTGATCGCATGAGTGTCAGACCATTTACATAACTGGTCTGCTTGTAACTTAGATCGATTCATCCGTCAATATCCTTTGGGTAACTGTGGGTAACTCTCTTGATGACTGGGAGCTGAGTTGCTCCAGCAAGTTCACTAAATCCAGAAGCCGATCCACATCCCACCGCCTCGGTGGCAAGCCGAGCGCGGCATAAGGATCGGGATCGGCCCAATCCGTCCATTCCCGCGCGACACTGAAGGAGCCGTGCTCTAATCCACGCAGAATCAGAGTGTCGATGCCGGCTACCCGCCGTGTCGTAAGTACTGGGAAGCTTTGCCCACGAAGTGGGTGAAAAGGATGCCGGATCTCGGCCCATCCCAAAAGCTCACTGTGTTCGTGTGCAGTTCGCGTTGACCGTCCCGACGGTGCTGGATCGATTCATCCAGCAAGCGGTAATGCAGGTTCTGCAGAAGCAGTGGGACTCGACGTTCTCCGATCACAGCTACGGCTTTCGACCGGGACGATCCGCGCATCAAGCAGTGGCCCAGGCACAGCAATACATTGCCGCGGGCTACGGCTGGGTGGCTGATCTCGACTTGGAGAAGTTTTTCGATCGAGTCAATCACGACAAACTGATGGGTCAGATCGCAAAACGAGTCGAGGACAAACGGCTGTTGAAACTCATCCGGGCATTCCTGAATGC
This sequence comes from uncultured Terriglobales bacterium, assembly GCA_955652395.1. Lineage (GTDB taxonomy): Bacteria > Acidobacteriota > Terriglobia > Terriglobales > Acidobacteriaceae > JAIQFF01. The sequence continues at coordinate 248 of CATPBJ010000176.1, read as the reverse complement.
TGGGGTGATGGAGAACGGACTGGTCAGCCCGAGCGTGGAAGGCACTCCGCAAGGAGGCCCACTTTCGCCACTGCTGTCGAACCTCGTGCTCGACGAACTCGACCGAGAGCTAGAGCGACGCGGACACCGTTACCTTCGCTACGCGGATGATTGCAACATCTACGTGCGCAGCGAGCGGGCCGGTCAACGGGTGATGGAAAGCATCACGCGATTCATCACGCACAAACTCAAGCTCAAAGTGAATGAGG
>CATPBJ010000175.1 GCA_955652395.1 uncultured Terriglobales bacterium | reverse complement strand
GCTACAAGTTTGCCACCTACGCGACGTGGTGGATTCGCCAGGCCATCAGCCGCGCCATAGCCGACGAGGCGCGCACCATCCGCCTCCCGGTGCACATGGTCGAAATCGTCCACAAGCTGATTCGCATCTCGCGGCAGCTGGTTCAGGAGTTGGGCCGCGAACCCAGGTCGGCAGAGATTGCCAAGCGCATGGACATTCCCGAGGCCAAGGTTCGCAGGGTGTTCAAGATGATGCAGGTACCGATCTCGCTGGAGACGCCAATTGGCGAGGAGGGGGATTCCCACCTCAGCGACTTGATCGAAGATCGGGCCGTGGTCTCACCCGCCGAGGCCATCATCAACGTGGACCTGAAGGAACAGACCGCGCAAGTGCTGCGCACCCTGACCCCGCGCGAGGAGAAGATCGTGAAGATGCGCTTTGGTCTGGAGGATGGCTCGGAGCATACGCTGGAGGAGGTTGGCCGCTCGTTCGCCGTCACCCGCGAGCGCATTCGCCAGATCGAAGCCAAGGCCTTGCGCAAGCTGCGCCAGCCCTCGCGATCCCGCAAGCTCAAGGCATTTCTCGACGTCGTTCATGAATGACTCCCAGAATACGCACACAGGAGACGAAAAGGGAGGAACGCGGGTGACAGCCTGGGGACCCGCGTTCCCGGTCTCTGCTCAATAACACCTTTTCGCACAACTAAGACGACGCGCGCAAGCTCTGCGAACTTAGGCACGTAGAACTGGTCCGAACACGCCGGTTTCGGCACATGTGGTCCACAATTCCAAATTCTCACTCGGCGCGCCTCGCCCACCCCAGGGGTCATCCTGGGGACGAAAGTTAGGCGGTTTTTGAGCGGCAAGCGGGTGTAGAATGCGCACCTCGCTGGGGGCACCATGGACTGGCAATGCACATGCACTACGGCGGAACACAAGCATCCGGATAACCACTGTCCGAAGCCGGCTGTTACTGCGGACGGCTACTGCCAAGAATGCCACGACAAGGCTGCGAAGGAGGCCATGGACGCTCAGGAGATCACACGAGGCGATTAACTCGAGCTTACGTAATACAGAACCGAGAGTTGAAGTTTAGGAGGGCTCAAGCCCAGAACTTTGTGTCGAAAATCCTTCCTTCAAAACGCCTGCTAAGTGCTTGAGGGCCGAAGCCCGCGTTAGTCAAAATTGTTTGGGTCAGAATTACATGATTTCGGGCCGACCGAGGGACCAGGCCGAGCATAGAGGCCAACCTCTAAGAGCTGGCGAATGTCCTGCGAGCCATCCCTGCCTCGGTGCATCGTAGTTTGGTGTGTCTTCATCGAACCGGCATTTTCACGGCCGCCGAACCACATGGTTTCGTTTACAGAACCTCAAGCGAACCGTATTCTAGAGCCCATGCGGCAGCCACTACGGCTCGGCCCGTTCCGCAAGCTCTTGCAGAAATGGGCCCTTCTTGATATGCCGTGAGTGGGCCGAGACATGCACGTAGGGAAAGCCCAGGAATTGGTTAGCAGAGATTTCCGTTATTTCCAAGCAATTGAATTTTGACGGTTCCGCTTTCGCCAGCACTCGCTCCATTGCTCTCCGTACGGTTCTCTCTCCCCAATAACCCAAGGCGGTCGCCTGAATGTTGGCAGCCAGAAAAAAGAAGTTCCAGTCAGCTCGTCGGATGTCTCGATCAACGGCGTCGCCGTCGGAATTCTTGATTATTTCCCAGCCATGTGAATATAGTTCCGTTTCTACTCGCAAGGATTGGGGAATGAGAGTGCCCGCCTTCATCATGATGGTGCCCGCTTTTATGGTGCCTAACAATCGAGCCTCCCCTTACGTTGAAGATCAAGCGGTGCCGCCAGAGCAGAACCAACGCGGGCAAAGGCTTCGCTCATCCACCTGTCAGCTACCGTTGGTTTGGGCCTTTGCAACATGGCCCACAATGAACCTGCGACCGCCAATACTCGCCGTCGTAGAGTATGTAGCGCCGTTTTTCTTTTGAGGCCAACCTCAGTAGCGACACGTTCATCACGACTACCTCTTTGCCATCCTTCCCCGGAAGAGAGCAAGCAACATCGTCTCGTCAATCATTAGAAACGATGGCGCCGGTGATCCCTGCTGGTAAATGACTCGTGTTCGCAATTGTTGTGGAGCTTGGGACGAGCTTCATTGACAATCATCGCGCGCTCGCCGAGGACCGAACCGTTCAGGGTGCGAATAGCATCTTGCGCCTCATCAGGACTAGTCATCTCGACGAACGCAAATCCGCGCGGTTGACCGGTGTCGCGATCCGTCACAATCGTGACTGTCTCAACTGCTCCGTAGGCTGCGAATAATTCCTGAAGCTGTTCTTCTGAAGTGGTGAAATCCAAATTACCGACGAAGATGTTCAGCGATCCTGAGGCTGAAGCTGGGGCGGCTTTTCGTTCGCTGCTTCCTGCCAATTCACCTTCTGCTTGAAGCCAGTCTTCTTCTGCATGGCCATCCATTCTGCCGTGCACTTCATACAGCTCGTAAGCGCGAACGCGCACTTTCTCCTCATGAGTCGTGATAGCTGTATCTCTATTGGTCAAAAACCCTGGTTTCATGGAATTGTCTCCTTTTGATTGTCTGCCTGCATCTAGGTTGGACGGTGGGTTTCGCCGGGGTTGCAGGGCGGAACTCAAGGCGAGGGAAAAAGAACTCAAATACTCGGTTGTGCACTCGTCGTCCCGCGTCGCGGAGAAGTTACAAAACGCTTTCTCCCTCCAAAGAACGGGTCTTCATACAGGAGTGATGAATCTAAACGATCAGGTAACAGCTACCCCTGACTCTGGTCGGCATCGCCTTCGCCTCCCCCGAAAAACTCCAAAGGGGCTTCTGCAGGATCCCAGTCGCACCAGCACCCAAGCCGAACTTCGTAGTACGACATTGAACCTCCGCAACCGCCGACGATCCAGCCAGGGTCATACGACCGACTGCTTCGTGAGTGATAGGCCCTATGCGACAGCCAAGAGTCTTAGCCTCTGCACCCACCCTTCCGAAACTTTGCCCCGGGCCATGACCTCGTCGGTGCTAGGAGACAGGTACGTCGGGGGGGCATACAGACCTCCCGCTGTTAGAAATGTCTGTCAAAATTCTTGGCTCGTTGCCTGTGCTCTTCAACCTGCCTGGTATTTGATCAACGGTTCGGTTAGATGCTGTTTCGGCAGAACCGATTTGGCCGGAGAGGATGGACCTTGCGCAGCTTTACTTGGAAATGTTGCGATAACCTGCGCCTGCCCCAAATTTGATTATACTCTGCCCCGAGCGCCCGGAGGCCAGGCTTGTTCTGTGGCCAGATCCGGCACGACCGCCATGCTCGGGATGACTAGACGGACAGTTTCCTCCGGACTCTATGGGCCCTTGAAAAACTCAGCACAGGTTCCAGCGT
>CATPBJ010000174.1 GCA_955652395.1 uncultured Terriglobales bacterium | reverse complement strand
GGCGACGGTGGTGCGCGCCGGGCCACCATTCGGGAAATAAGTTTTGAAGACTTTGTTCATGCCATCGTAATTGTCGATGTTGGTGAGATAGACGGTGAGTTGGAGGATGCTGTCCATGGCGCCGCCACCGGTTTCGACCAACGTCTTGACGTTATCCATCACTTTCTTGGTGTGGGTTTCGATGTCCATGGGAAATTTCCCTTCGGGATCATGGGAGTGAGCGCCCTGTCCGGCGATATAGATCGTATCGTTGTGAAGAATCAGCGGAGTGATGAAGCCCGTGCCGGCAGGTTTGCCCTCGTAGTCGAGCTTTTTCACGCCGGTTGGGGCTTGCGGGGAGGGCGCGGCGCTTGCGGCCGCCCCTGCGACAGCAAATCCAGGAATGATTGTCGCGAGCCTTGCAGCGAAGCCGCGCCGAGAAGTAAGAGATGAAAACATTGTTCCCCCTTTTTTATGGTTGATACTTTTGCCTTTGTCGATCGCACTGAAATCTTGCTCGATAGCGCAAGGGATGAGGCTTGGGCTATCGAGGCTACGGTAATGCAAAACTGAAAACATCGCTCCCCGCAGCGATGGCCACATACTGTTTCAAGTCCACCGCGTAAGTCATCGGAGATGCTGAAATGTTTTGACCTGTATTGAAGTGCCAGAGCGCTTTGCCGGTGTGAGCATCCACCGCTTCGAAAGAGCGCGCGTCGTCGCCGAAGAAGAGGAGTCCGCTTGCGGTGGTCATCGTACCGCCAGCGGAATGGCCTTCGCCCGCCTGGACGTAGCGCCATACGGGCTTGCCGCCTTCGAGAGGGTAGGCCAGTAGGATTTTCTGATTATGGTCCCCTTCGCTGTGGCGTGTTCCGGTGGAGTAATACGTTTGGCCGGACTGAAATTCCTTGGGTTTGAGCATGTAGACGTCACAGGTCTCCAGCGCAAGGAAATAAAACATAGAAGTGTCCGGACTGAAGGAGGGTGAATACCAGTTGGTGGCACCGACCATGCCCGGACAAACGCGAGTGCCTGTCCCTGTCGGTTTAACATCGGTGCGAATAGGGCGGCCTTTTTCGTCAATACCCGTGGCCCAATTCAATTTCTCGCTGAAACGCGTGGCAGAAAGGAATTCACCGCTGGTGCGATCCAGCACGTAAAGAAAGCCGTTTCGGTTCGCTTGAACAATGAGCCTTCGCGGCTGGCCGCGGAAAGTGGCATCGACAAGAACGGGAGTTTCGACGGCATCGTAGTCAAACAGGTCGTGCGGCGTGAACTGAAAATACCACTTGAGCTTGCCCGTGTCGGGATCGAGGGCGAGCAGGCAATCGGTGTAGAGGTCATCGCCGGGGCGCGGATCACCGTCAAAATCGGGCGCAGGATTGCTTGTGCCCCAGAAAATTGTGTTGAGTTCGGGAGCGAAGGTTCCGGGCATCCAGGTGGTGCCGCCGCCCAGTTTGTAGCTTTCGCCGGGCCAACTGGAGGAACCAAATTCTCCGGGGCCGGGGATAGTCCAGAAGCGCCATGCTTCTTTCCCGGTTTCGGCATCGAAGGCAGCGACAAAGCCGCGTACACCGTCATCGCCACCTGAAGTACCCACGAGAACTTTGTCTTTTACTACAAGAGGAGCGCTGGTGGCGCCATAGTTTCTGTTGCCATCGGTGTAGGCGACGTCCCAAAGGAGATGACCGGAGCGGGCGTCCAGGCAGAGGAGATGGGCGTTATCTGTTTCCATGTAGATCCGCGAACGCCACACTGCGACGCCGCGATTGTGATGCTGCGAAGCATCGTCGATGAGACCTTCGGTGATGGGACGCGAATAGTGCCAGAGGGTTCGTCCTGTTTGCGCATCGAGAGCGAATGCGTCGTTGGCGGAGGTGACAAACATAATTCCGTCCACAACAACCGGCGTGACTTCGAGATGGTTGGAGTTGGGGGCGTGAAAGACCCATTGGGCGCGAAGTTGGCCCACGTTCCCGGGATTGATCTCATGGAGCGCGCTGTAGCGGCGGCCGGTGTAGTCACCATTGTAGGAGAGCCAATTCGCCGACACTGGCTTTTCGAGCAACTGGGACGGCTGGACGTCAACGCGAGTGGTGAGCGAAGTCATTGGAAGGCTCTGAGCGAATAGCGCCACGCCGTTCAAAACCAGAAACGCAAAACAAAAACAACTTTTTTGCCATCGAGCCATCGCTAAAGTCTTCTGTCCCTAAAATAAGAAACTTCATCGACGGTGCACGGCGCTGTACAAGTCGAATCAGAGTGGGCATTCATATACTACAACTCCGGGGCGCGAAGCTAGGAATTTCACAAACGGCCAAATTTAGCTACGGCCTGTTGAATCGATTTAAGTTTCTCGATATAGGAATACATGGAATGTTCTTTGAAATCCATGTCCTGCGCCAGTTTCAGGACTTGGCTCGCAAGCGCTTTAGGTACCACCACCACACCGTCGGGATCGGCGACGATAACGTCGCCTGGGGCCACCGGCACACCGTCGCAAACGACCGGAATGCTCGAGCCGGCAAAGCGGTAGTGGCCCAGAGAGGGGGACGGCACAATGCCGCGCGCATATACGGGGAAACCTATCTTTTGCAGATAAGCGGTGTCACGGACGCCGCCGTCGATGACTGCGCCGGAAAAGTTTCTTGCGGCCATGGCGGTGCCCATTAGTCCGCCCATGCCGGCGATGTCGACTCCATCTTCCACGACCATGACGTAGACAGAATTGGGAGCGCCGGTGTCAATGGCCTGGAGCATGCCTTTCAAAGCATCTGGGTCGTGATTCTCCTCTTTCTTCAAAGAGACCGTGGTCGCAAAACCCGCGAAGCGCGCAGAGAATATCGGGCGCATGCTGTGCGCCATGTACATTCGCTTTCCGGCAATCTGCTCGATAGCGTCCGAGACAGAAGCAACTTCGACGTGGCGAAAGCCATCGAGAAGGGCGGTGTCGTCTATCGCTTGCCCAGTTGGCGATTCCGCTTGCGCCGAGATTTTTGGAGGCTTGGCCAGACTCAGAGAGGTCAGGGTGACTGCCAGCCCAAGAATGAGAAGAACGGAGAAGAGAGAGTGAAGAAGACGCGACATGAATCCTTCCGAAGATGAAATCACACGAACTCTAGCATTATTTGCGGGTCGCAATGAAGTGTTCAAGATCCTATCTTGATACGGTTGCCACGTTCAAACGAATTGTTTAACATCCCTTCGCGCCGAAATTGTTCGTTGTCGGAAAACAGAAATGCAGCGGGAGCGTAGTCGTCCATTTGATTCCGAACCAATTGCGACTCATGCGACAGAAAAACAAGCGCGGCAACAAGAGCAGGCATTCGGCCAGTTTGCGCGGAGTGCTGATTCCCTTCCTGGCGGTCTGTTGCACTCTATCGATCGCTGCAATTGTTCTGTACGCCCAGAACAAACCTGGGGCGCCTGATTCCCAGGCGAGCGCACAAAGTCTAACCGAGGCTAAAGCGACTTATGAGAGCATTTGCGCATCGTGCCACGGACTGGACGGCCACGGCGGCGAACGGGGACCAGACATTGCGTCGCGCGCGGAAGTAGTGGACAAGAAGGACGCGGAACTTGCCGAGATTCTGAAGAACGGAAAGACCGCGGCTGGCATGCCAGCCTTCGCTGGTTTTGGCGATACGCGGATCGCTGGACTCGTCGCGTATCTGCGAACGCTGCAAGGCCATGGCGATGAAGCGCCCGTGCCGGGAGATGCCGCAAACGGGAAGGCTTTGTTTTTCGGCAAAGCGAAATGCGCGAACTGCCATATCGCCGGTGGCCAGGGCGGATTTTTTGCCGAAGACCTGACTTCCTACGCTTCGCGAATGAACGCCGATGACGTTCGAGCGAAGATTCTGAATCCGGATAGGGATCTGGATCCGCGCAGGGGGATGGTGAATGTCGTTCTTGTCGATTCGTCAACGCTATCCGGTACGGTGCGCAACGAAGACAACTTCTCGTTGCAATTGCAGACGCTCGACGGCGTATTCCACCTCGTGAATAAGACCGATATCCGGACGCAGACCTATGCGGGGAAATCCGCAATGCCATCCGATTATGGCTCGACACTCTCGCCGGCGGAACTGAATGACCTTGTGAGTTACTTGCTGCGTGTCTCCAAGTCAAAGAACAAGCAGAGCGCAGAGAACCAACTGGAAGACGGCGACGAAGACTAAGAAAACACACCAAGGAGCAATGCCGCAATGAAATGGAGATTTGTAGTCACGGCGCTGGTGGTTTGCTTTACTCTGGCAAAGCTCTGTGTGGCGCAGAAGGAGCCGAAGCGCGAATTCCAGCTGCAAGCGAACAATCCAAATTTCTGGACGCTTTTCGAGCGAGAGGCCAAGCTGGAGACCGTCGCGTCGGGATTTGGATTCACGGAGGGCCCGGTGTGGGATCCGGCAGGCTTCGTTTACGTGAGCGATGAAGAGACGAACAAAATCTTTCGCGTGTACATGGATGGAAGAAAAGAAGAGCTAATCTCTCTCGGCGATCCGGACGGAAACACCTACGATCATGAAAAACGGTTGATCGATTGCGCCAGCGTTTTGCGGGCCATTATTCGAATCGACCGCGGAGGAAAATACGGAGTTCTTGCGGAGCGATTTGAAGGCAAGCGATTCAATAGTCCGAATGATGTTGTGACCGGACCCGATGGCGCGATCTATTTTACCGACCCGACGCTCGATCTTCCCAAGGGAGAGAAGCAAGAGATACCCTTTCAGGGAGTTTACCGACTCGATGCTTCGGGAAACGTGAGTTTACTTACGAAAGAGTTGTCGCAGCCGAATGGACTGGCATTTTCTCCCGATGGCAAGCGGCTTTATGTCGATGACAGCGAACGAAGGAACATCTGGGTATTTGATTTCACCTCCGAACACAAATTGGCGAATGGAAGAATCTTTGGAGAGGAGCCGGGTGGCAAGGGAGATGGAGTTCCGGACGGAATAAAGGTTGATCAGGGGGGAAATTTGTACGTTACTGGCCCGAAGGGAATCTGGGTTTGGGATCCTGCGGGCCATCACCTTGGTACGATCGTTTTGCCGGAGCAACCCGCGAATTTGTCGTGGGGAGATGCGGACTATCGCACACTATACATCACCGCTACCACGTCAGTTTACCGGTTGCAAACGAAGGCGCGCGGCTTCGTACCGTATTTAGCGAATTGATTTGCCCTGCGATATCTCATTCGCCTGAGCACCACCCATAGTTGGAGCTTTTTCTCGCGTTGTTTATCCGGCGAGCCATCCACCATCAACGACCAGCACATGGCCGTGCACGTAATCGCTCGCGCTGGAACATAGAAAAGATTGCGGCTCCGGTCAGGTCGGATGGTTTGCCCCAACGCGCGGCAGGAATGCGGTCGAGAATCTGCTTGCTGCGCACCGGATCGTTGCGCAGCGCGGTAGTGTTGTCCGTTTTGATGTAGCCCGGCGCAATCGCATTTACGTTGATTCCCTTCGATGCCCATGGGTTGGCCAAAGCTTTGGTGAGGTTGGCAACGCCACCCTTCGTCGCAGAATATCCCGGAACACGAAGGCCACCCTGAAAGGAAAGCAGCGAGGCGATGTTCACAATGTTTCCGGCCCTTCCCCGATCCAGCATGTGCTTTCCGGCAAGCTGCGAAATGCGGAAGACTGCCGACAAATGTGCCGCGATCATTTCGTCCCAATACTCGGCGGGATATTCGGCAGCGGGGGCACGGCGAATCGAGCCGGTGTTGTTGACGAGGATATCGAGATGGCCAAATTCGGCGATGGTTTGTTCGAACAAGCTCTTGCAGGCGGCAGGGTCGGTGACATCCGCAGGAAAATACGAAGTGCGGCGGCCCATCGCGGGAATCTCGCCGCAAGCGGGCCCGGAATCATTGTTGAGACCATGGCAGGCAACGTCGGCTCCGGCTTGCGCGAGAGCTACGGCAATGGCGGCGCCAATTCCGCGGCGTGAGCCCGTGACTAACGCGGTTTTGCCGTGGAGGTGAAATGCTTCGAGACTCATGGTTTCCTCCCACGTCGCTAGTGAATTCCAAATCCGAATTTGCCTCCGCGATCTGAAAAAAATGGAGGTGAACGCCTCCTCAATTGCCCGTCTTAGCCAAACATTGGTTTTTGTACGCCAACTGCAAATTGTTCGTGAAACTCGCCAGGCTCAGACCGGTGCCAACCCTAGTCTGCATCCTCGGGCAGCGGAATCCGCGATCGTACGGCCTGGATGTAGGCCTTCGCTCCCGGTTTGTTCTGGTTGTAGAATCCCACCGTGCAGTTGGGGCGGAAGTAATAGGCATCCCCCGCATTGGCTGGATAGCGGCCTTCGATGCCGTCCATTCCGCTGCCAGCCACGATTTCGCCTTGGCCCTCAATGACTAGATGATTTCTTCCGCGGTCTCATGATGATGCGGGAAGTTCGTGCCTCCCGGCGCAAAGTTCATCCAGAAAAAGCTGGTCACCACGTACGCCTCATCAATTGCGTCGCGCGTTCCAGTGGGCGGACCGAGGAGGAGCTTGTACAAAACCGATGTGGGTGACCATCGAGTCTCCTCTTTTACATCATCCAAATTTGCGATCTTGGGATGTAGCGATGGTGCGCTTATCGAAGTTGGTGACGGGATCTTGAAACCCATTACTAAAACCCGCAAGGTTTGTTCCGAACTGTTCGAAATCGAATGCTTCATGCCCGGAGGCAGGTCAATGAAATCATTCGTGCGCATCGCATACGTCTGATCCCCGTAGTGCAGAACGCTTTTGCCTTCCAGTACGAAATAACTCTCCTCCTGGCGATCGTAGAGAACGGTCTGGCAATTGCCAAGGGCATCCAGTGTAACTTCCCCGAACCGGGTAACGCTTCGCAGGACTCGAGTCTCCCTGTCACCCTCGCCGAAGATTGGTTTGTAATGGCAAGTCCCGGACGCCAGATCTCCTCCCGCCTCGCTCAAACGCGGAATGTATCGATGCAACCACGTGGCATCGACTTTCCGATCTTGAGCCAGGAGCTCAGACGCGATCAGCAGCGACAACAGCAGAGTTTTCAACTTGGGTTCCCGCGCGCAGGCAGCGGTTCACACACCCTCGCCCAATGGCGAGGTTGGTATACCACAGAATATGCTTGACGCAAACCAAGTCTTTGGTTTTATTGGGTTTGATTTCGTTTCCACAGTCGACGCATCGCGATCGTTTGAAGATCTCCGTGTGTGTGCTACCGCTGAGTGCCAGGATTGAGGATGACGCCAACTTGGTGCCGCACATGATCCGCCAATTCCTGGTAGTAACTGTAGTTTGTTTCCCGGAATGAGTTGACGGCGTTACAGTCGGTTGGAACCTGATCGAAGAAGATACCGTCCACCAGATATCAATTTTCTCGCGGATAATGACCGGGTCACGCTGTCCATAACCCGTGTACATATAACCGACGACGAAGATCCCCTCCTTCGAGTATTGCGAACCGCTAGGTCAATGTTCGCGTAATAATTCGTGTCATCACCATTGTTTAGGTTGACGATCATAATGCCCACGGATGATGAGCCCAGATCTCCCCACGCATCCCACTGCCTGCTTCCTGGGTCTTCGTGCGAAGGGGACCGCGATCCGGCTCTGCTCCCAGGATGAAAACCGCCAACGGCAGTAATAGTGAAATTGCCACCAGGCAGTGCTTGAACTCTCTTCATATTTGCCTCGTAGGCTTGTGTAACCACTTCAAGGATTCACCGGGCATTCTTTGTCTTTGGGCAGCCGTCTCATACCAGAAGACTGCACCCTTGGAAATCGCGGGTAATGTAAAGGTCATGGAGTCTTCGGCTTCGACGGCTTTCAACTCTTGCACATCCCCCAGGAAGGGCAGGAAGAAGGCTTTGCCCTTGGAGTCTGCTGAAATCGTGACTTGTACTCCAGTTTGGAGAGTCTGGACTGGATTTGCTCCACCGCGCAATCCGGCGAAGTTTGCAAAGAACACCTGTGTCTTACCATCCACAAGAGCGATGGACGTGGCCAACGAGGGTGAAGCCGCAACGCTGATTACAGACTGCCCTTTCAGGCTCTTTAGGAAAGCATCCTGCGAGTCCGGGACAGCATGCTCGAAGTCTTTCTCCAACATCGTGGTGTAAGCCTTTCCTGGACAGTTTGGAAAACGGACCGTGCTGGGAGACGCACCGAGTTGCGTAACATCTGCCCCTGTGATGACCAAGTTTTTTCCGGCCGCAACGTACTTCTGCAGCCAGGTTCTTTCCCCCTCGTTCAAGACCTGTACATTGGGGAGAATTAGGGTTTCGCCTCTAAAATTCGCCAGCGTACGAGGAGTGACGACTTGGAATTCCAGGTGTTTCTGCATCAACAGAATCAGGATTCCACGATAAGAGCGAATGAATTCATCGGCGTAGTAGTCCCGAGTCTCGGGAGAAAAATAAACTCCGACGGGGTGTATCGGAGCACGCGGTAAATAGAACGTCTTCTCGTGCGCTTGAATCCAGGTGAAGATCTTTTTTCTTGTAGGCAGGTCGTTCGATCCAGCCATGGAGTGTCCGGGGGCGTCCCAGAAATTCGTGCCGGCCATAACCTGAGACATCGCGAGGTTCATCATTGCTTCCCGGCGGTCGACTTTCTTGTCGCCATCCCAGGAATAATTGAGGATCCATGTCGCCTTTCCCTGCGCGAAGGCACGGAAGGAATGCATACCCACCTGATAAGCAAACCAATCGAATGGCGTTCGAGAGGATGCCATGTGATCACCACTGCCGAACTCGTACTCGTGCGCAATCGCATCCACGACGGGATAAAGGCTGTACACATCGGCGCCCACACGAATCGCCTCTTGCTCAATGCCCGGATAGATCTCGGGGATCGTCTTGATCACGGGATTGACGGACTTCGCGTTCTTATCAATCTCCTGAAGGAAGTCCGTGATGGTTTGAATTCGAAAAGCGACCCACTTGCGAAAGTTTGGGTCGGAAAAGTCCCCCAGCTTCAGGCCGTTCTTGGCATCCAGTCCGGTCTGCTTCTTGAAAGCAGCCACCGTGGAATCGTCAAAGCTGGCCCAAGCGTTTTCCCAGCCATCGAAGTGCGTCATCCAGTACGGAATGTCAACGTAGATGCCGTCAATTTCGGTGGCTGCGATTTGCCGCACCCTCTCCATGTAAATCTTGCGCCATTCCATTGCGTAGGGACTGACCCACACGTCCTCATCTCCTTGGGCAATCCAGAATGCCGAACCACCACCAAAAATCGCTGGCTCACCGCTGATATTCCGCTGTAGCCAGTCGGGGTGTTCTTTGGCTAAAGTGTGAGGAGTCTTTTCCGCATTCGCGGTAATGCATTCCGTACCCGCAATATACACAAAGGCGTAATTGCCCGCCTGGTGAGCCTTTTCGGCCACGGCACGGATTGCTTTCAACTTCTCTTCAGGATGAAGAAAACTTTCGTAGCGTCCTGGTATATCGTTATCCACCTCGATGCCGAAAACGTTGCTTTCCCGAGCGTTGCGCACAATCTGATCGGTGTCGCTTTTCCCCAAACCATACGCTCCGATGCGCGCATAATTCGTCCAATTCTGCTCCGAAGAGTTGGGAGCAGCCAGCAACGATGCGAAAAGCATGAGAAATAGCACTGCGAGGCGACTATCTCGTTTCATCTAGGCCTTGGGTTTACTCAGAACTCAAAACGGACACCCATCTGCACACGCCGGGGTAGATTCGATAGGGACGTCACCTTGCCGAAGAAGCTGTCCCCTTGGAACGAAGATGGTGTGGCGAAGCGCGGGGTGTTTGTGAAGTTTAGAAATTCCGCACGGACTTGAGCCTTCATTCCTTCGCGAATAGGAAAATCCTTGAAGATCCCTAAATCTATGTTATGGATGCCCGGCCCGCGGGCATTATCGGAGAAACGTGGTGCATTCCCCGCGATTTGGTCGCCCGGGTCGGTTAAACAAGAGGCATTGAAGTAGCTGGCGTTGGGATCGGTTGCCATAGCCACATCATGCAGGCTAAGCCCAGTGGACGGATTACAGATGATGTTGGGGCGCTGCGTCCCGTCCGTGAGTCGCGGCGAGGACATTCCAAAAGGAACCGGTTGACCTGTCTGCAGCGTCAGCAGGGTATTGAGCGACCAGCCGCCGATAAATCCATCCAAGATCCGGTTCATATCATTTCCCATCCAGCGGCCGCGGCCGACTGGCAGCTCGTACACGGTAGCGATCGCGAAACGATGCCGCGTGTCGTTGGCACCGACCGAGTGTTCAGCTCCGAGGTTGTTCATGTCTTGCGGAAATCCGAGGCCGGAGCCGCCAAAGAAGATGAAGCTATTGGCGCCGTACGATGAGTTATCCGTTGCCTTGGACCACGTGTAGTTCCCTTCGAAGCTCAGACCGTGGGTCTCCCGCTTTTGAAATCGGACCAGGAGGGCGTTGTACCAGGAACTGGCAGTTAGTAGCGGCAGGCCTTCAAAGTTGTTGTCGAACTGCGGGTACGGGCGTAAAAGATTCAGCAAAGGTATAGACGGTTGGCTATAGCGCGAGTCCGGTTCGTTGAAAATAGCATTGGGACCCGTGAATAGAGCCATGAAAGGATTGGCCACATTGGTATTCTGGCAGTTGGTATCGCAGGCCAGCCGCGCTGCAGTGGAGATGACGTTACGATTGCGCGTGGCCCCGCCCCAGGGCAGATGGGTGCTACGGTTAGCGGAATAGTCGGCGGAGATTACTACTCCAGCGGGAAACAGATGTTGCAGACCCAAATTCCACTGGTAGATTTCCCCGTTGCGCGCTTCTGTGGTCCCGAGATCGTTTTGATTTACGTAGCCCCATTCCGCTAGAGGCCCGTATTGCTTAAATTGCGGTTGGGGCAATTGACCGGACGGCAGGTTGGGGAACAGATTGGTCAACGTCGCGTATTGAGTGATGCCGCCATCGTTGGTGAAGTGAATGGGAGCATCTCTGCGGAAGGCCGTGCCGGCGTATTGGTAGTTCGTCGCCGAAGAGATTCCATAAAACACGCCCGCGCCCCCTCGCAGCACCGTGTTGGTGGCAAATTGAAACGCAAAGCCAACGCGTGGGCCGATGTTGTTGCGATCCACCGGTACGTGACGATTACTCGAGGTAGCAAAACGCGTAACGCCTTTTAGGTTTGTGGGCCCTAGCCCCAGGCCCGAAAGATCCACAGGATTGCCGAGGTCATCAAAAATTGAATTGCCTTGAGCATCCGAAGTGGGCGCAGTGAGATCCACCGTGACCCCGCTGGTGATGTTGAAGTCGCTGTATTGAATGCGGTTGTAGCGTTCCGTATAAGGAGTGCTCCATTCGTAACGGAGCCCGAGATTGAGCGTTAGACGCGATGTCACCTTCCAATCGTCCTGCCCGTAGAACGCGGTCTCTTTCGATTTGTTCTCCACCGCAGACTTCAGATTCAATTGTCCGTCCCCCGGGAAACCAAGGAGCAGGGAGGCCAAGCCCGTCCCCTGCTCCGCCGGGTTGCCGCCGGCTGGACTTGAAGCAGTGATCAGCTTGGTGAAGTTAAAAACGCCGGTGGCGTAATCCGGCTGATAGAAATTGTTGAAGAATTCGCGCTGTTCGCCCCCAAATTTCAAAACATGCTTACCTCTTACCCAGTTCAACGACGCCGAGTAGATGTATTGGGTGTGACCATTGATAGTATCGGCACAGCATTGTGCCGAACCGAGCTGGTCACTGTTCAGCGTCACGTAGTTTTCCACGTTGACCACAGGCATGCGCGTGATGTGGTTGGCCTCGGTGAGCAACCCGGGAAGGCCAAACTGCGTGGGATCGACCCGTTTCGACGTCCCCACCTGATGGTAGCGATCTACACCAAAACGTTCGGTAAGCAACAAACGCGAATCAATTGTCCATGTGTGTTCGACAACAATATTACGCGTGGTTTGGGTCCCTCTCAGGTCACCATAGAAAAAGCCGGGATTAACGAAGCTGGTGTTCTGCTGGCTGTAACGACCCATCAGGTGGTTCTTGTCGTTCAATTGATGGTCGATCTTGACGTCGAACTGCATGCTGGGAGACGTGTTCACAACGCCCTTGTTGAAATTCAATCCTGTGTTCGGATCGACCGGGCCAGTTGGTTCAGGGTATGCGTTGACCAGCGATTGGCCCACCGCGGTGATGGGACTTCCGGGAGTGCCAAACGCGGGGATCACTTCGTTCGGGAACTCGCTACGCGTCTGGTTTGGTCCGTTGATGCTAAAGGGATTGAAAATATGGACTGGCACAAGATTTCCGTTATTATCCTGTGTCAGCGTTTGCGAAAAGTCTCCTGTTCGCTCCAAGTCAGTTGGAACGCGCGCGGAGATTAGCGCCTTGTCATTCTGCCGGACCCGTTCCAGGTCAAATAGGAAAAAGGTCTTGCCCTTGATGATTGGTCCTGTCAATGCGAATCCGTACTGGTCCCGGGTTGAATCGGTGCGTGGAATGCCGTTCCGGTTCGAGAAGAAGTCGTTGGCATTCAGGGCGGTTCGGCGCCCATACCACCAACCGCTGCCGTGATAATTGTTCGTGCCTGACTTCATCAATACGTTCACCACGGTGCCGCCGTTACTGCCGTACTCGGCGGAGAAACTGTTGTTCTGAACCTTGAATTCCTGGATCACTTCGGCGGACGGGATGTAGCTCAGATTGGTGGTCGCTCCTTCCCCCTGCTCCGGTCCGGTTGCCAGGTTCCCATCCAGACGGATCTCTGCGGAAGCGTAACGCTGTCCATTAGAAGAAAAATCCGTTCCCACCGGATAGCCGATGCCGTTATTCAATTCCGTCACGCCAGCGGACAAATACACTAATTTCGTTACGTCCCGGTCAGCCAGTGGCATGCGGTTCACGAACTCGTTCGTGACTTCGGTGCCTAACGAGCCGCCGGTCGTGTCCAGCAGGGGAGCGGTTTCCGTCACGGTAACTAGTTCGTGAGAGGAGAAAGGCTTGAGTACAAAATTAAGTGTCGCCTGCTGCGCGACAGCCAAAACGATGTTTTTCTGGATCGTCTCCTGGAACCCTGCACCCTCAACTTTCACAGTGTGAGTCGCTGGCCGCAGCCCATTGAAGACGTACTGGCCGTTACCGTCCGTGGTCGCCGAGTTCGAAATACCGGTGCCATCGTTTGTCATGGTCAACTTGGCATTTTGTACTACGGCGCCAGTCTGGTCTGTCACCGTGCCGCGCACTTGCGCGGTGTAGTTAGCTTGACCAAGCACGACCTGTTCGAGCAGCAAAGCGACCACGAAGGCGAACCCTGACAAGACTCGAAGGGGGCGAAACTTAAGCCAGGACCCGTGCATCTCGGACCTCCCATCGAAACCACAGAATACAAGCGATGCTGTTGTTTCATTAATTTCGTTAACTTTCGCTTAATTGCGTTTAATTTCGTTCCGATTCTTATATGTTCGATCTGAACTAAAGTCAAGTGTCAAAATCACGGGAAAAACCTCCAACTCCCAGCTGACGGCAGCGAGAAACTGCCCTGATTGCGTTACGGGATATTGCGTTTTGCTTCAGCAGGCCGGACTGTTCCTATCGCCTTGAAAGCGCGATGCGAGCGCGCGCGTGCTTATGTCTGCACTCAATCATCCCAATATCCGTATCCTGACACGTCTGAATTGGTAACGAGTAACGTGGTAGTTTAGGGCGAAGAAGCAAGAGAGCAGCTTTTCTTGTGGCTTTTTTGTGTGCTCTGTGTCCACAATGCGGCGCATCGTGCCACAAGTAGCGACAAGCTGGCACAACTCGTAAAAAAACAAAAAAAAGAGATGCAGGGTAAATGCCTCTCTTGGTTAGACTTACGTTTTTGGGTCGGAATGTTTTGCTGAACCGTTGTACTGGCTAATACCGTTACCGAGGGTTCGAATCCCTCCCTCTCCGCCAGTTTTCTTGTTCGTTTTCACAAACCATTTTTCTGCGAATGGTCCCTTACAATTCTGCAAACCGAACTGATGAACCCCCGCCCATGCAGCCCGTCTGTTCTTGGTTGGACAACTTTGGCCGGAAATTGGCCGGAAATAGCGCCGAATACGCCGTTTCTGCCCGATGTTCCGGTTCCTAAGTACTTGAAAACCAATCACCGGCTGCTATGCTTCCTGCATGGCATGGAAGAGGTCGTCGGTTCGATCCCGACCAGGTCCACCATTAAACGTTGCAAATAGGCCGTCGACCGCGAGGAACTCTGGTTTCCTGGTTCTCGTTTCTCGTCGGCCCCACTGGCAACCGGGAACTTGGAACCGGAAACTGATTTCACAAATTACTGGAGAATTCCTCGCTCGAAGTCCTGAGCGGCTTGCTGCAGATCGTCTGGCCTGCCCAGATCACGCCAATAATACTCGTCGACGCGAAACGCGAGGATTTTCTCGCCTTGACCGGCCAGGCGCAGATACGAGTTGATGATAGAAAAAATCCCTTCTTCCACCATCATCGGTATGAGACGCGGCGAAATTACGTGGATGCCGGCGAAGGCCAGCGCTTGAGTCTGCGACGACGATCGAACCAGTTCAGTGTTCCCATCGTGCCCGGATCGGCGGCCGCAAAGCTGAAGTTGTTCGTCGAACAACAGGTACCGGGAGGTCTTGCGGTCTTGCACTGCCAAGGTGGCAAGAGCCTGGTTCCTCGTATGAAGTTGCGCCATGCGTCGCAAATCAATCGTGCTGATAGCATCGACGTTGTGCAACAGGAAAGGTTCCTCAGGACGGCCGGAGTCATCGTGAAAAAAATAGCCAGCCTTTTTCAAACCCCCGCCAGTGTCCAGCAAAACATCTTCGCTTGAGACCTCGATCTTCATGCCGAAATTGTTGTTCGTCTTCAGATACTCCAGAATCATCTCGGCAAAATGATGCACGTTGATAATTACTTCGCTGATCCCAAAGCTGCGCAAGCGAAAGAGTGTAATCTCGAGCAAGGTGCGGCCAGCGACTTCCACCAGCGCCTTGGGGCGGTCATCGGTGAGTGGTCGCAGGCGGGTACCCAGACCAGCGGCCAGAACCATCGCTTTCATTGGCCGAGCGTCTCCAGTTCGCGATGCCGCACCACCACCTCGACTCCATTTCGGCCGCGCAAGCGCTTTGCCAGTTGCTCTGCCAGATAGACCGAGCGATGCTGCCCGCCGGTGCAGCCGAACGACACCATCAGGTTCTTGAAGCCGCGCCGCTGATACTCGCTCACGCTGGCATCCACCAGCGACAGCACGCCAGCGAGAAACTGGTGCACGCTCTCCTGTTGGTTGAGATAATCGATCACCGGCGCGTCCCTGCCGGAGAGGGCTTTGAAGCGCTCTTCGCGGCCGGGATTGGGAAGGCTGCGGCCGTCGAAGACAAATCCGCCGCCGTTCCCTGTCTCGTCCTTTGGCCAGCCCCGATGAAATGAAAAACTGAAAATCCTAACCACGAGGCTCTCGGCGTCGGAGGCCAGGTTCTGCAGTTTCTCCGATCCCAGCATGCTGTTGAACGCCTCCATCAGCGTGGGCAGGCCGATGGGCAGAGTGACGTTATGCAGCAGCCAGCGCAAGTTCTTCAGTGCGTAGGGAACGCTCTGAAGAAAATGAGCCTTGCGCTCATAAAAACCGCGAAAGCCATATGCTCCCAGCGCCTGCATGATGCGGACGTAGACGTAGGCGTAGTAATACTGCATGAATGCGTCGCGATCGAGCTTCACGAAACCGGCAAGCGTGTCGAGATAGTGATCGAGCAACTTCAGGCGCAGCTCCGGCGTCAAGTCGGCCTTGGCGTCGTACAGGAGCGAAGCCACGTCGTACTGCAACGCCCCTTTGCGGCCGCCCTGGTAATCCAGAAAGAATGGCTGTCCGTCGCGCCACATGATGTTGCGAGATTGGAAATCGCGGTAGAGAAAGTAGTCGTGTCCGGCGCTCAACAGGAATTTCGTCAAGCGGTCGAAATCGTCTTCCAGCGCTTGTTCATTGAAGGGAATACCGGCCAGCCGAAGGAAGTAATACTTGAAGTAATTCAAGTCCCAGGCGATGGACTGATGATCGAAACTAGCGCGCGGATAACACACCTCGTAGTTCAAATCGCGGCCGGCTTCCACCTGAAACCGGGGCAACACGGCGATGACTTTGCGATAGGCCTCGACCGCCTGTGGAGCAATATTCTCCGCCGTGCGATTTTTCGAGAGAAACTCAAAAAGCGTAGTGCCGCCCAGGTCCTCTTCGAGATATGCGCCCTGGCCCAACTCTTCGCCATAGATTTCAGGCACTGGTAGACCATGGCGGCGAAAATGCCGGGAAAATTCGATGAAAGCGACGTTCTCTTCACGTACGTCGTATAGAATCCCGATGGCGCTGAGTTGTCCGCCGCTGAGCCGGATGATCTTTCGGCCCGAACCACCCAGCTGCCCCTGTAGCGGCGTTAGCTGCTCAGCCGGCCTGTGGAAATGGTGCTCAAAAAGCTGCTTGAGAGTGTCCATGAAGATGCCACAAAGATAACATCGAACCGGGAGGCAAAAACGGAAAGGGCGATAGGGCGTCTCAGTGAGCGGGAGGCTGCGCGGTAGGCAGGTGCGGCGAACTTTCCGCGGCAGCCTTAACAAAGACAATCGGCCGGGCCGAGACGATGCCCTTTCCTTCTCGGACTGTGATGAATTGATTGGGCCCGACGTTCAGTACGAAGTCCTTCTGGCCGCTTGGCCATACGATGGTCAGGCTAACCGTTTTGCCCGCCTCCGGTTTGCCCAAACCGAAAGTCAGCGGCAGCTCGCTCTGGGACAAATAGCTGGAACCGGTTTTAACCATGCCAAAGAGCCGCGTGCCCTTGCTGGTGTTCACTGTTACCTTGGCGCCGATGCCGTCACGATTCGAGCGCGTGCCTACAGTTTTCACTCGCAACATGTCGTTCTGGTTGCCATTGTCGTTGCGCAGCAATCTTGCCCAACCACCGTTGGCGGTAATAAGTAGATCAAGGTCGCCATCATTGTCGAAATCGCCATACGCCGCACCCCGGCCCACGATGGGCCGTGGCAATGCAGATCCAAGTTTTGTGGTCACTTCGTCGAACCTCTTTTTGCCCAGGTTGCGGAACAGATGCGGCGGCTGAGCGTACTTGACGTTGGGCTGCACTACGCTAACGTCGTCGGAAACGTGGCCGTTGATGGCGAGAATATCGGGCAGGCCGTCTAGATTGTAGTCGAAAAAGAATGTGCCGAAGGTCAGCGACTTGGTCGAGATCCTGGCGATACCGGTAACGGGCGCTTCGTCGGTAAACAGGCCAGATCCATCGCTGTGATAAAGCGCCATGCCTTCGTTGGTGAAATTGCCGATGACCAGACTCTGCCAACCGGAATTGTCGTAGTCTGCGGCGTCAGTCCCCATGCCCGCGCGCACCGTGCCCGCTTCGCCATAGGCAATGCCGGCGGCGACGGCAACGTCGGTGAAAGTACCGTCGTGGTTGTTGTGATAGAGCTTGTTGGGCTCGGTATCGTTCGAGACGAAGAGGTCCATCCAGCCATCGTTGTCATAGTCCAACATGGCAACGCCGAGCGACTTGCTGGTGGGATCGTAAAGACCGGCGTGCCGCGTCACGTTCTCAAACGTCCCGTTCCCGTTGTTGTGAAAGAGCGTTGCGCTTTGGCCTTTGTACCTTTGCGGCGTGCAGTATGATTTGTTTTTGCTGTCGAGAGAGCAGTATTGGTCGCTCTCGATCGACCATTCGATGTAGTGGGCGACGAACAGGTCGAGCTTCCCGTCGTTGTCATAGTCAAACCACAGCGCGCTGCTGGAGAATCCTGGGTCGGCCACGCCTGCTTTCGCGGTCACGTCCGTGAACTTGCCGTTGCCCAGATTGCGAAAAAGATGGTTCGACCCGACCGCAGTGATGTAGATGTCGACGTTGCCATCATTGTCATAGTCACCGACGGCGCAGCCCTGCCCGTAGATCTCCAGCGCCAGTCCCGCCTGGTTGGTTACCTCCGTGAATGT
This sequence comes from uncultured Terriglobales bacterium, assembly GCA_955652395.1. Taxonomy (GTDB): domain Bacteria; phylum Acidobacteriota; class Terriglobia; order Terriglobales; family Acidobacteriaceae; genus JAIQFF01. Next base: position 32,298 of record CATPBJ010000174.1, on the reverse strand, counting down.
TCCATTCTGGTTGTTGTGATAGAGCGCTGGGAACGACTTCACAGTTTGATGGCCCGGCCAGTCCATGGAGTTGATCAGCAGGATGTCCTGCCAGCCGTCATTGTCATAGTCGAGAAAGCAGGCCCCGCTGCCCATGGTTTCCGGCAAGTACTTTTTCCCAAATGCGCCGGTGTTGTGCTTGAAGTGGATGCCGGCCTGGGCAGTCACATCGGTGAATTCGATCGATCCCGCAGGCCGTGCGGGTGCCACACTCGAAGCCGGTGGGAGCGGCGTTGATACCGGAACCGAAACTGGCGCCAGTGTCGGGGAACTGGCGGCGGGCTGCGGCGAAGGAGTTTCCTGCGGGCTCGAAGCTTGCTGCTTGCAACCAGCCAAGACCAGGAAGGCAACCAGCACTAAACAACAAGTGACCCAGATTCTCGGCATCAGCGGTTCAGTTTCCTTTTCGCAAAAGGGACTTCGAAGGATCAGCGGGCCACAGCTAGTTTTTCGGAACTGGCACGGCGCGAATCTAGCCAAATTTCGATCAGCATCGCGGTGGGTCCCACGATGAACAGCGCATAGAAAGGCGCGTAAACGATCTGGTACATCCGCATGATCATTTCAACCAACGCGACCAGAAATACGACCACGCATTGTCCCCTCTTCGATCGCACCGTGGTTTTCGGGTCGGTGATCATGAAGAAAATAAAAAGCTGGTACATCGGTCCGGTGATCGGCGCAATCTCTGACTGCCAGGGGCTTCCTATGAGCCAGCTTCGCAGAAAGGCGAAAACCATGAAAGAGACCACATATGTGAAGGTGATATGAAAGCGCCGGAGGCGCCAGATGATCACCGATCCCAGTACCCAGATGACGAGCATAGGCAAGAGATAGTTGCCCCACTGAATGCTCAGACTGGCCACCGTTTCAGGGACGAGGAAAAGCATCGCCGAGATGCCGAAATTCGATGGGTTCCAAATATGCCGCCCTTTAATGCGCAACACATATTTGGACATGACGGAAATTGCAGCACACAGGGCGTAGGGCCAGAATGCGGGGGAGCGCACCAGAATCCCAACGCTGATGCCGGTGATGTAAGCGCTTGCCGGATGCACCCACTTGTGAAAGAAAATACCGCCCAGGGCCAGCTCAGTCACGATGCTTACGGCAATCGCCAGCAAAGTCCTCTGGTAGCTTTCAAGAATACCGAACGACAGGTGCCCCACCAGCAGGATGCAGGTAATGAAAATCGGAGCGATGTAACGATTGTCAAGCCTGATCAGTTGCTTCCACCGAGCAGGTGCGGACGGTGGCGGCGTCAGGGGCGCAGTCATCTGCTGGCTCATGCGGGCTCCTTGATTTTATGCAACTGGCCGGCAGCAGGCTTGTCGATGGTCTGAAGCTTGCCGGACGGCCAGCGGATTACTGCTTTTTCCACTTGCGGATATTTTCCTAGGCCAAAATGCAGCCGTCGTTGATTCTGCGCAGCGAAACCGCAGCCTCCTGAAACTTCCTGCGCCTGCTGCTGGCCGTTCCAGAACAACGTGACCCGGGCGCCAATCGCACTGCGGTTGCTTACGGTTCCTTCCAGCTCGAATTCGATCCATTCATTTTCTGGCGTCACCGTGTTCTTGTAGACCAGGAGCGGACCTTTTTGATTGGCCACCATAACGTCGAGCACGCCACGATTCCACAAGTCTGCCAGCGCGATCGCTCGACCGTCATAAGTGTCTCTGACCCCAACCGCCTGTGCCACATCCACAAATTTGCCGGCGCCGTCGTTCAACCAGAGCCGCTTGGATTGATAGCCCGACAAGCTGCGGCCTTCAAATGCCGGCCAGTTCTTGGCATCGCCAATGATCGTGCTATTGCCGCCGGCGACTTTGGAAAAGTCATACCAGTAGCTTCGGTTCCGGTCCAGGGAGATATAACCATTGGTCAGGTAGAGGTCGAGAGTCCCGTCATTATTCAAGTCTCCGAACTGTGCACCGAAACTCCATCCACCGAGTTCGACCCCGAAGTCCCGCGCCAGGTTCTCGAACGTCATGGCGTCACCGGCGGTTCCTTGCTTCGGGACCCACAGGTTATTTCCCTGGATGAGAATGCCATCCTCAGAAATGTTTGAAACGTAAACGGCGTATCGACCCTGGTTCAGGATGTCGCCAAACGCAGCGTTCATTCCGCTCTTCGGGGCAAAGCCCACGCCGGTTTGCTGACCCACTTCGCGAAATCGCTTTCCGTCGTTGAAATAAAGTTCAGAAACGCCGTAGTCGTTGGCAATGAACAGATCGGGATGCCCGGTGGCGCGCAGATCGGCTGCCGCCGCGGCCAGCGCCCAGCGCCGACTATTGATGCCAACCTTCTCGGCGACTTCTTCAAACTTTCCGTGGCCCAGATTGTGAAACAAATATTTTCGCCCGCCATTCTTGGCATATTCAAAACTTTCCGGCATGATCCGCGTGGTGGTGAGATGCCAGAGGTCGATGTCCTCGGCATAGTAGCCGCCCACAAAAAGGTCCAGTAGACCATCGCCGTTGTAATCAAACCAGATGGCGGTGTTGGCATTGATCCAGGGAGGCAGGCCAGCTTGCTCGCTCACGCGAGTGAAACCGTGCCCCTGGTCATTGTGATAAAGCTCCGGGCGTCCCCACTTGATGAGGAAGAGATCTTCGTAGCCGTCGTTGTCGTAGTCGCCCCAGACCGCGCCCGTGGAGACTCCGGTGCCCGGCCGATTGACATCCGCAATGCCGAATTCGCCGGCCACGTCTTTGAATGTGCCATCGCCCTGGTTGCGATACAAGGCATTCTTGCTGCCGATGGCGCTGTTCACCACATAGATGTCTGACCAGCCGTCGCGATCGAAGTCGACGATTGACACCGACGCGCCCATCGAAGCGACTTCCGGCATGATGGGATTGAGTTTGGGATCGAGCACCGGGGCCTCATGAACAAAATGAATGCCCGCAGCTTGAGAGACTTCCTGCAGGTAGAAGCCGTGCCGCGCCAGCGCGGTTTTCGCGTCGGCGCTCGATCTCTCGGCGGTGCGCCGCGCTGACAGCCGCTTGAGCACAAGGGGAGCGGTCAATAGCGCGATGAATACGATACCGAGAATGGCCCTTGCAGCGCGGTTGCCGGTCATTTGGTCAATTCGCTCCGCAATGCGTTCTGGAAGACCTGAGGAGTCACGTAACGCGTGTGATAGTTCTGCCAGTCCTCGGGATGCTGGCGGTAGACCCACTCGTCCTCGAGTGCGCCCGGACGGGTCGTGTATTCGTTCTTGGCGTGATACGGCAAAGGCAGTACGGTCTTGGAGAAAGTTGAATTGAAATCTCCATCCTTGATCCAGCCGTCGCCCTTGATGACGAAATCACGCACCCAACCTGCAGGCGGCGGTGGCTGCTCGGGAAAGCGCAGCGACATTTCGTCACCTGAATTCACGATGACGTAGCGGTCATCAATTTTGTTCAGGAGTTCGCGAATGTCCCCGTAGCGCGTGTAGTAACCGATTAGGTCACGCCAATGTTGTTTGGTTCCTTCGATCTGGTTGTAGTCCGGAACTTCCGGCGCGCCCGCGCCCACCGGCATGTGCATCACCGAATAGCCGCGGTAATGCAGATCGGCCACTGCCGGATCGAGAGTCGTTTCCTTCAGTGGAGCATCCGGCGCGCCCTGCGCCCAGTGGATGGCGTCCCAGTAAATCTCCAGATTCGTGCGCAGTCGCACCTTGCGTGGCGTTCCGGGGCGAAAGACATGGCTCAGCTTGAACAGGATCGTCTTCTTGCGACCGGCCGGAAAGCCCAGGTTGTCCTGCGCTGTGATCCAGCCGCCACGGCCGTCAGGCACTTCGATGCTCAAGCCATGAGCGCGCCAGCGACTGCCCTGGGTGATAGCTACGTTTACCGATGACTCGGTGTCGTGGATCGACCCCTGGGCGATCAGATAAAGCGTGCCGTTTTTCGGCGCGTCATCGCCGAGGTCCAGCTCAAGGTAGTGATCGCGCGTGACGCCCTGGAACTGGCCGCGGCCGAAACTGCTGACGGCTTTTCCGTCGAGCGTGCTGACCAGGTCGGTAACATCCTGACCAGTGTCGTCGACGGCACGCGCGATATTGTGCGGCGTGGCCACCGTGGTGATGCCAAGTTTTGCCGGCGGAATCACGAAGCGCTCATCGACAAAAACTTCCGTGCCCGCGGGATGGTCAACTGTCATGAGCGCTAGGTAGTCGTAGTAATAAACCTCCCACAATTCCGCCGTGACACGGACGTCGTAGAAGCCATCGTGAGGCACCAACTGGTTCCGCCCGATCTTGTACCACTCCCCTGTGGCCGCGATCTGCGCCGAGCCAAGCGTGTTAATGCGCAAGCCGATCGCAGAGCCCCAGGGAACCGCATCTTTGACAAACTCCATCTGCTTTCCGTTGTAAGCGAAGAGGAAGGGGCAGGAGGCCTTTAATCGCTGCTCCGTCACGACTTCCTGGTCAGCCTTCACGCCAAACTCCGCGCGCACCGTGCCATTGGGCCAGATGACCCTCACCACCTCGGCTTGAGTCTGCTCTCCCAAACCGAAATGAAGTTGCGGCCCTGTGATCGGCTGCTTTTGTACCAGAAGGCCGGAGCGGATTTCGATTTCTCCGCCAACACCGAAGGGATTAATCCGCTGATCGCCGACAGCTTGGACCGCATGGGGCCGCACAACTTGCCAGTGATAATTCTTCGGGCTCTGATTGATTCCTTGCACCGGTTGTCCATCCGCGGAGAGACCCAGAAGATCGAGATGGCCATCATTGCCCGTGTTCGCGGCGTCAAAGACCAACGCCGGTCCCTCCGGATGAGTCAGCAGCGTGAAGCTGCCATTGGCATCGCCAAGCCAGATCATCGCACCAGCGGTGTTGCCGCCCGCAGTTGGCGTAGTAGGAGAGAGAAACAAGTCGAGTGCTCCATTGTTGTCCAAATCAGCGACGTGCAAACGCACCTCGCCCGCAAGATAACTGCTTGCATTAGGGACCCGGGCAATCTCGGCAGTCTCCCAGCTTTGTCCTTCATTCTTGTCCGAAATGCGGATGATGGTGCCGTCCGCCTGCACCACGACAAGATCGAGAATCCCGTCATTGTTAGCGTCCGCCACAGCCACGGCTTTGACCGAAGACAAACCGGCCGGCAGCGGGCGCTCGTGGAATTGTCCTTGCCGCAGGTTCATGAATACATGAAGCCGGCCTGCGCCGTCGATAATGGCGGCATCGGGATTGCCATCACTGTCCAGATCAGCCCAAGCAAAACCGCTGACGCCTGAGATTCCGGCAAAGGGATGAATGGGCAAAAACGTGCCGTCTCCATTATTTCTTAAGACCGTCGGAACGCCATCTTTTGCGCCGAGCACGAGGTCGAGATCGCCGTCGGCTTCAATGTCGACCGCCCACGAGCCGGTGTAGGGGGCATTGGCGACCGATTGGGGGAGTTTGGCCTGTGCCGTTACATCCGTGAATGCGCTAGGGCTGTCCTGTCGCATGAGGCGTACACCGCCGGCGCCGGCCAGCACCAGATCAGTTTTGAAGTCGTAGTTGAAATCGACCGCGACGATGCCCTCGGGCAGCGGCGGCGCGTTGGAAGACCCGCCGGGGAAGGGAATCGTTGCGCCGGTGGACAAGCGCACGTCGCGACCATTCGCTACGGCGACGGCCGGCGCCCCCGTGCTGCCCAGCGGAATCGCCCCGATCCAATTCCAGTGGACATTTCCCCGACCCCTATGGTCGAGATTAGGAACCGGTTGAGGATTGAAAGTGAGCGCAGCGTCTGCAGGCGCCGGTCGGAAGACCGGGGACTCAAGTCGCAGAAAGTGAGTGAAGGGCTCGGCTTCATCGCCGGGAGGCGCCTTTATCGCCGTCAGGCTCTGACGATATTCGGGCACACGCATCATCACGTTACGCAGAAACGTCGTCTGCGTTGCGGCCGGGTGCAGGTCCGCGCCAGCCGCGGCAGACTGCACTGCGGCAAGTTGATGCTGCACTTCTGACGGCCACTCTGATGCACGCGCACTGATTCGGGCCAGCGCCGATTTCAACGTGGCAGCATCTCCACGTTTCGCCGCCAGCCGGCTGAGTTCGAGCAGCGCGGCCAGATTGTCCGGTTGGGCGGCCAGGATCTTTTGCAACAGTTGCTGAACTTCGGCCTCACCGTTTTCATCGCCTTGCCTTTCGATTTCTTCCGCCAGCCGGTAGATGGCCCGCAAGTTTTGGGGATTCAGCGCCGCCGCTCTACGCAAGTCGGCAATCGCTTCCGCGGAATGCCCACGCTGGCTTTCCAGAATTCCCAGGAGGTCGTAGATGCGATCGTTCTGCGGGGCCAGATCGCGTGCCCGTTCAAGTCTCTGCGCCGCTGTGTCGTAGTTTCTTTGCCGCAGCGCGAGCACTCCCCAGTTGGCCCATCCCGCAGGCTCGGTCGGGACCCGTTGCGTCACCTCCGAGAGTTTTTTTTCGGCATGGACATCATCGCCCACCTGCAACGCAGCCAGGCCAACGTAGAACGCCGAAACAACATCCGCGTAGGCTTTTGAATTTTTGTCGGGCAGCCTGGGGGCCGAATGGCAACCTGAGACCGTGACAAGCGCAGCCCCGACAAAGAGGAGAAGCGTGCGCTGAACACTGCTTGATTTCCGCAAATGCATAATTTGATGCCCTTGTTACGCAAAGCACAGCATGTCACGCCACTTGCAGTTTCTTGATCTTCCTGCGCCGTGTGCGCGTCATTCCTCGAAACCATAAGAACGCGACCGCAAGAAACGGCAATAGGTACAACAAAAGATCCCAACGTCCGAAGCCGGGAGGCGTGGCCTCCACTCTCGATATCATCTCGCCACTGCCTTGAGAGCTTTGCAGCACCAAGCGGATGCGCCAGAACTCATCTCGGTCAAAATCCGCGAGGGCCTTGAATTCTACCTGCCCGCGGGTATCGTCGCGCGCGGCGACGTAAACAACTTCGGGAAGCCTCCCGCTTTCCGGCTGCACCCCGATTCCAATCTTCAGGTCATCAGGAATCGTGCTGCCCGGCAGCGGATCTACCAGCACGAAAAAAGTTCCCGTGCCCACATCCGGGTGTGTCCAGAGAGAAACAACCCATGGACCAACTTTCTGGTTCTCGATAATAGGGAAGGGAGGGCCATTATGGGCTCGGGCCGGCAACAGCAACCAGAACACCAGTCCAAGACAGCCCGAGACTTTCCCCACCATCTTGCGATTCACCGACATGTTGGACCGCAGCAACGAAAACAAGGCGACCAAGATCAACCTCAAAGGCGGCGGACCAGAGTGCCCGCCCCACACAAAACTATCCGCTCATCAACATCGCGCGCATCTCCATGGGCTGGAACACCAGCCACGTCGACGCCATCCACAGGACGAGACCGACGGCCGCCCAGGGAACGAACGCGGGCAGCGGCCTGTCCGGTGAGTCCTCTTCTGCCAGACCATGAGTCACCACCAGGGATCCTGCAAAGCCGAGTATCAGAAATCCAGTTTCAATTACCTGCACGATGTTGGATGGCAGCCCCGTTAACGTCCAGCGCGGCTGGCCCAAGATTGGCCATCCCAGACTTGCGAGTACGCTCTGAGTGACCGGAATTACTGTGTACAGTCCGGTCAGGAAGTGAAAACCGTAGTGAGCCAGCCACATGCCGAAGCCGATGGGAACCAAGCCGTAGCTGTATCTGACCGCCAGCGGCAACAGGGCGCGCTGGTTGCCTGACCACTTGCGCGCCCACCAGGCAGCCAATCCGAGCAGCACGACAGGCTCAAGAATCAGAAAGAAGGTAAAGATGAGGCCGAGCACCGGCGCCTCGCGGCTTAGGTGTAGCATTCTTCCCAGCCAACTCTCCACCCCGTAAAGGGGACTGACCATGCCAAAAGCATTCAGCAGCGCCCCAAAGGTAAACACGATGGCCAGCGCGGCGAGATCTTTTCGACGTGAGAAATAACCGATTCCCGATCGCAACGGATCGGTCAGCAGCTCGTCGCCGGGCATCCGGCTCAGTATTCCGATGTTGTCATGCGGGCAGGCGTGGACGCAATCCAGACAGAATGTGCAGTCCATGTTGCCAACCTTGCGAGGCTGAAACAAGGCCAGTTCGCAGCCGCGAATCACAACCAGTTCCGAGACCGGTTCGCGCCGCCCGCGAATGCAATCCTTGGTGTGGCACTTAACGCAGACGTCTTGTTCCCGTACCTTGACCTCGAAAGGCGAAAGCGTAGAGGCCACAAAATTGAACTGTCCGATGGGGCAAACGAATTTGCAGAACGAAGCGTGCTTGAAAAAGCCGTCCACCACCAGCACCGTGAGGAAGTAGGCAATGATCAACCAGGCAGTCCACCAGGGCGAAGACCACAGATCGAACAACTCGTAGGTAAATAGGATCAGGACAAAGAGCGCTACGGAAATCCACTTGTTGCGCAGCATCCGCGGCCAGGTGAACCGCGGCTTAAAGAAGCGCCGCGCCATCTGCCGCACCAGCATGAAGGGGCAGGCCAGGCAGAAAAAATTGCCCGCACATAGCAGGACAAGCACCAGCACTCCGCGAAAGTGAAGCCAGCTAAGAGTCGTGGCCAGGTTCTTGGGCGCCAGCGTCGGCCCGAACAATCCCTGCAGGATCATCACGACGCTGACGATCAACAGCGGTAACTGAAGCAGCGGACGGACGTGACGCCAGCGAAACAAGTGTCCCATGCCGGGGACTCGCATTAGATCAAAAGGCTGGGAATCGGGAGCGGCCAGGACCGGGATGGATGATGGATTCAACAGCTTACCTAGTTGGATCGAACGCCGCCTACGTTGAACTGGCGTTCCAGCGTTTGCCCACCGGGCAGCCGGACGTGCAGGAGAACAACCCATTCTCCCGCCATCGCAAATCTGAGACGAGCCTGGTACTGTCCCTGCTCGGTTTCCTTGCTTCCTCGAACACGGGAGCCATGCCCGCATGCGACATGTCTGCTTCCAGCGTGATGCGCGCGCCAGAAACGGGTCTGGCAGCGGTATCGGCCAACTTGAGAATGATTGTGGCGGGCCCGACATGCGGGGGCTCAGGCGAGATCAAGTGCTCAACCGTGACCGACGGCGATGAATCGATTGGCCTAGAACACCCGGTCACGTACAAAGGGACGACGCAGAAAAGCGCCAAAATCCTTAGACAGATATAGGCTGATCTCCGCACGCTGGCACTGCGCACCAATCAGACACAGTCACAGGCATAGCATAATGAGTCAATAGCTGATTCATACTAGTCGATGGCCGCAATCGACCGTTGTTTCTGACCCAATCCAGCGTATCTAGTTATAAATAAATGGGTTGTCAGCAGGCTATCTAGACTTTTGATGCTAAACGTTCGAACTGCGAGGGATTAAACGCTGATCGTTGCCTGCCCTGAGCCGGACTGGTTGTCTCCTACGCTTCTGCCGTTTTTCTGTACCCCGAGGCTCGCATGGATCTCTCCTCCCTAAACAATTACATCCGTAACTTGTACAAGTGTGACTAATTTCCTAATCTCGCAGCATCGCGTTTCAAGTTCAGTCCTAGGATTTGAGTTTTCGTGCACCCATCACAAACATCATGGTCAATGCGTGCGGCGCGGCAAACCTGCAGTGGACTCCGCGTGATCGTGCTGGCATTCCTCTCAACGACTTCCTTCGAGGCTCAAAATACGCCAAGCGTGCGTAAACTAGTCTACAAGGTGGCGCCCAAGTATCCCCACGAATTGAAGCAGAACGCAATTGGTGGGGTCGTCCGTTTATCGATTTCGATTAGTTCCAATGGCTCGGTAGGAAAGATCTCGCCCATCGGGGGCAATCCAATTCTTGTGGATGCAGCTACGCTGGCGGTCAGGCAATGGAAGTATGTGCCGTCCGATCATCCGACCACCACAGAAGTCCAGCTGGATTTCATTCCAAGCCAGCAGTAGCCGTTCTTCTGCCGGGTTCACCCGCCGCGGATTGTGACTTTCGAAGTTTCGCAGGAATGCTAGGCTGGTAATGGAGTCTTCCAGATTGTCGTCCTCAGCCATCTACCGCTGCTGCCTGCTGCTTGCCTTCGGGACGCTTGCTGTGCCACCGATTGCCATCGGCAAAAGCGGTACCGCAACCGCAAAGGTCGTGGGCACTCATTCCTGGGCCATTCGCCGGCAACCATCACAGCTAGTGAATGGAACGCCCGTTGTTATTGAAGTTGCGCCGCCGGTGCGGCTGACCGCGCTGTCCGCAAAGTGGCTCGAGCATGAAGTTTTGTTCAGCTACGACGCGGCCACAAAAGCCTGGTACGGGATTGCCGGGGTTAGTCTGGAAACTCGTCCGGGCCTCTACCCTTTGGAGCTAAGGGGAATAACCTCCAGATCAGCAGAAATCACTTTTTCGCAAAGTATCAGGGTCCAGGCTGCGAAATATCCCAGCATCGCGGTGACCGTCGCCAAGCAATACACCGAACCCAGCAAGGAACAACTGGAACGCATTCACCAGGACAAGACGGTCAAGCAAGACGTATTTCAGCACACCGATCCGGAGCGGGAATGGTCAGGCAAGTTTCGTCCCCCGGTGGATGGGTCAGTTTCCGATGTCTTCGGCACCCGGCGGACTTTTAACGGCAAAGTGCAAAGCATGCACCAGGGGCTAGATTACGCAGTCCCGACTGGCACGCCCGTTTCCGCGGTCAATGCCGGAACGGTCCTGCTGGCCGGACCCTTGTATTTCGAAGGCAACTGCGTGGTACTTGATCACGGGCAGGGGCTGCTGACGCTTTACCTCCACCTTTCGGAGATCAAGGCAAAGCAGGGCGAACGAGTCGCGCGTGGACAGGAGATCGGAGTGAGCGGAGGCACGGGCCGGGCTACGGGACCTCATTTACACCTGGCGGTACGCTGGCAGGGCGTCTATCTGAACCCTGCCACTCTGTTGACCCTTAAGCTGCCTTGAGCGCGCCAGGCCTCTTCCTCCGCGCGACACACAAAGATCGCATTGTGCAACTTCACAGCCTGCTATCGGGCTCTTCCTGTCCCATGGCGGAAAATTGGGAAAGAACGAATCGACGTTCGCAAGTTCAGGTTTCTGACCAGCCGGTGCAGATAGTTAACGTGTACCCCGAGGATTTGAGCCGCTTCCGTGTAACTGCCTTTGGCTTCCTCCAGGGCGGTAAGAGTGAGGTGTTTTTTCAATTGCGTGACCGCGACGTGATAATTCGCCTCCTCCACCCCCGGTGCTAGGGCCATTCCCACTACCGACTCAGGCAAGTCTTCCGGACGGATGGAATCGGAGACGCCTAGCACCAAGGCTCGCTCAATTGCATTTTCAAGCTCGCGCACGTTGCCGGGCCAGTTGTTGTAATTCATCAGTCCAACCATGGCCTCAGGAGAAATTTTCTTGGCTTTTACCTTACACTTGGCGGCAAATTTGGCGATAAAGTACTCCGCCATAATGGGAATCTCTTCAACCCGCTCCCGCAGATGGATCAGCGATACCCAGTTCAACCGGTAGTAAAGATCCTCGCGAAAGGTTCGGGCCTTTACCGCCGCCAGATCCTTGTTGGTAGCCGCAATCAGACGGATGTCGATCGAGGCCGGGCGAGAGCCGCCCAGGCGCTCGAACTCGCGCTCCTGCAGCACGCGCGGACCCCGCTTCACTTCTCCCCGAACCGGAAAGTTAGTCCCACGCTGACTCCGATGGGGTAGCCGGGAGTGCCGTGAATGCGAGAAGGCGGCGGAGTCGGCTCGGACCGCAGTCGAGACTGGAAGTAGTTTTGAGTTTCCCAGTAGCGCTTATCATTGAGATTATCTATGGCGAAGTTGAAGTCGACGCCGTGCCGAATTCGCTTGGACATACTCAGATCAAGCACATCAAGTCCTGTCGCGCGAATCGCGGAATTGAGGCCGTCCAAACGGTAAGCGCTGATGTGTCGATAGCGCAGCGAACCATTAAAGCCACGCCAGTTGACTAGGGTCAAGCCGGAATTGGCCACCGAGTGCGGGGCGCTGTCGACATACACCCGGGGCGCTCCACGATAGAAAGCGTTTGAAACCTGGGTCAACCCGCCGTTCAGAACCAGGTTGTGGGTTAGCCGAACTGAAGTCTTCGCCTCCCATCCATAGGAACGGCTCGGACCCTTGAGCTCGAAGCTTCCGTCATCGGGGATATAGACCTGCTCGTTAGAGCGATCGATCAGGAAAAGGTCGGTGCTTAACGAAACTCGTCTTAAAACGTGGGAAGTACCCACCTGATAGAAGTCCGTGGTCGAGACCCTGGGCTGTTCCGGATGTTGCACCACGCCGCGGGCGTCCTGGCTGGAGATGCCGCGCCCGTAACTGGCATAGAGAGTGAGCGGCAGTCGCTGTGACAGAGTGTAAGAGAGGTTGACCTTGGGCTGAAATTGCGCGGCACCCTGAAGTCCGGAGTGTTGCGGGTCCAGGTGGTCGTTGACGTCAAAACGAAAATAGTCAACGCGCAACCCGGCGTCAAAGTGGAAGCGCCGCTGCAGAAGATCCACCCCCTGCTGGATATAGCCTGCCGCATTCGTCACATGAGCGTGGGCGCTGGTGGTGACGTCCAGCACCTTCCGGTCCCCGGTGTGCAGCAGGCCGACATTGATCTGGTTGTCATGAAAATTTGAGCCCATGGTCAGCAGGGCGGGGTGTCCGAACAGCGTGTAAGGATGCAGGTATTGAGCGTTGAAGCCATGTTGCAGACGCGAGTCGTGCTGCTGGACTTCGTCTCCATGAACAGGATCGTTCAGGAAGAAAGTGAAATTCGAGTAGAGATCGAACAAGGAACGCCCGAGAAACCCATCCAGCTTCAGGATTTCGCCGTTCGCGAGCTCGCGCTTGTAGTAGATTCCGAGAGTTCCCAGGCGCACTCTTCCGCCATCAAATGGATCGACAAAGCCGAAACGATTCAATTGGCCGCTGGCTATCAGATCAAGTGGGATCTGTCCTGAGGAATAGAAATCGTTGGTGCCAAAGTTCAGCTTGAATCCGAGTGATTCTTTTGCGTTCAGGTGGCGGGTGTAGTTGCCGGTCACATTGTTACGGGCGTAGCGTCCGGGGTTGATGAATGGGCCATCGGTGTGAGAACTCTCGTACGCGATAAACGCATCCGCGTTGTCGAGTGCCGGGCTGTAGGCGGCGAAGCCCCGAAAGGCGCCGAAGGAGCCGCCCTGGACACGCACAGTAAGGAGGTTCGGCAAACTCTCCTTGAGGCGGATGTGGACCACTCCAAGACCGGAGAAGTCGCCATATTCGGCACTGAAAGGCCCGTTGAGGATGTCAACGTCATCCACCAGTTCCGGCGTGAGAGTTTTCAGCGCACCCAGGTATCCCTGTCCGTGGCCTTGAGTGGACTGATTCTGTTGAACGTCGTCGACCAGGACTTTCAAACCGCCGTTGACCCCGCCATGATCCAGATTGAAGCCGAAGCGGCGAATCTCAAGCGACTTCCCGCCGCCCTCGTGTTGCCCGGCGTTGATGCCAGCGGCCAGCGTGTCGAAGATCTGGTCGTCACGGGAGAAAAGCGTGCTCTTGTAGACGTTGTCATTGCGCTGATCGATGGTCGGGTTCAGAGCACTGGCGGAGATCACCAAGCTCTCATGTACGGGAGGAATGGTGTAGCTCACCTGGAGACCAAGGTTCTCGGACGGTTCAGAAGCATTCAGGCGCTTGGCTTCAAAGACCAGATACTTCCCAACCACATTCAGAGTGACGGCCTCGCTTGGTACAAGCAAACGAAAGGCGCCGTTGGCGTCAGTTACCATCTCCCTCCTGCCGGAGCCGTATTCCGCAACGACAGTCGCGCCGGCGACCAGTTCATTCTTGTCCGTGATCACAACCCCAGAGATTGACCGGAGTGGAGTGGTTTGCGATCTGACCGCCATTGCAAGAAAGACGACAAAGAGGCAAACGCAACTCTGCCAGGCCGATGATTGCGTCATCGCGAGCCTCGCACAGCTGTTGATGGGCCAAGCCGAGCCAAGGTAGCGTAGGCCTCTTCCGATCCAACGGTGTTAAGGTCGGCGGACTGGCGAAGGTATCCCTCAGCCCCTGCCCGGTCTCCCGTGGCTAGCGCGATTTCGCCGGCGTGGCGAAGCATTCTAGCATCGCGAATGCCGACCGCCAAAGCAATATTGATTTGCTGACGGGCTTCCTCATTTCGCCCATTCAAGTGCAACGCCCAGGCGTAGCCATCGAGGGTGAAGACATCACGCCGCCGAGCGTACTCACGCTGCGCTACTTCCAAAGCCTTGAGCGGCTGGTTGGCATAGTCGGCGTAGTAGAAGATCAGTTCATGATTGGAGTTGTCCGCGCGGTTTGTTTCCAGCAATGACTTCCGTTCAAACTCGGCAAAAGCTCTTCCTGCTTCTTCTGTTTGACCGGCTAATTGCAGGGCTTGTGCCAGCTCGAAGAGATTCTCCGCGTGCGCGGCAGACTGATAGCGCTGCTTTAGGAGTTCCACCGCTTCGCTATATCGTTTCTGCTGGATTCTGACCTTGGCCAGGTTTCCCCGAGCGTAGTGATAGCCGGGAAACATGGTCAGCGCCTTTTGCGCAAGACTCTCGGCTTCCTGGAGGTTTCCGGTGGCGAGCTTCAGGTGAGCCATCTGATTCAAGATCCAGGCTCCGTCTTCGACTTCAGTAGGAGGCGTCGAGTCGAAGGCCATGTTCATCAATTCGAGCGAACCATCGATCTCGCCAAACAGTTCCCGAAGGTAGGCGGCTCGCGTCAGCCCCGGCATGTTTCCGGGCTTGAGGTCAAGCATCCACTGCGCCGCGGTTTCTGCATCGTTGTAGTTGCCCAGTTCGACGTTGGCGTCCGCAAGAAAGCCATACACCATGACATCGTCCGGCATCCTCTGGTTGAGTTTGCGGGCTGCGTCCAGGGCAGCCGCGAATTCGTGCTTTCCCAGCAGCAGCCAGACATGAATCCTCTCACCATCAAAGTTGTCCGCGGAGATCGCGAAGGATTTCTGTAACGTGTCTTCCGCCCGGGCATAGAAGGCGACGTCGGATGTCTCCCGCGCGCGGCGCGACAGGGCCAGGGCCAGCGCGTTGTAAGCTTCAAAGTCTTTCGGGTCTTTGTCGATTAGCTTCTGCGCCTGAGCCATACTACGTTCGGCGGGCGAGAGTTTGACCGCAGTGAGGGGGCTCGGGCTTTGCGCAAATCCAGTAAGTGTGCTCACCACCAGCAGTAAGAGAGCGGCAATTCTTTTCATGGCAGACTCCAATAATTGGGAAAATTCGTGGCCGCCCTTTTTCCGCGCGGCCACGAGCAGACGTTACTTTATGGGGCAGATACCGCTGGGCTGACCGGAGCAACCTGGCTGTCCGGGGCCCGTGTGGTGACTGTTGCGGCCACTGTGAGCCGGGGTGACGTAGGGGAAGGTTGAGCCGTAACCATCCTCGTTGATATTGACGCCATCACCGACTCGCGCGCCGAACTTCACCGCGTCGGCCAGGATGCCAACCACGGCGCGAGAAGCGATATCGACGACGTCGTCGACGGGACGGCGCCCTTGCGGGAAGCCAGCCAAGTCTCCCGCCAGGAAGCCGAGACGCTTCTGGTTTCCCACCGGGGTGGGTGGAATGCCAGTGTTCAGCCGCAGCAGATCCGCGATCGGTCCCGCGTCTTTCGGACCACATCCCGGACAGATCGGAGCCGTGTACTGAACCAGAGGCAGCAGGTCGGTACGTGGCGCCGCAGGAATGGGTATCCCCAGTGTGGATGCAAACAAGTGCGCCAGGAGTGGGTCGAGGAAGAAATTGGCAAACTGCCCATCATTCTTCGGGTCGTCCACACTGAAGCGGTCCTTGAAGCCAGTCCCGATGATCAGCTCATTGATCAGCGAGTTGCCCTCGCGGTTCACTTGACGCCACGGACCCTCACTGTCGACCTTCCCGCTCAGATGGTGAACCGTGATGCGACGACGGGAGGTGGCTCCGTAGGTTCCGATCACCGCATTCTTGTCGGCGGCTGGATGTAACTGACCATCCACGGTCAACATGGTGATGGGAACTTCCAGCACAATGGAGTTCACATTGAAACCTGCCACGGAGTCGGGAGCGTAGTTGTGGGTGTCATCCGCATCTTTAGCGGCAGACAGCACGCCACCCACTCCCATGCGGAAGTTCAGAGAGTCGAAGGCAGCGCCGAGGTCGATGTAGAAAGGATCGTCCACGGTTCCCGCAAATACGCGCACACCGTTACCCAGATCGTAGATTCCCTGGTTGAACAAATCCCGGTACTTGGGCATGGTCAGGGGTCCGGCGTTGGAAGGTACTGCGTAAAGAGTCTGTCCCTCCCCGAGATCTGTACATACGCCGTTCTTGACCATGGTTACGGTATAGGTCTGGCGGACAACCAGTCCGGCTGATCCGGGTCCTGACAACGAAGTAATCTGGGGAATACCGGCGATGCCACCTACGGCGGAGGTAAAGATACCGGGCTGGCGGATGTCGGTCTTGAAACGAAACTGGAAGGTAATGTCCTCTTCCCCGTCTCGGTTGTTATCAACTTTCATTTCGTAACGGACATTGGGATCGAAGGGAAAGTAGTTAGGGCCATTGGATGGTTCAAGAAGCCCGTCAACGTTGAGGATCATAGTGACGCGGTCGGGATGGTCATAACTGACAAAGGCATACCAGTCGGTCACGTCCGCGCTGTGGTCCAGGGCAGAAATGGGCGCCTCACGATGGCTCGACGCGAACACGCCGGCCGGGTCCAGCATGAACAGCGCCATGGCGAAGGTCGCTATTGCTTTCAGTCGCTTCATACAGGTTTTCCTTCTTGTGTGGATTGAAGTAGGTGGACGCAGCCATCGCGGGCTTGATCGACGAGGCGTGGCGCCACGTCTCATCGACTACGACTAGCTCCGTCTACAACCCTAGTTACGCAGCGACTCGAGAATTGGATTGGTTTGGTTGCAAATGTTGAAGTGATTTATTGCGGAAATCGCGCGGCCTCCTGGCTGGAACCGCGCGAGGGCTTAAAGTCCCAATTCTGTTTCTGACCCGGATGCCTTTAAGCGCCCATCGCGGCCAAGCGTTGTGAATCCGCTGCGACCGCTTCTTGCACGGGGGATCCATCACGGAAGGTCACAGTCTTCCCCGATATGGCTGGGACCCTTTCGCCCGGCAGCAGAATTCCCACCAGGTTCAGGGGATCGGCAGCCGACAACGCAATCGTCTCTCCGGTGAGCGGCAGTTTGCGCGTGGCCCGCAACGATTCCACGGCCACCGGCAAGGCAAACTGTTCGCCGAGAAAGCCATCCACAAAGCGTCCGCCCCGAATCTCGCCGCGATCTTCCAGCCGCCGGAAAGCCATTTGCAGTTCGCGCCACTTGGGCAGATTCGTCTCGCGGGCCAGCACATCACGAAAGACGATGCCGTAGCGCTTCAGCAGTATCCCGCACGTTGCTTCCACGGCGCGATTGCGGTCCGCCGCCTGGTCCGTGTACAGCAGCGCCCAGCGGCCCGTACTGTGCCGCGGACGTGCCGCCCGCCCATTGCCTTGCCCGGCGCGTCGCTTGGGATCAATCAGGGAGCGCAGATTGTCGAAACCATCGGCAGTGATGAGCCCGCCCGCGACCAGTTCCCACAAGGAAGTTTCCACCTCGGCTTTCAGCCGCCCGGTGCCGCGTACGATGTCGGCGAAGAACGACGCTCCCCGCTGGCGCAGGAAGTCCAGCACCTGCCGCGCCCCCTCACTCAGACCGCGCGCCTCGGGCCGCTCCGTGTCGGGACGATGCGGAGTCATCCAATCGGCTTCTTCGCGCACAAAGAACGTAATCGGAGCCACGCTGGTCGGAATCACCCGCCGTTTTCCAGCCGCGCTGTCATCGAGAGTGGCGGGATGGGGAGACAACCGTCCCCATCCGACGGCGCCCGTGAGACAAAGCTGATCGAGCCACTTGGGATCATAGTTGGCAACCCGCCGGCCCAGAATCTGCCGCTCCCAGGCATTGGCGGGAATCTCAAATCCCTGCAGCTGGCGCAACACATCGAGCATGGCGCGTTCACCCTGAACTTGCGCTCCCGGCGCCACATGCTGCCAGCGCAAGAGCCAGCGCATGAACTGCGCTGCCGTGACCGGCTGGATTTGCTTGCGCAGCCTGGCCACCGTCAAGTGATGAATCCGCGCCAGCAGTCGCCGCTCGCACCATTCGAGCTCGGGTTCGTGTGGCGCGGGCGCCCCCGCCCGCGAGCCTTTGTCGGTAAACTGTCCTCGCAGGACTGCACCGCTCGCTTCCATACGCAGCAATGCTTTTTCAATCTCAGGAGCCGGGAGCCCGAGCATACTTCCAAGTTGCGAACCCGTCGCCGGACCCAAGTGCGACATCCAGCCCGTAACCAGCGCCAGCAGCGCATCGTCAGGGGAAGTCGGAGTCGCCTGAATCTCGGCGACGTGACGATCGAACTCAGCGCCCGGAAACAAAAGTGAAAATGTCTTCGCCCGTTCCGCGGCCACCCAGTAATTCACCCCAGAATGCTCAGCCCGAGCAGCGCGACCTTGTTCAAGCAGCCTCTCGAAATATCCCTGCCACTCGCCCACGCTACGACTCACGTGGGGACTGCCGCCCTCGGCTGTCCGGTCGAGCGAAGCTCGACGTTCCGGCGAACTATCAGAGTGCGAAGAGAGGGTCAGTTCTGCCTGGTCGGGAAAGAACTGCTCAGCTTTGCTGAGCCGGACCGCCGAGGGCGGCTGTCCCCACGTGGTCTCGGGAAACGCAATCAGTGTGTGCAACACATCGTGCAGCTCATCCGCGTCGCGTACATCGGGCCAGGCTTCTTCCCGTACCTGCGCGATTGCCGCGGGATCGAGTTTTCCCACTTCCTCCAGGACCGATTCCGGCAGGACGCGGCGCATCTCTACGGCCCGAGCCCGCCGTTCTTCGAGCGGGGCGTCATCGAGATACGCGTAGGGGTTCGCATTCAAAATCTCGTGCGAGAACTGCGACGGCACCGGCGTATCCACTGCCAGGCAACGGATTCGTCCCTGCTCGATGCCACTTAGGAGCGCCTTCAGCCCGTCGATATCCATGGCCTCGGTGAGCACATCCTTCATTACTTCTCTCACCAGGGGATGATCGGGAATCTGAACGTCACCCACGATATTTTCCTGACACGCGGCCACATCAGGAAACACCGACGCCAGCAGATCGTCGGAGCGCATGCGTTGAATCTGCGGCGGGACCTTCTTGCCACCCTGGAAGCGGAGCAACGCCAGCGCGCGATTTGCGTCCCATCGCCACCGCGTGCCAAAAATCGGCGAATCCAGTGCGGCCTGTTCCAGAACTGGCTGCACGCTTTCGGTGTTCAGGAAATGAAAAACGTCAGCCAGCGGAAAGCTATGCTGCTCAGCCAGCGCGATGTTCAGGCCGTTATCGGTGGCCGCAGCCTGCAACTCAAAATTGAAGCTGCGGCAGAAACGCTTGCGCAGCGCCAGCCCCCAGGCCTTGTTGATCCGACCGCCATACGGTGCGTGGATGATCAGTTGCATCCCGCCACTTTCGTCGAAGAAGCGTTCGGCGATGATGGTTTCTTGAGTAGGAACGTCCCCAAGCACCGCCCGCCCCTGCAAGACGTACTCGATCGCTTGCTCAGCGCCGGAATCATCCAGTCCGCATTCTTCTTTCAGCCAGGCCACAGTCTCGGCAACCACGGGCTGGCGCTGCGAAGTCCCGACCGGAAAAACATTTTGCAGACGGTCGCTAATCTCTTTCCTTAGACCAGCCACATGTGCCGAAAGCTCCTGGGTCCTCGCCGGGGCCTCGCCGCGCCAGAAAGGAACGCTGGGCGGGGCGCCCTGGGCGTTTTCCACCAGCACGCGTCCGGATTTGCCTTCCACCCGGCGGATGCGCCACGAAGTGTTACCCAGCAGCATGATGTCGCCGGCGTTGCTCTCAACCGCGAAATCCTCGTCGAGGGTGCCGACAACAATGCCATCCGGCTCGGCCACAACCGTGAACAGCGCAGTCTCCGGAATAGCGCCGCCGCTGGTGATGGCCGCCAGCCGACTGCCCCGCCGCGGGCGCAGCTTCCGGTTCACTCGATCATGATGGATGTAAGCCCCGTAACGCCCACGCCGCGATGCAATCCCCTCGGAAAGCATCTCCAGGATCGAGTTGTAAGTTTCGCGAGAAACATTGCGGTAGGGATAGGCTCGCGTGACCAGCGTGAAGAGCTCATCTTCGTCCCAACCGTCATTTGCAGGGGGGGAATTTTGGGTAGCGCCGGCGTCCTCGCCGGCTGGCTCGAGGGCATCTTGCCCGCTAGGGTGGGGGCGGGACGCCCCCACGACAGCCGCCACGGCGGCGCTACTGGCGCATGTAGCCACAATCTGCTGCGCCAGAATGTCCAACGGCGCGTCGGGAATGATCAGCCGGTCCAGATCCCCCTGCCGGATCGCGCGTACCAGCGCGGCACATTCAAGCAGATCGTCGCGAGTGCCGGCGAAGAAGCGTCCCTTGGGCACGGCGCCGCGCCAGTGTCCGGAACGTCCCACCCGTTGCAGAGCGACCGCGATGGCTCTCGGCGAACTGATCTGCACGACCAGGTCGACAGTGCCAATGTCGATTCCCAGTTCCAGCGATGCTGTTGCCACGAGCACCTTGACTTTGCCTTCTTTCAGTTTCTGTTCTGCGGAGAGGCGCAGCTTGCGAGACAAGCTGCCATGATGCGCGGCGACGTTGTCTTCGCCCAATCGTTCGCCCAGGTGGTGAGCGATTCGCTCTGCCAAGCGCCTGGTGTTCACGAACACTAGCGTGGAACGGTGCTGCTCCACCAGTTCCACCAGCCGGTTGTAGACCTCGTCCCACATTTCATTGGTCGTGATCGGTCCCAGGGATGAGCCTGGTACTTCCACCGCCAGATCGAGCTTCCGCTTGTGTCCGACATCCACAATCACCGGCGCCGGTCGCCCGTTGCCGGTCAGGAAGCGAGCAACTTCGTCGATGGGCTTCTGGGTTGCTGAAAGTCCGATGCGCACGGGTGGACGATACGTCAGCGCCTCAAGCCGCTCCAGCGAGAGCGCCAGATGCGCACCGCGCTTGTCGTCCGCCACCGCGTGGATTTCGTCGACGATGACAGTCTCGACATCGCGCAGAATCGCGCGACTCTTTTCCGCGGTCAGCAGAATGTAGAGCGACTCAGGCGTGGTCACCAGAATATGAGGCGGCCGCTTCAGCATGGCCCGGCGCTCAGGCATCAGCGTGTCACCGGTGCGGACCGCGGTGCGAATCTCCGGCATCAGCAATCCGCGCTCGCCCGCCATTTGAAGAATCTCGCTCAAGGGCACTTCGAGATTTTTCTGTATGTCATTGCCCAGCGCCTTCAGCGGCGACACATACAGAACCTCGGTACGATCGTAGAGATCCCCCACTAGCGCTTTGCGCACCAGTCGATCAATACAGGCCAGAAACGCAGCCAGCGTCTTGCCTGAGCCTGTAGGAGCGGAGATCAGGGTTGCTCGTCCGGCCAGGATATGAGGCCAACCCTGCTCCTGCGGCTCAGTCGGCGTGCCGAAATTCTGGACAAACCACTCCGCGACCAGCGGGTGTGCCCAGGCGAGAGAGGAGGGAAGGAGCATGGCGGATAGTCTACCATGCGACTTTCGTAAAACATTCGCCGCCAGTGACAAGGTTGAAAGGACGATGCACGGGTCTATTGACGATGAGTAATATGCTGAGTAATATGAGTATGAATAATTCCAACTAGGGTGGCAAAGATGTCAAGTGCAAGGGTCTCGATGCTTACAAAGCAAGACATCTCTACGGCAGCAAAGAGCTTTCGATGGAACCGTCAGTTGCCCAAGTGGACCGTGATGGTGGACGGGCGAGAACTCCCTGCCAGGCCACTTATTCTGGAGGCGGCTGGAGTGCCGCCGAATGACCCTACAAACTCCCACCAAGCCGTCGCGATTTTGCAGGACCGAGGATTTGATGTTCGTTACGAAGGCAAGCCGGTGCACCGCGAAGACAACGACCATCTGCTCGAGCCGGTTACCGACGAGTTTATCCGCAGCCTTCGCGGTTGCCTCAAAGGCGAGGACTCGCTGGTCGAAGCGCGGGAACGTGAGCACCGAATCGAGAAGGACCGGATGGCACGATGAGTAAGACCTACGTGCTTGATGCCAACGCTGTGCTGGATTTCGTGGAAGACGCTGCCGGAGCTGAACGCGTCGAGCAATTACTTAGAGACGCTCGCCGCGGCACCCCGTTGCTGATGTCGACTCTGAACTGGGGAGAGGTGTTCTACCACTCCTGGCAGCAACGCGGTGAAGAATCTGCGAGGAGAACTGTATCCGACCTGTCGCGCCTCCCCATTGAACTCATTCCCGTGGATCTTCCCCAGGTTCTCAAAGCGGGCGAGTTCAAAGTAGTTCACAAGATTCCTTACGTGGATTGTGTTGCTGCGGCTCTGGCGGAGCTGCGACAGGCCACCTTGGTTACTTCCGACCGCGACTTCGAAAAGCTTGGGCGCCACTTTCCGATCTTGTGGATCGCGCGCTCCTAAGCCGCCCACGGCAATGCTAAAATCCCCGCTAATGTCCAAATCAAAATCCGCCAAACTTCGTGCCCGAAAGATCAAACTCCTTCTCTTCGACGGAGACGGCGTCCTCACCGACGGCAAGATTTTTCTGTTTCCCGTGCCGACCACCGCTCAGTCCAGTGGCCAGACCCACGGACAGATCGTAGTTGAAGCCAAAGGCTTTCACGCCCACGATGGTGCCGCCATTTCGATCGCCCGCATCGCCGGCATGAAGACCGGACTCATCACCCGGCGTAACTCGGACACCGTTGCGCTGCGGGCCCATGATCTCAAGCTGGAGCACGTTCATCAGGGTATCCAGGACAAGTTGAAAGTCTTCCGCGAAATACTCGTTGAAGAGGGACTTAGCGCCAGCCAAGTTGCCTTCGTGGGGGACGACGTCATCGACCTCCCCGTCATGCGAAACTGCGGATTCTCTGTCGCGGTCGCTAATGCCCGCCGCGAGGTCAAGGAAGAGTCACACTATGTGACCCCTCAGGCCGGTGGCGATGGGGCGCTACGCGACGTGATCGAGTTCATTCTGAAGGCGCAAGGAAAATGGAAACATGCGGTCGACAGTTACATCGGAAAGGAAAGCGCGGGTAGCAACTAGCAATTGGCACTTAGCAATTGACCAATCCAGAATGGGTGCATGTGAAAGTGCTGATCTCCGATGCACTAGCCCCAGGCATTCAACCCGTCATCCAATCGGCCTGACCAATAAAACAAAAAACCCACCGGTCGTCTGCTTGGGGCGTGCTCGGGTCGACGACCGATGGGCTACCGTTTCTCCTTACTCACCCTGTTGTTTTCAGGAGTAATTGAAGTCATTAAAACACCACGCCGGCGGAAAGTTGCGTAGGTTTTTGTAAATATTTGTAATTCAAATGTTTACTCCGGAATCGCCACCGGCCGGCTGGCCATCAGCTCGGTAAACCTGGGGTCTTTACGCAGCCCGGCAAACTCCGAGTCTTTGTACACGTCATCGATCCCCTTGTAGCCTTCTTCCATGGCTCGGCGCAGGTATTGCAACGAGCGGTCGGCGACCCCGCTCTGGGCATACAGTTTCGCCAGCACATAGTAGAAGTGGGCCCGATCCCCGGGGGATGACATCTGGGCCAGCACGCCGGTGTGGGAGGTGCGATCGAAAATATCCGGATCCAGTTGCAGCGCCTGGTTGTAGGCGACGCTGGCCCTCACATAGTCCTTTTTGGAAAAGTATGCGGCTCCGAGATTGCTGTAGAAGGACCCAGAATCCTGGCGCAGCTTGATGGCGTCCTCGTAGCGCTTGATCGCGGCGCCGTACTTCTTTTGTAGATAGTAAACTACGCCCAGATTGTTGTGAGCGTCGGCAAACTGCCGGTCCATCTTTATGGCGCGCTCGAAGTCCTTGCGAGCCTCCGTGAAGCGCGCCATCTGCAGCTCGTTGATGCCAATCTTGTTATAGAGTCGGGCGCTGTTGGGCTTTTTTGCCAGCGCCGCCCGGTAGTAGTCCAGCGCGTCCAGGTAGGATTTTTCCGCTCGCAAAGTGTCGCCGCGCTCCTCCAGGTCTGCAGCAGCTGCGTCTGCGGACGGGGGCTCGGCTCGCCGCACCGGCGGCGGGCTGACCTCAACCTGTTCGGATGAACGAGTCTGATCAAAACGATGAACCTGGGCCAGCAGGGATGGAGTGGGGAAAATCGCCGCCAGCAGGACGTAAAGCAGATATTGACGACCCATAAGTCCACTCCTGAAGACAGAGCCAACTCGCTGCGGGCGCGTCTACTGAGGACTCTTACCGTCCGTGTCCGCCGGTTTGGGCGGCGGATCGTTAGACGGCTTGTCATCCTTAAAGATACCCGCAATCTTGCCAAAAAAGCCCTTTTTCTTTTTGTTGGGATCTTCAGCCGTTGCGCTGCCCGGGGTCCCAGGTGGCGCCCCAGGCTGGGCACCAGGTGGTGGGGGTGGAAGGGCCTTGTCCCCCCCTAGGCCGAAGACCCGGCTGAAGAATCCGCGCATGCCCGTGCTTTGGTCGCAGGTTTCGCTGGGCTCAGTACCCGCAATGAACGCTGCACTGTAATCTTCCGGACAGGCAGGCGTGGCTAGCAGATTGGTGGTCTTGTCGAGCTGCACATCCACCACGCCTGCGGGTTGCGAGAACGGCTGCGCGTCGGCGTAATGGGGGAGCGTGACCGCCTTCTTCATGAACTCAGCCCAGATGGGAGCGGCGGTCTGGGCTCCGCTTAATCGAATATCGCTGTAATCGTCGTAACCCACCCAGACGATGCACAACAGGTTGCTGGTGTAGCCAGCGAACCAGCCATCATGCGAACTTCCCGTCTTGCCGGCTGCCGGAGCCGTGAACCCCCGCAGCCGAACCGGGTACGCCGTGCCGAAATTCATCACGCCTTCCATCATGGTGGTCATGAGGTAAGCCACGCGAGGATCAAGCACGGCATGGGTTTCCGGCTTGAAATCGAGCACAATGTCGCCGTTCGCGTTCCGCACGGAGTTGACCACTGTCGGCAATATACGCACGCCGGAGTTGGCGAAGACCGTGTAAGCGGCTGCCATGTCCATCGGAGTGGCGTCGTAAGCACCCAGTGCCATAGCGGGCGTGGCTTTGACGGATGCGATTCCAGCCGCTTTCGCCAGATCGGCCACTTTTTCGTAGCCCACTTCTTCCGCCAGTTTGACCGTCGCATTGTTCAAAGACAGCGCCAGCGCATAGCGGGCGGTCACATCGCCGTGGTACTCCTCTTTGTAGTTGCGCGGCTCGTAAATCTGGTCGCCATAGGCAAATGAGCCGGGCGCGTCCTGCACCAGCGAAGCCGGCGTGAACACCGGGTTGGAGCCGTCCAGCGCCGTGTTCATGGCAGCAGCATACACGAATGGCTTGAAAATAGATCCGGTGGGACGCTTCGCTACCGCATGATTTAACTGGCTGACCCCATAGTTCCGCCCTCCCACCAGAGCCAGGACTTCACCGGTGTGCGGATCCATCACCACCATCGCCACCTGGGCCTGAGGTCCGGGCAGGACTTTGGTCTCAAACTTGTTCTTTCCGATCTTCGTCCGTTTCGTGCGCAGTTTCGTGACCTGATCGTCGACCAGTTTCATTCCGGTTTCGACCGCCGCCGCCGCGGCTTTTTGCAGGTCGGGATCAATCGTCGAGTAAATTCGATAGCCCTGGTCGTTCATCTGACGTTCGTCGAGTTTGCTGATCAGCGTTTCCCGCAGCAGATCGACGAAATAGGGTGCGTCACTGGCCTCGACGTTGGGCGGCGCCAGCTTCAGCGGTGTCGCCTTGGCCTTCTCGGCCTCCGCCTGGATGAGGGTATGAGTTTCTACCATTGTGTCCAATACCAGGTTGCGGCGTTCTAGCGCGCGCTCGGGATGGCGGTAGGGCGATAGGTAACTGGGCGCCTGAATAATTCCGGCGATCAGCGCCGCCTCCGCTGGGGTCAGGTCCTTCAAATCTTTGTTGAAATACGCTCGCGCTGCCTGGGCGAAGCCGCTGATGGTAAACGAACCGCGCTGGCCCAGATCGACGCGATTGGCATAAAACTCAAAAATCTGCTGCTTGCTGAGTTTCTGCTCCATCTCGAGCGCAATCAGCATTTCCGACAATTTACGCTTTACTGTCTTTTCCGGAGTCAGGAAGAACGCCCGGGAAAGTTGCATGGTGATGGTCGAGCCGCCCTGCTCATGCCGCCCGTGGACGACGTCCACCCAGGTAGCCTCTGCCAGGCGGATGAAATTCACGCCGCCGTGCTGGAAAAAGCGCCGGTCTTCGATGGCCAGCACTGCGTCAACCATCAACTTTGGAATCTCGTCGTACGTAACCAGCTCACGCTTGGACCGCTGCCCTGCGTCGAACAGGGACGTGATCATCTGTGGTTCAAGTTCGTAGGCCGCCAGATCGCCCGATTTGCTGGTGATGTTTTCAACCTTGCCGCCCCGCACCCGAATGATGGCCGACTCCGGGCTGTGATAGGAGTCGGGACCCGGCTTGATCTCGATTCCACCTTCGAACAGGCGGTAACTGCCCATCGGTGATTTGCCATCCCGCTCGGAATAGCCGGCGCGACGCAATTGAACGGCGATCTCTTTGGGTTCGATCTTCTCCCCAAGCTGGACAGGGTGCGAAATCGCGTAGATGCGGGCGGAGTTGCCGAAAACCGGACCTTTGAACCGATGGTCAATCATCCGGCCAAACTTGACGTAGTAGTAAGTGAAGAGCGCCCCGCCCGCGGTCGCCAGGACGAGAAAGATCACCAGCGCCGCTTGCAGCAGCGGATCCTGGGAGAACCATCCCCTGCCGGGTTTGCCGGTTTGCTTACCTGTCGGGATCTTGAGTTTTATGGCCACAATTCGATGAGTGGGTGCACCGCTACGGGCTTAGACGACGGAGCGTACCCTTTCTGTTATCCGACGCGAAAGGATCTCTGACCGATCGCTCCGCATCCTCAATTTGACTTCGGAAAGGATAGTCTATCTTAACCCCTCCAGGCTGCATGTACAGTTTGGCAGGCAGGTACGCCGCTGCGGGACTTGCCAATCATTGCCGAAGCTGGCGTGCCTGGTAACGTTCGGATCTAGTCGGTTGCCGCGAATGGGAAGTTATTCGAAACACTCAAGTCTTGAACCGTGTGTGTCAGAGCACCCGTGGTGGGGTTGGCGGTGAGCACCGAAATCTTAGTCCCAAAAAGGGAGTCGATGCAAAACGCCTCGCCGCCTCCCTGATCAAACTGGCAGTCCTGAACAATGGGCAAACTAGTGAATGGTGATCCCAGCAGTGCGCTCAGAGCCCCGGTTGTCGCATCGATCTGGAAACCCTCCATGGCGGCAGTTGCGCCGGTGCTGCCAGAGCCAAAGGCGTAGACGAACTTTCCGCTGGGTGATAACACGAACTCAAATGGAGCCGAAATCGTCAGGAATGGTGAACCCGCGACCGCCGCAGGCGCCCCAGTTGTGGCATCAATGCGGAAGACGTAAATGTGATGGTCGTTAATGGGGTTACCCTGATCGAGAATGCCTGCGACTCCCAGCAGGAATTTTCCGCTGGGGTCGGCGTGTACCGTGGCGACACCCAGAGGGAACGGGCTTCCCGCAATCTCCGCAAGTCCACCGTTATTCTGGTCGATGGAGAAAGCAGCGACCGGATTCGAGGGTGAAAGCTGTCCCGCGTACAAGAACTTCCCACTTCCGTCCACCGTCATGCTGTCCGCGCTGAGTAGGTTGAAACTCTGGAAGGGTGATCCTGGAGATGGCGTCAGGACGCCGGTGGTGGAATTGATCTGGAACGTCGCAATTTTTCCAATGACTTCACCGCCGACGAACAGAAAGCGCCCGGCAGGATCGCTGACGGCCGTATCTGCGCCTCCTGGTGCCGTGAACGGACTTCCGGCAATAAGTGTCAAAGCTCCGCTAGCGCGGTCAATAGTAAAGGCTTGCACCGTGGAGTCACCCATCGGGACGTAAAGGAACTTCTTGTTGACGATAACCATGTTGTCGCTGAAACTGCTCGGGAGCGTTGGGGGCGTTAGCGATGTGATGGGGGCGAAGGTCCCAGTAGTACTGAGGTCGGCGGCCAGAATGTTGCTGGCGCTGAGGTGGTAAAGCAGGGCAGCAGTGTTTCCTCCCCCTCCTCCGGGGGGCGTTCCAGGACCACACACTGTGCCGATGGCGTGCGCAACGGGCGTCGTCCCGCCCGACCTGGCGCTGCTCTTAAAGATGGTGTTTGGACAGTTACTGCCACCCCCACAACCCGCCCCTCCCAGCATGGCAATCGCCCCGAGCAGCAGAAGCAAGATCCTGTTCCCCACCTTCATACATCCTCCGTACAATCTCGGACCGTCAGTGCCAGGTCCGCACTTACATTGCCGAGCAGGTAAAAGTGTCAGTGCCAGTCACACCAATTGGGGCGCTTCTGCACACGTATTCCTGAATGGTAGGTAGTTACCGGAGTGGGAAACAAGAGTACGGAAGTAAGGGGGGTTGCGTTCCAGGTTCCTGTGCCAACTTTGCCTTTTTTCTGGCGCTTGCGCGTTACAACACACCTTTGTTTCTGGTTGCCGGCTCGAAGTTCAGATCCAGAGGATAGCCCGGCAGACTTATATGCACAGTGTACGGAGCCTCGATGCTGATCGAGCCGGTGCCGGTTACGCCGCTGCGCTGAACCTTGATCTGTTCCCGGGTAACCGGAACATCCAAATCCTGCGCTTTCTTAAAGATAGCATCGCGGATCTGATCTTCGGTCTTGGTGTTGTAGGTGTCCATCTGGGCTTCGGTCCGGATGGCGTCCTCAAACTGATAGTTGGAAAGGAAGGGCGGCGCTAGCACAGCGATCAGGTAAACCGAGGCCACCATCACGAAAATGCCAACAACCATTTTCAGCGAGCCCATTTGCGCACTCCGCCTGCGGTCGCGCACCAGAAGGCTCAGCGCGCAGACCGTAAATTTTTTTTGAAATATTCGGTTATTTCGGAGATGCTAGCATCCTCCAATTGCCGAGTCGAGCGCCGAACCACTTCCACAGTACCTTCGGTAACCTTCTTTCCGACAGTGATTCGAAAGGGGATACCTACCAGGTCAGCATCCTTGAATTTGACCCCAGGCCTTTCGTCCCGGTCATCCAGCAACACCTCGAATCCCGCAGCCTCAAGCCGCTCGGCTATGTCCACGGCGGTGCTTAGCAGCTTCTCGTCCCCCGCGTTGGTGGGCGTCACCACGATCTCGAAAGGCGCAATTTGTGGCGGGAGCCAGAAGCCGTTCTCATCGTTGTCCTGCTCCACGGCGGCCGTCAGGATGCGCTCGATTCCAATGCCATAGCTGCCCATGATGGGCGTTACTTCTTTGCCATTCTTGTCCAGAACACGCGCACCCATGGACTCCGAGTACTTGTAACCCAGTTTGAAGATGTGTCCGATCTCGACCGCGGTATCAATACGCAGCGTCCCGCCACAATTCGGGCAATCTTCGCCCGCAGTCACGCTGCGCAGATCAACATAAGCAGTGGGCTGGAAGTCTCGGCCCGGCGTGATGTTTTTAAGGTGATAGTCCTCCTTGTTGGCCCCTCCAATCAGATTGGTGCGGCCTTCAAGCGCCTTGTCTACCAGTAGCACCGGACGTTCGATGTCCTGAATATCCTTCGCCCACACCATACCGATGGGGCCCAGAAACCCGGCTGGAGAATTGAACAGGTGACGGATTTCCTCTTCCTGCATGGGGCGTGTTTCCTTGCCCCCCAGAGCAGACGATAGCTTGGTCTCATTCATCTGATGATCGCCGCGCATCAGCAAGACCACTGCTCGTGCGGATGCCTTGCCCGTCTTGGGATCCGGGCTTTCCAGCATTAGCGCCAGCGTCTTCATCTTGTTCTTCGGCGACACACCCAGGAATTTAGCGACCTCTTCAATCGTCTTCATTCCCGGCGTGTGCACTTCGAGCGGCTTGCCGTCGCCTTCCGCCTTGAGTTCCTCGACCGCAGCCAGTTTCGATGTTGCCTTGTCCAGGTTGGCGGCGTACTTGCACTTTTCACAGCTGACGATCCGGTCTTCGCCCGCCGGTGTCCGCACCATGAACTCGTGCGACTGCGATCCGCCCATGGCGCCCGAATCTGCCTCGACCACCATGTAGTTCAGCCCACAGCGATCGAAAATGCGGCAGTAGGCGTCGTAGTGCTTCTGGTACGAAACATCCAGACCGGCGGCATCGATGTCGAAAGAGTACGAGTCTTTCATGATGAACTGCCGCACCCGCAACAGGCCGGACTTGGGCCGAGCTTCATCGCGAAACTTGCTTTGAATCTGGTACCAGATCTGGGGCAGCTGCTTGTAGCTGCGCAACTCCTTGCGCGCTATCTCGGTCATGACTTCTTCATGTGTCATGCTTAAGCAGAGATTGGCCCCCTTGCGGTCTTTCAGCCGGAACATGGTGTCACCCATCACCGCCCAGCGCCCGCTGGCCTCCCACAACTCCCGCGGATGAATCGCAGGCAGGTAGAATTCCTGTCCAATTTTGTCCATCTCGTGGCGAACAATGCCCATGATCTTGTTGAAGGAGCGCTGTCCCATGAAGAGATAAGAGTAAATTCCGGCGGCCAGCTGCCGGATGTAACCGGCCCGCACCAGAAATTTGTGGCTGGCGACCTCGGCGTCCGCAGGCGCCTCACGCAGAGTAGGGATAAAGAGTTGAGACCAGCGATGCATGGTTAGGAGTCCTGGGTAGCAGGGAATTGGATATTGTAAATGATTGGCGATTTGCTCTACGTGCGGTTCGTTCGAGGCATGATTCTGCCTGTATCTTGTGTGGTTCCATTCGCAGCTATCTCGCGTCAAGCCATTTAAAGATGTAACCCTGGGTTCGACCGTCGAGACATTGGAAATGTAACCGAAGACCCGCCGTCGCCGTTTCGCCGGCCGCGTTGTGTTTTTTCCTTCGCCTGCGCACCGCCGTTCTCCGCTGGCACTTTCGGACTGAGCCGCCGATTCGCCAGATCGTAAATGCGCTGCAGTTTCTGATCAATCAACTTCCCCAGTTGAAACGGATTCAAGCCCTGGCGCAGCTTTTTTAGTTCGGCCACCCGCTCCGGCTTGGCCTGCGCGCCAGCCAGCACCCGCTCCAAAGGCGTCTGCGCTGCGTCATACACGCGCCGCACTTTCGATCCCACACGAACTTTTTTCACCAGCTTCACCGAGGGCAGATACAGGTTCATCCACCAACGCAGCTCCTCCCGATAGAGATCATTGATGGCCTCCACCGCCGCTGCCGAGTCGTAGCGTTCCCACCCCAGCAGCTTGCGCACGTGCGTCCAGTTCTTCTGCTCCACGTGCGCATTGTCATCCTTCTTGTAGGGCCGTCCGCGCGTGAGCTGAATCTGCTTCTGCTCACACCACCGCTGCAGATGCCAGTTGATAAACTCCGATCCGTTGTCCGAATCCACTCCCAGAAGGCGAAAAAACAATCTTTTCTCGATCTCATCCAGCCCTTGCTGCACCGCCACTTGGCTCTTCCCCAACAGAGCGCGCGATTCCGTCCAGCCGCTGTGGATGTCGGTCAGGTTCAGAGTATGGGCAAATTCTCCGTCTCCCGAGTTTCCACAATGCGCCACCAGATCGATCTCGCTGAACCCGGGCGAAGTCACGTCCCAACTATCGGTCTTCACCGGGATGTGGTGCTTCAACAGCGAGCCCGGCTTGGTGCGTCCGTAGATAACCCGTTTCCGCTCGCTCTTCCTCGCCCGCAAGCGCCGGTCGATTTGCCGAGCACTGATGCCCAGTAATTGTTTCTCCGTCGCCGAGGTCATCCGGTAGCGCTTGCGAATCCAGGGCATCCAACTCGGCAGCAAGGCCTTCAGCCGCACCGACCAGGGATATCCCGCGGCTTCCCAAATCGCCGCCAGGATGGAGAGCACTTGCGGGCCATAGCGCGGTCGCCGTCCCCGCCGCCGTCGCTCCGGTTGCTTTCCGGGAGGAGGTCCATTCAGAAGTCGAATCGCGTATTTCCGGTGATAGCCGGTGTTCAGACAAAATTCGTTCAGCATTAAGTGCTTCGCTTCCCGCCCCGCTCTGTGATACCGCTCATACACTGCCCGGAAATATTCCCACTTCGCCTTGTGTCCCAATCCAACCCTCCTCAAAATTGCCTCTGAGTCGGGTTACATCCTACGTGTCTCGACTGCCTCCCCTCGGGTTACATTTAGCATGGCTCGATACGAGGACTTGAGTATGGACGGAGCCAGGTGTAAATTGTCGGTCGGTCTGTTAAAGCGGACTCAAGGAGCGTCGACATGGGATTCCTC
>CATPBJ010000173.1 GCA_955652395.1 uncultured Terriglobales bacterium | reverse complement strand
TCGTCTCACTCACGCCACGGTTGGCACCTCGACTGGATCGCGAGCAAGACCCTGCCACCCGGCAGTGTCCCGGACTACTTGCGCACTGGCCAGCGTGGTGAGGAACACGCCTATGTTCTATCTTCGAAGACACGGTACACCATGATCGCCCACAATTTTCGTTCGCCCAACCGTCGGGGCGAAATCGACCTGATTGGCTGGTGTGATGGCATTCTGTGCTTTGTCGAGGTCAAGACCCGCACCCCCCCGACGTGAAGCCGGCTGAAGCCGCGGTTGACCGCGAGAAACGCCGCGAACTGTTCGTTGCCGCTGCCTGCGAATACCTGCGCCACCTGCCGCCTTCCTGCCCCTGGCGCCTCGACGTTGTAAGCGTGTACTACGACCAGCGATCGAGCCATCCGCAGATCGAACCGTTCCCGAACGTTTCGGCCTAGCAGGCTGCGGTAAACCGGAACTGCGGGATGGAACAGTGGACCGTAGGGGCTAAAGGCCGGACTCCCTTCAGCCGCTGGTGGCATGGCTGAAGAGGTCGCAAACAATCTGCCGCTCGCGAGGAAATGGGCAGGCCACGAGTTCTACTCGTGCCACTAAGCGGGACGTGGCCGCAGCTTTAAGCCGCTGAGGTGTGCTTTCTTAGGCCGGCTCATCCGTCGAGAGCGCGTTGGAAACACTGTTACTGCGCTGTGAACCCGAGTTCAATCTACACAAGGGAACCTCAGTGGCTGAAGAAGCAGCGCTGGGGCGGTCTTGCGGCACGACTGAAGTTGGTGCCTTTCCCAAGGTTGCCCCAGATCGGCGTTTTTCCGCAGTGTCCTAGGCGTAAAATAAACGGATCGACGGGGAGCGGTTTACTTTGCGAGCCGCAGAAAGGATTTCAGCAATTGCCTGAGCTTCGAAAAGACCCGATTGTGGGCCGCTGGGTGATCATTTCGACCGACCGCGCCAAGCGTCCGACCGACTTCGCTCGCGAGGCAGTCAAAATCAGAGGCGGCTTCTGCCCCTTCTGTTACGGCAACGAATCGAAGACTCCGCCTGAAATCCAGGCCTATCGCCCTAATCCCAACGGCGGGCCATCGCCCCAACGCGATTCTCCAGGCTGGACGGTGCGCGTGGTTCCCAATAAGTTTCCGGCACTCGGAATTGAAGGCAATCTCAACCGCCAGGCCGAGGGCATGTTCGACCGCATGAACGGCATCGGAGCGCATGAGGTTATCGTCGAAACTCCGGACCACAACGCCAGCCTGGCCAACCTTCCACCCAAGCGCATCGAAGATGTGCTTTGGACCTTCCGCGATCGCATCCTTGACCTCAAGAAGGACCGTCGCTTCAAGTACATCCTGATTTTCAAAAATCACGGGGAAGCAGCCGGAGCATCGCTCGAACACGCGCACTCGCAGCTGATTGCCTTGCCCATTCTTCCGATTTACGTGAGTGAAGAAATCGAGGGTGCAAAACAGTACTACATCTACAAGGAGCGCTGCGTCTTCTGCGATGTGATTCGCCAGGAAATCGAGACCGGCACTCGCGTGGTCGCCGAAAATGCCGACTTCATCACTCTGGCGCCGTACGCTCCGCGTTTTCCGTTTGAAACCTGGATCCTGCCCAAGCAGCATGAATCGGCATTCGAGAATTCTTCTTCCCACATGTTTGAAAATCTGGCCAAGGCGCTGAAGACTTTGCTCACCAAGGCCGAGCGCGTGCTGGATAAACCTCCCTACAACCTGGTCATCCACACTTCGCCAGTGCAGGACCCGAACAACGACCACTACCACTGGCACATCGAGTTCATGCCCAAGCTGACCAAGACGGCGGGTTTCGAGTGGGGAACGGGTTTCTACATCAATCCCACGCCTCCGGAAGAAGCCGCTAAGTTTTTGCGCGAGGCCAGCGTGGAAGAGACCTCGACCACGACTGCGAGCTAGCGGAGGGCCGATCATCAGAAGAGTGCGCCCGACCGTTGACAGCATCGAAGGCTCTCAATAAGATTGCCCGACCCGAGAGGCTTCCATGAGACGACTGCTTTTTCTGCTGGTGACGCTTGCGTCGTTTGGCTATGCCGCCGCGAACCCTACGACGCTGATTAACAACATTCCTAACCGCACCACCATCAGCTTGAATGGTCCATGGCAGGCTATTGTCGATCCTTACGAAACTGGCCTGAACGCCCGCTTCTACCTTAATGCCAAGCCCAAAGACAAGCGTGAGCTCGTCGAATACGACTTCGACAAATCCGATGTTCTGAACGTTCCGGGAGATTGGAACTTGCAGAAGAAAGAGCTGTTCTTTTATGAAGGCCCGGTATGGTACAAGAAGTCATTTTCGTATCGGAAGCGGGAGCACACTCGCGTTTTCGTTTATTTCGGAGCGGCCAACTACTTCACCCGCGTTTATCTCAACGGGCAGGCCCTGGGCGACCACGAAGGCGGGTTCACGCCCTTCAATTTTGAAATTACCGACGAGATTCGCGAAGGTAACAACTTCCTGGTCGCACAGGTCAACAACGCCCGCCGACGCGACGGCGTCCCGTCCGTAAATACCGACTGGTGGAACTACGGAGGACTCACGCGGGATGTAATGCTGGTCGAGGTTCCCGAAACCTTCATTCAGGATTACTTCGTGCAACTTGCCAAGGGATCGAGCCATGAGATCTCGGGCTGGGTGCAACTCAGTGGCTCCACGTCGGAGCAGCAGGTCACGGTTGAAATTCCTGAAGCCGCGATCAAGCAAAGCCTCACCACCGATGCAGCGGGCCGAGCAGAGTTTCGCTTTCCTGCCAAGCTTGAATTGTGGTCGCCCGGCAACCCCAAGCTCTACGACGTCGT
Source organism: uncultured Terriglobales bacterium (assembly GCA_955652395.1). GTDB lineage: Bacteria > Acidobacteriota > Terriglobia > Terriglobales > Acidobacteriaceae > JAIQFF01. The sequence goes on along the minus strand of CATPBJ010000173.1, from coordinate 14,551 downwards.
CTTGTCTAACGGCAGTGACAAAGTGCACGATTCCGTCGGCTTCCGTACCATCGAAGCTCGTGGCACTCAAATTTTGCTCAACGGCAAGCCGATTTTCCTGCGCGGCATCGCCCTGCATGAAGAGGCGCCGGTCCGCGGTGGGCGGGCGTTCAGCCCCGAAGATGCTCAGACTCTGCTGGGATGGGCTCGGGAACTGGGCTGCAATTTCGTACGCTTGACCCATTACCCACACAGCGAGAACATGACTCGCCTTGCAGACCGCATGGGCCTGCTGGTGTGGTCCGAAATTCCAGTCTACTGGGACATTGACTGGGAGAACCTAGGCACGTTGCAAAACGCCGAGAACCAGCTGCGCGACATGATTGCGCGCGACCACAATCGTGCTTCGGTTATCTTCTGGTCGCTTTCGAACGAGACCCCGGTCAAACCCGCGCGTCTCACATTTCTGCGGCAGCTTGCTGACCGTGCGCGCCAGCTCGACGCCAGCCGCCTGATCACGTCAGCCCTGAATCACGTTGACGAGGCCGGCCCGGACACACGCGTCCTCAACGACCCGCTCGGCGAATATCTCGATGTGCTGGGATTGAATGAGTATCTCGGCTGGTATTGGGGACGTTCCGAGGATGCCGACCGCATGCAATGGAAGATTGCATGGGACAAACCGCTGATCATGAGCGAATTTGGCGCGGATAGCCCGTACGGCAAGCACGGCGACGCGGATGAACGCTGGACCGAGGAGTACCAGGCCAATCTTTACCAGCACCAGCTGAAAATGCTGAAGAAAATTCCATCGCTGGCGGGTCTATCGCCGTGGGTTCTGATGGATTTCCACTCGCCGCGCCGCTTGCTGCCGGGTACACAGGATTACTACAACCGCAAGGGACTGGTTTCGAATCTCGGACAGCACAAGCAGGCGTTTAACGTATTGCAGGAGTTCTATCGAGCAGCGGATGCTCCCAAATGACCGCAGCCGGCACGCTAGGCTTGAGTACGGTCCAGAAACTCCGAGTGCCACGCCATCTGGATAGCTTCCAGCTTGCCCTCGTTCGATTTCTTGGGATCATCCTTGAACTCAGGCAGCTCCGTCACCAGCCGGTGTAAATCGGTGAAGCGCACGGCCAACGGATCGGTTTCGGGATGCCTGTCGGAGAGCAGGATTCCGAGGTCGTCCGCATCGTCCCAGGTCAATTCTTTCGGCATGCATGCTCCTTGGATCAGTTTCCAGTTTCTGGTTTCCGGTTTCGAGCGATCAAGAAACCGAAACTAGAAACAGGAAACGAGAAACCGCCTTCTAGTGTTCTTCCGATACGTAATTCCGGTTCCACGCCGGAATTTCGACTACGACTTTGCCTGGCTTATTGATCACTGCCTGGCAGCCGAGTCGGGAGTTTAACTGTAAATCGGCGGCCATGTCCAGCCGGTCGGCTTCGTCATCGCCCATTTCGGAAAGATTCTCGGCGCCTTCCTTCACCCAGATGTGGCAAGTGGTACAGGCGCAATTGCCGCCGCAGGCGTGGTCCAGACGGATGCCATGGTTCAGCGCCACGTCAAGCAGCGATTCCTCTTTGCCGTGATCTTTGTAAGGCAGCTTGCCGTGCTCGAACTGCACGGTCTTGTCCTCGGGCAGAAAAGTGACTTGCACCGTGTTCTCGCCCGGAGGGTCGACTGTTGCTGCTCCCGCGCCTTGTGTTTTGTGTTCAGCCATTCCTGCTCCTAACTTCGAATCGTTCGGGACAACTGAAAACCATAAACTGAGAGCTGTCTTATTCAAACTCCGCTTTAGCCACCGGGTGCGGAGCGTCGGGGCCTTCACCCATGTCCGCCTGGTCCATCGTCTTCCCCTTCAAGGCCGTGGACACGGCGCTATCCATCATCAGCTCCGCGAGTCGCATCGTACCCTGGTTCAGTGCGTCAATAGCAGTGCGGATGGCCTGATAGTCGTCTTCGCTCTTCACTTCGTTCAATGCCTTTTCCAGTTTGGCGATGCGCTTCTTCTCGGCGCTGGTGAGCTGTCCCCAGGCAGGGCTTCTCTTTCCTTTTTCAAGCGCCGCCAGAATGGTGCCTGCCTCATTCCGCGCCTCGATCACTTGGCGCTCGCGGAAATCCTCTTCCGCGGAGTCAAACGAATCGAGGATCATGCTCTCGACTTGCTCATCCGTTAAACCGTAGCTGGGCTGGACCTCAATCTCCGCTTCCTTTCCGCTGCGTTGTTCGCGCGCGGAAACGTGCAGAATGCCATTTGCGTCGATCAGGAACTTTACCTCTACCCGTGGGATTCCCGCCGGCATCGACGGAATTCCTTTCAACTCGAAGCGTGCCAGGGAGCGGCAATCCTTCGCCAGTTCCCGTTCGCCCTGCAGTACGTGGATGGCAACATTGGTCTGCCCGTCTACCTGTGTCGTGTAGTGTTGCGTGGCCGAAGCGGGAATCGTCGAATTGCGGAGAATGATTTTGTCAGTGACGCCGCCCGCCACCTCAATACCGAGCGACAAAGGCGTCACATCGAGCAACAGCATGTTCTCCGTTGCTTCGGACCCCCCGGAAAGAATGTTGGCTTGCACCGCCGCGCCCAGAGCGACAACTTCGTCCGGATTCAGGTCGGTGTGCGGCTTGCGCTGGAACATCGCTTCGACCAGCACTCGCACTTTGGGAATTCGCGTGGAGCCGCCGACCAGCACCACTTCATCAATCTGCTCCGGCTTCAGGCCTGCGTCTTTCAGTGCCTGTTTGCAGGGGCCGACAGTGCGATCGATGATGGGCTGAATCAGTTGCTCGAACTGCTCCCGCGCGATTTTTCTCAGATAGTGCTTGCCGCCCGGCAGCTCAACTTCGAGCGTAGTCGCGGGCTGGGAAGAAAGCGCAATCTTGGCTTCGATGACGGCCTTGCGAATGGTGGCCACCGCTTCGCCATCTCGCGAAACATCCAGACCCATGTCGCCACGAATGTCGTCGAGCGCAATCGTGATCAAGAGATTGTCGATGTCATCGCCTCCCAGATGTGTATCGCCATTGGTCGCGACGACCTCGAAAATCCCGTCATGCAACTTGAGGATCGATATGTCGAACGTGCCGCCGCCCAGGTCATACACGGCGACAATGCCGTTCTGTTTCTTGTCGAGCCCATAGGCAAGGGAAGCGGCCGTCGGTTCATTCACCAGGCGCAGCACCTCGAGGCCGGCGATTCGGCCTGCATCCTTGGTGGCCTGCCGCTGGGCGTCGTTGAAGTAGGCAGGCACGGTGATGACCGCTTTCGTCACTGGCGCATTGAAGAATCGGTCGGCGTTACGCTTAAGCTGGCGAAGAACAAAAGCTGAAATCTCGGGAGGCGTGAAGGTCCTCTCACCGAGCCGAATACGTAGAACTTCTCCCGTCTGAAGATCATCAGCCAGGCGGAAAGGAAACAGCTTCAATTCTTGCTGGATATCTTCGATGCCGCGACCCATCAGGCGTTTGATCGAGTAAACGGCGCGCTCGGGAGTCTCGATCAAATATTTTCGCGCTGCGTTGCCAACAATGATCTGATCTTTATCATCCAGTGCCACCACGGATGGCACCAGATTCACTCCATCTGCGCCTGGGATTACGACAGGGCGATCCCCCTGCATGAACGCCACCAGTGAGTTGGTGGTGCCGAGATCGATGCCGACGATGCGGTCAGTCAATTACCCAGTGCCTCATTCACGTCCCGTACCAGATTTCTGATGTAGCTTCGCCGGTTCAGCAGATCGACCATGCTGTCCAGCGCACCGCGGCGCTCATCGCCGTTATTGCGGTCAACCGCCTGGTCCCAGCGGTTCCAATGACCCTTCAATTCTTCTGCTAACTCTTCGTACTTCTTCTCGAACTGGGCCTTGTGAGCTTCCAGATCTTTCACCAGGGCAGGGTCGTGCTCGCCCATCTTCTTGTTCATGCGCAGCTCTTCAAGCTGCATATTCAGCTCGAAGACTTCTTCGAGCAGGTCGGGAGGCACGATCTGTTTCTTCACTTCGCCGCTGGCCCGCGCCTTTTCAGTGGCAGTCTTCGATTGCTCTTCGAGTTCCACGCCCTCCAATCGCAGAAGGTACTGCGTGCGCTTGATCGGATCCTTCAGCGTGCGGTAGGCGTCGTTGAGCAACGAGCTTTGCTCCAGGCTCCACTCCTGCTCGCGTTTGTCAGCACGAGCGTTGAGATCAGGATGCAGCTTCCGGCTCAGCTCGTAAAAGTCCCGCTCCAGGCGGAGCACGTCCACGTTGAGCTTCCGAGGCAATCCAAAGAACGAAAAATAATTCACCGGCAAGGGCGGCTGCACTTTGCCACAGGCGTGGCAGAAGTGGGCCGCGCGCATGTCGCCACACGACCAGCAACTGGCGGTCGTATCGCCGCTCGCTGGCGCTGAAATCGTTTTGGAAGTATCAATCACCATTGAAAGTCTTGTGTTTGTGTGGCGCGGGCGCCCTCGCTCGCGACCGGCGCATACGCCGCAGGAACTCTCAGGGATTTCCCATCACTGGACCGGAGAAGCTAAACCGGAGAACGCGGAGCGCGGAGAGCCATGCCACTCCAGGCGTTCGCGGGCGATGGAGCCCGCGCCACATCAAACACACAGTTACCCTGAGAAAGACGTGCCACAGCCGCATGACTTCGATGCATTCGGATTGACGAATACAAATCCCTGCTGCATCAGAGTCTCCTGATAATCCAGGACCATGCCGTTCAGGTAGATGAACGATTTCGGGTCCACAAACACCCGCACATCGCCAAACTGGAAGATTCGGTCGCGCTCACGGGGCTGCGTGTCAAACCGGATGTTGTAGCTCAAACCCGAACACCCGCCGCCCTGCACGCCCAGGCGCAGCCCGCCCTGCCCCGGTGAGATACCTTCCTTGACGATGGCAGAGCGCACCTTGGCCAGCGCCTTGTCCGTAACCTTGACGCCGCCCTTCGCCGGAGCCGCCGGGTTGGTCGTTTCGTCCGTTGTGGTTGCCATATGTGACTCAAAATGCCGGAGCGCGCAGCAGTTTTATGCTCAGAGCCGACGGCTGATAGCTGACAGCTACTTGGTTTCGACAGCTACCGGCTTGGCCGCGCCCTGCTTTGCCTTCCAGTCATGAATCGCCGCCCGGATGGCGTCTTCCGCCAACACCGAACAGTGAATCTTCACTGGAGGAAGCGCGAGCTCCTTCACGATCTCGGTGTTCTTGATCTGCAGCGCTTCATCCACCGTCTTGCCCTTCACCCATTCCGTGGCCAGGGAAGACGATGCAATGGCGGAGCCGCATCCGAAAGTCTTGAACTTCGCGTCTTCGATGATGTTGGTCTGCGGATTTACCTTGATCTGCAACTTCATCACGTCACCGCACTCCGGCGCGCCGACAAGACCAGTTCCGACTTCGTTGCTGCTCTTGTCCATCGAGCCCACGTTGCGCGGGTTTGAGTAATGATCGAGAACCTTATCGCTATATGCCATTTTGACCCTCTCCTAAAAATTCCAGCTATGTGTCATCCTGGGCGCCTTTGCGCGCGAAGGATCTAAGTGAACGACCGCGCGTCATCGCGTGTGCACGATGAAGTAAAGCGCGACGCGAACATCCTTACTCTGCCGCCCACTTAACGCTCTTCAAATCCACGCCTTCTTTCGCCATCTCGTACAGAGGCGAAAGCTCGCGCAACCGCTCCACTGTTTCGATGACCCGGTCGGCTACGTAATCCACTTCAGCCTCGGTATTGAAGCGCCCGATGCCGAAGCGGATCGAACTGTGCGCCAGATCGTCGCCCGTGCCCAGAGCCTTCAATACATAAGATGGCTCGAGAGTCGCCGAGGTGCACGCCGATCCGCTCGAAACTGCGATATCGTTGATGCCCATCAGCAGCGACTCGCCTTCCACGTAGGCAAAGCTGATATTCAGATTGCCGGGCAGGCGATGCTCCATGGATCCGTTGATGTAGACCTCGTCAAGCCGGCCCATGATGCGGTCGCGCAGCCGGTTTCGCAGACCCGCCAGGGTACACGATTCCTTGGCCATCTCTTCCCAGGCAATCGCGCAGGCCTTGCCCAGCCCAACAATTCCGGGGACGTTCAGGGTTCCCGAACGCATGCCGCGCTCGTGTCCGCCGCCGTCAATGATGGCCGAAATCTGCACCCGAGGATTCTTGCGCCTTACGTACAAAGCGCCGACCCCCTTCGGGCCGTACATCTTGTGCGCCGAGATGGACATCAGGTCGATGCTCATCTTGTTTACGTCGATCGGAATCTTGCCCACCGCCTGGGTGGCGTCGGTATGGAAGATCACGCCGCGCGCGCGACAAAGCTTCCCGATTTCCGCAATTGGCTGCACCACACCAATCTCGTTGTTCGCCGCCATGATCGTCACCAGGATGGTCTTGTCATCGAGGGCGCGTCCCAGTTCCTCCAGGTCGATCAAGCCGTCTTTCTGCACCGGCAGGTAAGTGACGCGGTAACCGTACTTCTCCAGCCGCTTGCAGGTATCGAGCACGGCCTTGTGTTCGGTCACGGCCGTGATGACGTGGTTACCCTTTTCCTTGTACATCTCGGCCACGCCTTTGATGGCAAGGTTGTCGCTTTCAGTGGCGCCCGAAGTGAAAATGATTTCTTTGGGGGTCGCACCAATCAGTTTGGCCACGCGCTCACGCGCGCTCTCGACGCCTTCTTCACCGGCCCATCCGAAGGAGTGGTTGCGGCTGGCGGCGTTGCCGAACTTCTCCATGAAGTAGGGAAGCATTTCTTCCAGCACTCGGGGATCCATGGGCGTGGTGGCATGGTTGTCCATGTACACAGGCAGCTTGACTCCGTTGGCGGCAGTGCGCTGCTCCTGCGTCCGTACTTCCGGGTGTCCGTTTGTTCCCTGGGGGATCGTCTTTACATCCGTGCTCATAATTGCTCTCCTCAGAACCTGCTTATCCAATGGTTACGAATTCCTTCGCCTTATCCTTGCCGGCCAGGTCGCTACCGTGCGCCGACTCTTCCTTCATCTCTAGGATAGTGATGCGCCGAAGCAGCTCCTCGATGTCGTGGCTAACCCGCCGCAAGGGTTCGCGGATATTGCAGCGGTCGCTCTGGTCGCATTCGCCCCGTACGGTAACGCACGAGGTGATAAAAAGCGGACCATCGATGGCCCGGATCACCTCGAACGCCGAGATCATTCCCGGATCGCGAGCCAGCGTGTAACCCCCGTTCGTCCCATGCTGCGAGTGGAGCAGGCCGGCCTTCACCAGGCGCTGCAGAATCTTGGCCAGGGCCTCCTGGGGTATATGGTAGGCATCTGCCACATCCTTGGCGCTACGGGCTCCATGCTCGGCATGCTCGGCCAGATGCTTCATGGCCATTAATCCGTAATCTGCCTTTTTGGTCAGCTTCAGCATGGTTGACAAAATCCGACCTTTTCAGTCGGATATCTCTATATTAGCTGCCAACCTGCTCAAATGCAACCCCTTACAGACAATGGTCAAAAAATACCATCGAACGGTTACCGCATAGAGCTTAGCTGCTTGAGACACTGCACTTGAGCCATCCTATTTCGCTGCCCCCAGGCAAGACCCGCTGCCTAGCCTTTAGGTGAACTATTCCCGGTTGAAGATCATGGAGGGACTTGACAATTGAGGATGGCGGTCTAAAATACCGCCAATTTCCGGCGAAATCCCCGGCCGTCGACAGGGACCCCAAGACCCGGATTTATGACTCCATCCTCGCCGTCGCCACTCCCCGAGAAGAGAAGCCACATGGCACCGTGCAAGCACCCGCGTGTCCAAATCGTGGCCCGTGAGGAAGACTCTGAGTTCGTCGAATGCAAGGAGTGCGGTGAAATCTTCGAATCCAGCGAATTCAAGGACATGATCATCGAAGACACCAAACTGTCAAACGAATCCTGATCCCGCTTTGCAATCTGTTCGCCCGAGAGGCCGGAGTACGAGGGTCAGACTCGTTCCCGGGTGACAAAGGTAACCGGTTCAGGTCCTTTATTCTTGTTGCAACCGTAACATTTTGTTAATGTCGCCCGGGGAATATCTTGCCCGCAAAAAGTCAAACTCCGCTCGTGGCCCTTGTTGTTGACGATTCCATGCTCATCCGGCACACGGTGTGCCGGTTTCTGGAGGAGCGCGGCTATACGGTGGAGTCGGCCACCAACGGCGAAGAAGCGCTTCCCATCGTCAAACGGATTCATCCCGACATCATCATTACGGATATGCAGATGCCCAAGATGACTGGGACCGAATTCATCACCGCCCTCAAAGCCCAACCCGAAACCGCTGACATCCCGATCGTGATCGTGGCTGGCAAGAACAGCGGGTTTGATGCCCAAGAGCAACGCGCCAATTTCGCCATCTTCAAGGACATCGATATCGAAGCCCAGCTCACTAAAGCGCTCGAGGCCCTGCTGGGAAGCCGTGTCACCAAAGTCAAAGCGGCAGGGAAGTAAGGCAGCAATCAGCACTTGGCATTTGGCCAAAGCATTCAACCGTGCCACCCGAGCCGGAAAAAATGGCAGGTTCGGCGTAAGCAAAATGCAAATTGCTGGTTGCCAAGTGCTGCCCTACCGCAGCACCATCCCAGCCTCCGCCGAGAAATCCATTGTGGCAAACTCTCCAGCCAGAAACTTGGGATAGGCCGCGGCTGCGATCATGGCTGCATTGTCAGTCGAAAGCGGACGGGAAGGAAAATACGCCGGCAGGCCCTCCATGGTCGCGTCCTGTTCAAACCGCCGACGTAACTCATTGTTCGCGGCCACACCGCCGGTGACGAACAGGGTGGCAGCATTGCAGGCGCGCGCCGCCGCCAGAGTTTTTGTGATCAGATCACCCACCAACGCGCGCTGGAAGGAAGCCACCAGATTCAGCGTTTGCCGGTCGCAATGGAGCAGATAGTCCTCAAGGGCGGGTTTCTCCATCTTGCTCAGGGCTTTTCGGCGAGACTCAATTGACGCCTCCATGTCATGCCTTTCGACATAGCGCAAAACCGACGTCTTGATTCCACTGTAGGAGAAATCAAAGCGCGATCCGGCTACGGGGTCACCGTTGTCTTTGCGATCTCGATGCTTGAGCTGTGAAGGAGCAAACTTCACCGCGGTGGGATCGCCGTGAGGAGACAGCTTGTCGATGATGGGGCCGCCCGGATATCCCAATCCCAGTAGCTTTGCCACCTTGTCGAAGGCTTCGCCGGCGGCGTCATCGCGGGTGTGACCGATGTTCTGGTACGACCAGTGCTCGTCTTGTTGTTCGGCGAGGTAAAGATGAGTGTGTCCGCCCGAAACTACCAAAGCCAGTACGGGGAAACTCATCTCGCGATTATTCTTCTGGCGTTCTTCGAGCAGCACGGCATGAATGTGCCCTTCGAGGTGATTCACAGCGATCAGGGGTTTGTCGAGAGCGAACGCCAACGCCTTGGCGTATCCGATCCCGACCAGCAGGGCGCCGGCCAGCCCCGGCCCCTGCGTCACAGCCAGCGCGTCAATGGAGTGGTAGGTCTGGCTGGCATCGGCAAGGGCCTTGCGGACCACCGGCACAATTGCCTTCAGGTGCTCACGCGAAGCCAGCTCCGGAACTACCCCGCCATAAGGTTGGTGAGCCGCGATCTGCGAAAAGACGACATTCGAGACGAGTCTCTCTCCCGAATAAACAACCGATGCGGCCGTCTCATCGCAGGAGGTCTCGATGCCGAGAATGTAGGCACCAGCCATAATGGTTAGTCTAAAAGAATCGCAGTGGAATCACGAACCATCCGGGGGGACAGCCGCTCCTTCGACTTCGCTCAAGGACAGGCTCCGGCTGTCCGGTCGCCAGCTGGGCGGCTACAATATTCCGTGATGTCGAGTGGAAACCCGAGCGCGCCGCACGCTACCGAGCCGGTCAGTTCGCTCTACGACACCCGACTGCCCCAACTCTCGCGCTGGCGGCGCATGCAAATCCCGGTCATCGCCTGGGCGGTGATTGCAATCATTCGCGGGCTTGGGCCCACGTTGCGTTTCGAAACGCTGGGCCAGCACCACTACGAGCAGTCCCGCGCCAGAGGCGTGCCGGTAATTTCTGCCTTTTGGCACCGCTGCATTATTTCGTCCACATGGTTCTGGCGCAACCGGGGAGTAGTCGTGATGAACACCACAAACTTCGACGGACAGTGGACCCGGCGTGTAATTGAGCATTTCGGTTTCGGCACGGCACAGGGCAGCTCCACGCGCGGAGGATTGCGGGGCCTGGCGGTCATGGCGAAGCGGCTGGAAGAGGGTTTCGATACCGCGTTCACGATCGATGGCCCGCGCGGCCCGCGCTATGTCGCCAAGCCGGGTCCGGCGATGCTGGCGAGGAAGACTGGCCGGCCCATCTACGTGTTTCATATCGGAGTGGAAAAAGCATATACCCTGGAAAAAGCCTGGGATCTGATGCAAATTCCCCATGTTTTTTCCCGCGCAGTGATTGTGAGTGCACCGTTGATCATGGTTTCGCCGGACGCGGATGCGGAAGAACTCAGGCACAAGCATGCGGAAATGCAGGCCGCCCTCGAACGCGTCCGTGACGTGGCCGAGTCATGGTTCGCATTGAGCGAGGCGGAACGCAAACGCCTGCGGGCGGAATGGAATGCCTGAAGTCAAGGAGTACGCTGCCCAGATTGTTCGCACTCTGCGCGACGCCGGCCATCGAGCCTACCTCGTCGGCGGGTGCGTGCGCGATCTGCTGCTTGGACGCGAGCCTGCCGACTACGACGTCGCCACCGACGCTACGCCCGATGAGGTCATGCGGATCTTTCCTGAGACCTACGCAGTGGGCGCGCAGTTTGGCGTGGTGTTGGTGCTGGTGAGGGACGTTGGCGGCAACACCGTCGAGGTCGCCACTTTCCGCAGCGATATCGGCTACAGTGATGGCCGCCATCCCGACCAGGTACGCTTCAGCAACAGCGCCCAGGAAGATGTCGAGCGCCGCGACTTCACCATCAATGGCTTGCTGCTCGATCCCATCGGGGACGCAGTGCTCGATTTCGTGGGCGGACGCAAGGACCTCAATGCGGGAATCATTCGGACCATCGGTCTCCCCGAACTGCGTTTCTCCGAAGACAAACTGCGCATGCTGCGTGCGGTGCGCTTTGCCGCCCGCTTCGGATATGCCATCGAGCCGGAAACATTTGCCGCGATCCAGAAGCTGGCGGCGGGGATCCATCAAGTCTCGCGCGAGCGAGTTCGCGACGAATTGACCAAAATGCTTACCGAGGGCCACGCCCGTCAAGCCTTTCTCCTGCTCGACGAAACGGGTCTGCTTCGCGAAGTGCTGCCGGAGATTTCCGCGATGAAGGGCGTGCAGCAGCCACCGGAGTTTCATCCCGAAGGCGACGTCTTTGTACACACCCTGTTGCTGCTCCAGGGTTTGTCGCAGCTGTGTCCGGCGATGCTGGCCTGGGGGGCGCTCTTGCATGATGTCGGCAAGCCGCCCACGTTCCGCGTGGCGCCGGACCGAATTCGCTTTGACGATCACGTGGATGTCGGCGTGAAGATGGCCGAGGAAATCTGCCGCCGCCTGCGTTTTTCAAACGACGCTACTGAGCAAATTCTGGCCCTGGTTGCCAACCACATGCGTTTCGCGCACGTGCCGCAGATGAAGGAATCCACATTCAAGAAATTTGTGCGCATGCCGCACTTTGAAGAGCACATCGAGCTGCATCGGCTGGACTGCCAGGCCAGTCACTGCAACTTGACATCCTATAACTTCACCCGCGAGAGGATCGCCGCGATTCCTCCGGAAACCATTCGTCCCGCGCCGCTCATCAGCGGCGATGACCTGATCGCGGCTGGGTACCCGCCCGGGCCGCGCTTCAAGGAAATTCTTTCCCTGGTGGAGGATGCCCAGCTCGATGGGCGCCTGCAGTCGAAGGACAGCGCGCTGGAGTATGTGAGACGAGAATTTCCTGCGCAAGCCGACCATTCCAGCCAGAACTGACCTGCAGGAGAGAAGCTGTCAAGCCCCATGCCACGAGGGTTTCTCCTCAAGCTGAGAGCAAAAGAAATATATTGCCTCTCTCCATGTCCGATTTCCCCTGCGCAAATTGCTATCCTGAAAATATAGAACGTAGGTTTTTCCGCAGCCGGTGAAAGCTCGGGAAATGGTAAAATCATTTTCGTCCCCACCAAGAATTTGATCCGCCCAATGACCCGAGCCTTGGAACAGGTCGGCGCAGGACTGGAAAAGATTGTTGCCGGCAGCTTACGGCGCACTCCTTCGGGACAAGGCCCGTTGCTCGCGTGGGCATTGGCCTGCGGGCATGCAGTCGCAGTGCGGACCAGGGCGGTCGATTTCGCTCAGGGTATTCTTTGGGTAGAAGTTCCCGACACGGGCTGGCGGGCCGAGTTGCAGGCGCTGGCTCCGCAGTACCTGGCGGTGATCAATCGCTACGTCGCGGAGAGCGTGAAGCGGATCGAGTTTGTTATCGGGGGCAAAGAATTCGTCCGGCAAGATCAGGCCAGCGAATGAAGGTTACAGAAAAAGACGTTGCCTATGTGGCAGATCTCGGCAACTTGGAGTTGACGGCCGAAGAGCGCATCCGTATGGTGCGCGACTTGAACTCGATTCTTGGCCACATTGACAGCCTGAACGAGCTCGACACGACAAATGTGCAGCCCATGGCGCAGATTTCCGATCGTCATGGCGTGGATCAGTCCAAGCAGGGAAGCGAGCGCTTTGCCTACGCCAGCCGGGAAGATATCCGCGAAGGCTTGCGCAAGTCGCTGCCCCATGACGTGGCGCTGGAAAATGCTCCGGACTCAGATGGAACATTCTTCAAAGTGCCGAGAGTGATTGAAAGATAGTCACAGGTCGTTAGTCGCTGGTCACTAGTCGTCGGCGCGCACTGACTAACGGCGAAAGCCGGACGACTAACGACCAACGACTATTGACCAAACGACCGACCAGCATGAATCTGGACCTTCTCACCGTTGATGCTGCCCGCTCCGCCGTGCAGGAGCGCAAGACCAGCGCAACCGCGCTGGCGGAATCCTTCTACGCCAAAATCGAGAGCGATGATCCGAAGATTGGCGCGTTTCTGACGCTCTCCAAAGAGCGGGCGATGGCCAAGGCGGCGCAGATGGACGCGCTGGCGGCGAAAGGCGAGAACCTTCCGCCCCTGGGCGGTGTGCCCGTCGGAATCAAAGACGTGATGGTCACAAAAGGCGTTCGCACCACCGCTGGGTCAAAGATTCTGGGCAACTATGTTCCGCCGTACGATTGTACGGCCGTGGCCTGGCTTGAAGCAGCCGGCGCCGTGGTTTTGGGCAAGCTGAACTGCGACGAGTTTGCGATGGGATCGTCCAATGAAAACTCGGCCTGGAAGCTGGTGCACAATCCGCGCGATCTTACGCGTGTTCCAGGCGGTTCTTCCGGAGGATCAGCAGCGGCGGTAGCGTCGGATATGGCGGTGGCGGCGCTGGGTTCCGATACGGGCGGCTCGATTCGCCAGCCCGCCTCGTTCTGCGGCGTAATTGGGATGGTGCCGACCTACGGACGAGTTTCGCGCTACGGATTGATCGCGTTCGCCTCGTCCCTCGATCACATCGGCCCGCTCACGAAAACGGTGAAAGATGCAGCCATCGTGCTGCGGACCATCGCCGGCCGTGATCCCATGGATTCAACTTCCGCCGACGTCCCGGTTCCGGACTATGTCGCGGAACTCGAGAAACCGGTACGCGGGCTGCGGATTGGCGTGGCCAAAGAGTATCTGGGAGAAGGTCTGGACAAGGAAGTTCGTAGCGCTATCGAAGCAGCGATCCAGAAGCTGGCGAAGCAAGGCTGCGAGATCGTGGACGTTTCGCTGCCGCATACCCGATATGCGATTCCGACTTACTACATCGTGGCCACGGCCGAGGCCTCGTCGAACCTGGCCCGCTTCGACGGCGTGCGCTACGGATATCGCGCCAAGGATGCGCGAACGCTCTCAGAAATGTACCGCCGCAGCCGCGATCAGGGTTTTGGCGCAGAAGTAAAACGCCGCATCATGCTGGGTACGTATGCCCTGAGCGCGGGCTACTACGACGCTTATTATCTGAAGGCGCAAAGAGTGCGCACCTTGCTGACCCGAGATTTCGAAGAAGCGTTCAACAAGGTCGATGCCATCGCGGCGCCGGTCAGTCCCACGGCGGCGTTCAAGCTGGGCGAGAAAGTGGATGACCCGCTGGCCATGTATTTGGCCGACATCTACACCGTGACGGCGGACCTGGCGGGAATCCCGGGAATTTCCGTGCCCTGCGGCGAGACCAAGAACAAGCTACCCATCGGGTTGCAGATCCTGGGCCGGCATTTTGATGAGAGCACGATCTTGCGGGTGGCACAGGCGAGCGAGAAGGCAGTAACTTCGGGGAAGGGTGAGTGCCCATGACTACACTGAAATAATTTCGGAGGTTTCCAGAAAAGAATCGCCATCGGCTTCGGCCGGTGGCGATTTTGTTGTGTGCCGAACATGTTCGACAGCTTGGAGGTGAAAGCCCTCTTCACAACGTGATGGACGTGAAGGGATAGCGAAGCGCAAGGGTGAAATAACACCCGTCGCGAGACGGGGCCTGAAAGAAGCGCGGAGCAAAGATGC